>PWLA01000227.1 GCA_003559555.1 Gemmatimonadota bacterium | reverse complement strand
GGGCCTCCACGAGCCCGGAGCTGCTCACGGTGGCGACGGATCCGTTCTCGCTCGTCCAGTCCACGCTACGCCCTTCCAGGGGACTTCCCGAAGCACTGTAGACCGTTCCCGTCAGGCGCAGGGTATCTCCGGGGAGGAGGGTCCCCTGGGAAGGGGTCACCGCAACGGAGGCCACCTCCACCGCGGTGACGGAGACGTCCTCGCAGGCGCTCAGGACCAGCAGGACGGCAGCGGCCGCCCAGAGCCTGTGAGGCCAGAGCCTACCAGGCCAGAACCTACGAGCATAGGCGTGAAACATACTCATGAATTATGCTTACCCCGAAGGCCCCGAGTTGCACCGGGGCGCCGTGTCGTCGCGCCTCACCCACTCCCGAGCCTGCCCCCCCCGGTCCGCCGGACCGGACTCGGCTGGATGGCCATCGTCGTTGGGGGAGCGTAAGTTGGAAGTGGACAGGACCGCCACATGATGGAGTGCACAGCTGGAAGTCTGGACCAGGTGAGGAGGTGCCATGGCGAACGTGAAGGATACGATCTACATGGTCGCTCCCCCGGAGCGGGTGTGGGACTTCATCAGCGACATTCCGCGACATCCGGATTGGATCTACTGTTGTACGAGAGGCTCGTCAGGTTGGGGACGGTCCGGTGGAGGCGGGTACGATCTACCGGGAGCGGGCGAAGCCGGGACCCTTCGAATCCGAGAGTGAGTGGCGCATCACCCAGTTCGACCCTCCCAGCAGGCAGGTCCGTGTGGACAGGATACCGGAGATGGAGGCGGAGCTTCGAATCGGACTCGAGCCTGAGGGAGAGGGCACGCGCTGGCATCACGAGATGGATTGCTGCATTGTCCCGAAGATCAGACCGTTGGGTTGGCTGCTCGAGAAGCTGGTGGTGCGTCGCAAGATGCAGTCGGACTTCCGACGCATCCTCGGGAGCGGCAAGGAACTCATCGGGCGGGAGTCGAGGGCCGCCGCATCAGGTTCAGGAGCGGGGGAGCAGGCCCACCTCGTGCATTTTCGAACGACACCCGTCGCCGGGTGAGTGAGGACTGGGACCGAGAAGGGGTAGTTGGGGAGTGCCCTTCTGCCAAGATTCTTCAGCGCCTGGGGTACGGTCAGACCATGTCAGCCGAAAAGGAGCCGGGTCCGGCGCCGGGCCATGCAGAATCCGCCCAGGGCGACCGCACTCGCTTGCGCGCGCGACAGCAGGCCTCCGTGGCCGAGCTGGGGCAGCGGGCCCTGGCCGGGATGGAGCTGGAGGAGCTCTGGCAGACGGCCTGCGAGGTGGTGGCCCACGTCCTGGAGGTGGAGTACGCCAAGGTCCTGAAGATCCAGCCCGACGGCCGCGCCGTGCGAATGGTGGCCGGGGTAGGGTGGAAGCAGGGGGTGGTGGGGGAGACGGAGGTGGGGATCGCCGAGGAGTCCCAGGCAGGCCATACCCTCCGGACCGCCGAGCCAGTGGTTGTCGACGACCTCTCGGCCGAAACCCGCTTCCAGGGCCCCCCGCTCCTGGAGGACCACGACGTGGTGAGCGGCATGAGCTGCGTCATCATCGGCGAGGAGGAGCCCTGGGGGATCCTGGGGGCACACACCACCCGCTCCCGGAGCTTCACCGCCGACGACGTGAACTTCGTGCAGAGTGTGGCCAACGTGGTCGCCGCCGCCACCCGCAACGCCCAGGCCCGGGCCGAGCGGGAGCAGACCCATCAGCTCCTGGCCATCGCCGAGCGGGTGGCCCAGGTCGGGGGCTGGGTGGCGGATCTGGAGGAAGACATCGTGTACCTGTCCGACGAAGTGTGCCGGATCCACGACATGCCCCCGGGCACCCGAGTCTCCATTGGTGAGGGCCTCCGTTACTACGCGCCGGAATGGCGCCGGGTGATCGCCGAGCACTTCCGGGCCTGCGTGGAAGAGGGTCGTCCCTACGACCTGGAGCTGGAGATCATCACCCGGGAGGGCCGGCGGGTGTGGGTCCGGGCCATCGGCGAGCCGGTGCGGGATGACCACGGGAAGGTGATCCAGGTCCAGGGTGCCTTCCAGGACATCTCGGACGAGAAGCCCGATGAACTGGCCCTCCGCAGGAGCGAGGAGCGGTTCCGGGCAGTGGCCCAGGCCACCTCGGACGTGGTCTGGGACTGGAATGCCCTCTCCGGCGAGCTGTGGTGGGGTGGGGACACCGCCGCGGTCTTCGGTCTGGGAGCCGACGAGATGGGCGACGACTTCATCTGGTGGGCCGAGCGGGTCCACCCCGACGACCGGGACCGGGTCGTCCGGGGCGTGCAGGAGATGCTCGAGAGCCCGGACCCGGAGCTCTACCGGGACGAATACCGGATCCGGCGGGAGGACGGCTCGTGGGCCACCGTGCTGGACCGGGGGCTGGTCATCCGGGACGACGACAGGCGGGTGGTGCGGGTCATCGGCGGCCTCGTGGACATCACCGAGACGAAGCGCATGGAGGCGCAGCTCCTGCGGGCCCAGCGACTGGAGAGCATCGGCACCCTGGCCGGGGGGCTGGCCCACGACCTGAACAACGTGCTGGCGCCGGTGCTCATGTCCATCGAACTGCTCAAGATGGACACCACCGACCCGGAGACCCTGGAGATCCTCGAGACCATCGAGAAGAGCGCGTCCCGGGGCGCCGCCATCATCCGGCAGGTTCTGGCCTTCGCCCGGGGGGTCTCGGGCGAACGGGTGTCGCTGGCGGTGGCGGAGGTGGTGGACGAGGTCCAGCGGATCGTCAGGGAGACCTTCCCCCGAAACATCGAGCTGGAGGTGCGCCTGGCCGACGACCTGGCGCCCGTGGTGGGCGACCCCACCCGGCTCCACCAGGTGCTCCTGAACCTGGCCCTGAACGCCCGGGACGCCATGCCCCAGGGCGGCCGGCTCGTCATCGAGGCCGAGAACGACTGGCTGGACCATGAGCGCGTCCGCAAGGTGGGTCGGGGTCGTGCGGGCGCCCACGTGTGCATTCGGGTCACCGACGAGGGCGCGGGCATGTCCCCGGGGGTCCTGGAGCAGATCTTCGATCCCTTCTTCACCACCAAGGGGGTGGGAGAAGGCACCGGGTTGGGGCTGCCCACCGTGGAGGCCATCGTGCGCAGCCACCGAGGGTTTCTGGACGTGGAGAGCGAGGTGGACGCGGGCACCACCGTGATGGTCTGCCTGCCGGCGGAGGAGGCGGCAGAGGTGCCTGCCATGGAGGAGGCCGGGGTGGACGGGGGTGCGGAAGGCCGGGAGGACGGCCTGGAGGCTTCGGCGCCGGCCAGGGGGGAGGGTCAGCGGATCCTGGTGGTGGACGACGAGCCGGGGATTGCCTCCATCGTTCGCCAGACGCTGGAGACCTTCGGCTACCAGGTGGAGACCGCCGCCGACGGCCACGAGGCGCTCGAGCTCTACCGGGAGCGGGGCCAGGAGATCGACCTGGTCCTCACCGACCTCATGATGCCCAACATGGACGGGCCCACGTTGATCAAGGAGATCCGCCGCCTGGACCCGGACGTGCCCATCGTGGCTGCCAGCGGACGGGGGTCGGAAGACCTCTGGTCCGGCACCGACGGCCCGGCCGTGGGCGGCGCCCAGCGCTTCCTTCCCAAGCCCTATACCGCCCGGCGGCTCCTCACCACGCTTCAGCAGGTGCTGGAGGAGGGGTCCGGGTGATGGAGGGCGCGTGGTGGGTCATTCCGCCTGGGCCGCCCTGCCCTCGCTGCGCGCGTTCATTCGGCCGGCGCCTCCTCGTTCAGCCCGGCGTGGGCCAGGGCGAGCCGGGCCGGCGCCGTGGTCCCCTGCGCGGGTTCGCTGTCCATGAGGATGTCTCCGCCATGGGCCCGGGCGATTCTCAGGGCGATGGCCATGCCCAGCCCCGTTCCTCGCTCCTTGGTGGAAATGTTGGCCACCACAGCGATCATCCAGCCCTTGTCTCCGGAGCAGGCGAGGGGGGCGGAGCTTTTCGTCACGTCGCATACGTACAAGGCGTTTGAGGTTTCGGACGACCCACTGCCCGCCCCCGCCTTCCTGGGGCCCTTCCTGAGCGCCGAGGATGTTCCCGGTGACCTCCGGGGAACCTTGGACACGTTCGACCGTGCGGTGACGGTTCCGACTCCCGACCCCTTCGTGTTCAAACTGGATTCCACCCTGCGTCCGGACT
>PWLA01000132.1 GCA_003559555.1 Gemmatimonadota bacterium | reverse complement strand
TGCCTCCTGGGGCGGTGACTTGCCGGAGCCCTTCCCGGAGGACCTCCAGCGACCGCTCACCCAGGTTCAGGCGCCAGTCCGTCTCCGGGTCATGGTCGGGTGAGCGAATGAGCTGCGGACGGGGTGCACTGCCGTCCCGGGCCAGGGCCAGGTAGAACTGGGCCATCTTCAGGGGCGTCTGGTCGTTGGGGCCCTGCCCGATGGAGAGGGTCATGACCTCGTTCTCGAACGGACGGTAGTCGAAGACCCGCTGCCACCAGTCGAGGCTGTCGGGGAACCGGCCGGGCATTTCCCGGGGGAGATCCACGCCGCAGGCCTGGTCGAAGCCCAGACGGCTGCCTTCTTCCACCAGGCGCTCCAGGCCGATCCGGAGGCCCAACTGGTAGAACCAGACGTTGCAGGAGTGGGCCACAGCCCCGGCCAGGTCCAGGTGACCGTGACCCTCGGCCCGCCAGCACCGGCGGGTCACGCCCTGGTACGTATACGACCCCCTACAGGCGGTGGGCATGATCTCGTCGGGCTGAACCACTCCCAACTCCAGGCCGATGGCCGCGGTGGCCAGTTTCCAGGTGGAGGCCGGTGGGTATCGGCCCACCACCGCTCGGTTGTAGAGGGGTCGGGAGAGATCCCGATTCAACTCCTCCCAGAGCGTCCGCGAGATCCCGCCAACGAAGTCGTTGGGATCGAAAGTGGGGGCCGAGTAGAGGGCGAGCACGCCCCCGTCCTCGGCGTTGAGGGCCACTACTGCCCCCCGCATGGTGTCCGGGAAGATCTGGTGAATGTACTCCATGAGACCCGCATCCAGGTTCAGATACAGCTCGTCCCCCGGAACTGCTGAGGCCGCCGCCTGGCCCTCGAAGGATCCCACCACCCGACCCACCGCATCCACCTCCACGTAGCGCACCCCCTGACTCCCCTGGAGAAGCGACTCGTACTGCCGTTCCAGCCCTTACTTGCCCACGATCATCCCCTGCTCGTACTCCTGGAAAAGGGGACTCTCCAGCTCGGCCGCCGAGACCTCGCCCACGTATCCCAGGGCGTGCCCTACCGCCGGTCCCGCCAGGTAGCGCCGCCGGGGTCGCATCTCCAGAAAGATCCCGGGAAAATCGGCTCGACGCTCCTCTACCTGGGCGATGGCGTCGTAGTCGGCGTTGTCCGTCACCAGGAGGGGCAGTCGCCGGTTCACCGCCGCCTGCTCCACCAGGGCGTCCACCCGCTCAGGGCCCAGGTCCAGGAGCGGACTCAGCCGCTCCAGGGTGGCCCGGATCGAATCGCTGGGCGCCGGAAAGAGCGAAATGGAGTAGGAGGGTACGTTGTCGGCGATGAGCTCGCCGTAGCGGTCGAAGACCGTGCCCCGGGGAGCCGGGACGGGCAAGACCCTGAGCCGGTTCGAGTCCGACTGGAGCGCCCAGCTCGTCCCCCGAACCACCTGAGCCCGGACCAACGAGATCACCAGGATCCCCATGAGGACCACGAGGACCAGCATGGCCCCGCGTGCCTGGCGTCGCTTCTGTATGGGATGTGGTCCCTTCATGGTGTCCTGCGGATTCCTGCGTGACGTCAGGCGCCGGCGGCGCCACGACGGAGTGCGGCGGTTGGCCGGGAACCGAAGCGAGCTCGGCCCGAGCCTCCCTTCCCTGTTACCCGACATCGGTCCGACCTGCCCCTGCGCCGGACTCCGCCCCAAAGATGTCGCCGGGCCCCGCTTCGGGCCACCCCTGCGCTCGACTACGTCGAGGGTTCTCGCCGCCAGGCCCCGGTCACCACGAGGAGAAGGACCCCCACCAGGGCGGCGTAGCCGGCGTCGATGGGGCCCTCGATGACCAGCGTGCGAACGGCATCCCGGCGCACGTCGTCACCGGCTACCACCCAGTGCAGGGCGGCCCGGAGCCAGGTGCCCAAAAGGAGGTAGCTTACCAGAAAGAGAAGCGACTCTCCCACGAACAGCTCCCGGGAGCGGGAGCCCACCACGCCCAGGAGCGTGCATGCCAGGGCATTCGCACCGAAGGCCAGCAGGGAGAAGGCGTCCTCCGTGAGGCCCAGAAAGAACCCGATTCCCGCCGCCGTCCCCGTCCGCACCTCCCGGGCCAGGAGCAGGAGTCCCACCGCCAGAAGGTCCGGGGCGACTCGCCCCATCCCCAGCCCCACATGGAGGAGGAAGTGTACCACCGGAAGCATACACAGGATGAATCGGTAGAACCCGAGGGGTCTCATGGTCCGATCCCTCCACCACCCGAACCGGTATCCTCATCCGGCGACGAATCCGGCTGCCCGGGACCGTCGGGGTCGAGGTGGGCATCGGGGTCCACCTCGGGGACGCCATCGGGCTCCTCGATTGTCTCGAGCGCCCCGGGGATATCGGTCTCCAGGAGTGGAGTCAGGGTGTCCTCGGGGGGATCGGCCCAGATCCCCCAGAACGCCTCCATCCCCTCCTCGCCGGGCCGGGGCTCACCCGAGGGCGACGCCTCGGCCGTCATGACCAGGACGTGGGTCACCGCCGCCGGACGGACGGCGGGTACCAACCAGTATCCTCGCCGCCATCCCGCCTCGGCTTCGGCCAGGGACTGGATGGCTCCCACCAGGATGCCTCGGGGATAGACGCCGCCTCGCCCCGAGGTGACCACCGCCGTGCCCTCCTCCAGCGTGGTGTAGTAGGGGATCCCGTCCAACAGCAGTCGGTCCTCTTCCCGAAAGGCCCCGTGACGAGCCTCCACGAACCCGTAGGCTTCGCCGTCCAGCGTCATGGCACTGACCCGGAAGTCCGGGTGTGTCCAATCCATGGCCACCGAGGTGGAGGAGCTCACCTCCCGGACCACCCCCACGAGCCCCTCCGGTGAGACCACCGGATCGTAGACCTGCACGCCATCGTCCCGGCCCACGTCCAGAAGGATCATGCTCTCCGAGCCCCGGGTGCCGGCTCGGATCACGCTGGCGGAGCGGAATCCGGGTCCGGCCCGTTCCCTGAGGTCCAGAAGCTCCCGGAGCCGCTGATTCTCGTTCAGGAGGGTCCGCTGGGCCGACAGGGCGGCGGTGGCCGCATCGAGTCGTTCCTGAAGCTCGGCCGTGTCGACGGCGCGGATCCGGGCCTGGGTCAGCGACTCTTGCAGGAGGATGAAGGGCGCCAGGACCGTGCCCCGAAAGACCCCGGCCACCTGTTCCTGGGCCGAGGACGGCAGCACGATGAGTACGCCCGACAGGGCAATGAAGAGGAGCGAGAGGACCAACTCCCTCCGCCCTCGGGGCTCGAACTGGTCCGGTTCGAACGGCGGCATGGCCCGGGCTGAGTCCTGGAGCTGAAGATGGGAATCGAACGGCGGCGCATGGAGGGAGGGACTTCTGCCCCCCTCAGGTCACCAGTACGTTCCGATACTTGTGCAGGTCGTCCAGGATCCGTCCCGCCCCACGGACCACGCAGGTCAGGGGCTCCTCGTCCACGTGGATGGGAAGGTTGGTCTCCTGGGTCAGGAGGCGATCCAGCCCCCGGATCATGGCCCCACCACCGGTCATGACGATGCCCCGATCCACGATGTCGGAGGACAGCTCCGGCGGCGTGATCTCCAGGGCCCGACGCACCGCTTCCACAATGGCCTGGATGGGCTCCTGAATGCACTCGCGGACCTCCTCCGAGTGGATCGTCACCGTCTTGGGGATCCCCGAGACCAGGTCCCGACCTTTCACCTCCATGCTCCGTTCGTCGCCAGAGTCGAAGGCCGAACCGATTTGAATCTTCACGGCCTCGGCGGTGGGCTCCCCGATGAGCAGGTTGTAGTTCTTTCGGAGGAAGGTGACGATGGCCGAATCCAGTTCGTCGCCACCCACCCGGATCGACGTGTTGGAGACGATGCCGGAGAGGGCGATGACGGCGATCTCGGTGGTGCCACCGCCGATGTCGATGACCATGTTCCCCGTAGGGGTCTCGATGGGCAGCCCCACGCCGATGGCGGCGGCGGTGGGCTCGGCCACCATGTAGACCGCCTTGGCCCCGGCAGCCATGGCCGAAGACCGCACGGCCCGACGCTCCAGTTCGGTGATCCCCGACGGCACCCCCACCACCACCCGGGGCTTGATCCGGAAGATCCGCTTGGACGTCACCTGCTTGAGAAAGTGCCGGAGCATCATCTCCGTCACGTCCACGTCGGCGATGA
>PWLA01000006.1 GCA_003559555.1 Gemmatimonadota bacterium | reverse complement strand
TCGTGTGTCAAGCTACCTTGTGCCAGGGGGCCGGCGGAGGCCACCTTCAGTCGATGCTTGAAGAGAACCCACCCGGAGATGGGAAACGGACCATGAAGGATCGGAACCTGGGGATGGATCTGGTCCGAGTCACCGAGGCGGCGGCCCTCTCCGCCGCTCCGCACATGGGTCGGGGCGACGGCGTGGCCGGTGATCGGGCGGCGGTGAACGCCATGCGTGCGGTCCTGGATACGGTTCCCATGACCGGCACCGTGGTCATCGGCGAAGGGGAGAAGGACGAGGCGCCCATGCTCTTCAACGGGGAGGAGGTGGGGGCCGAGACCTCTCCGGCCATGGATCTGGCCGTGGACCCGGTGGAGGGGACCCGGCTCCTGGCCCTGGGACAGCCCAACGCCATCGCGGTCATCGCCGCGGCGCCCCGGGGGAGCATGTGGTCGCCGGGAAGCTCCTTCTACATGAACAAACTGGTGGTGGGCGACGAGGCCCGGGACGCCATCGACATCACCTCGTCCGTCTCCGAGAATCTGCATCGAGTGGGCGAGGCGCTCGAGCGGCCCGTGGAGCAACTCACCGTCTTCGTGCTGGACAAGCCCCGACACCGGGAGCTGGTGCGAGAGGTCCGGGAGGCCGGGGCCCGGGTGACCCTTCACACCGACGGCGACGTCATGGGGGCCCTCCTGGCCGCCTATCCTGGGACCGGGGTGGACCTCCTGATGGGGATCGGGGGGACGCCCGAAGGGGTGATCGCGGCGGTGGCGGTGAAGGCGCTGGGAGCCGGCATGCAGGGGATGCGGGCTCCACAGCGTGACGACGAGCGGGCCCGTCTGGACGCCGAACTGGACCCGGACGAGATGACGCGGGTGCTGGATGTGGACGACCTGGTGGCGGCCGAGGACGCGTTCTTTGCGGCCACCGCCATCACTGGCGGGGTCTTTCTCGAGGGCGTTCGCTACGACCGGGGCCTGGGGGTCACCACCGAGAGCCTGGCCATCCGGGCCCGATCCGGCTCCATTCGCCTGATTCGCGGCACGCATCGACTGGATGCGGAGCACATCTTCGGGTCCGGATCATTGGACCAGGTGGTGGAGGCGGTGACGGACTGAGAGCCGTCCCACCCCAGTACTGGAACACGCTCTTCAGCCCCCGCCACGTACCTGGCTCTCTATGAACTCCACCACCTCTTCCACGATCTCGCCCTGGCCGGGGACTGTAGCCTCGGGACCGCTGGGCTGGAGGATGTGATTGGCTCCCTCCACCAGCACTTTTCGGGCATGCACGCCGACGGCCGACAGGGCCTCGTAAAGGAGGGTGGCCTGCCGGTGCGGGACCAGCCCGTCATCGATGCCATGGATGATGAGGTGGGCCGGAGCGCCGGCCGACACGTGAGTGACCGGACTGGCCTGAACCAGGATCTCGTGGCCCAGGTCGTCCACCCCGAAGACCACCGGCGCCCGGAACTCCATGGCCGGGAAGCTCTCGGGGAACGCCAGGGCCGTGGGCGCCGCCAGCGTCACCACGGCCAGGACCTCACTGGAGGTGTCCTCGTATCCGCTTCCCTCGAACCCCGCCTCCGGTCCGGTCAGCCCTGCCATGGCTGCCAGATGGGCGCCGGCCTGCGGTCCCCACGTCACGATGGAATCGGGGTCGATCCCGTACCGCTGGGCGTTTGCCCGCAGGTGTCGCACGGCACACTTGGCGTCCTCGATCTGGGCCGGCCACTGGTGGGCCGGAGCCAGGCGATAGTCGGAGGTGGCCACCACCCACCCCCGCTCCACCAGTGCGGGGCCGATGAGGTCGAACCAGGGATCCTGGCCCCGGGCGCCGGAAACCCATCCTCCTCCGTGATAGTGAAGCGCCGCCGGCGCGTTGGCAGGGACGTCGGCGGCGGGAAAGTGCAGGTCCATGGCCAGCCCCGGGGCACCGTCCTGACAGAAGGGCTCGGCGTGGAAGACCTGGTTGCGGATCACGTCCGATGACGCGGTGGGCCCATCGGAGTCGCATGCGGCGAGGCCCGCCAGGAGCCCCGAGAGGGCAAGGGTGAGGATCGGCCGACGTGAAGTGGGAAGCATTCGAGCATCATAGCATCGAGCTGCCTCCCGAGCCACCTGGATCGCCCCTGCTTCTGACGGGAATGCCTCAGAACCCTGCCCGCACCCCCACCTGCAGCGTTCGCCCGGGACCGGGTTCGTAGAACCGGCCGCCGAAGGCGTTCACCGTCACCGACGTAATGTGCTGGCGATCCAGGAGGTTCGTGACGGCGAGCCAGGGTTCCAGCCTCAGGCTGCCCACGTCGAGTCCCCGGACGCCGCCACGGAGCTCGGCCAGGGTGTGGGAGGGTGCGTGCTGGCTGTTGTCGTCGTTCACCGGAATCCGGTGGGAGTAGGTGGCGGACAGCTCTGCGAAGAAGAGCTCCGGTGTCCAGCGAACGGCGGCTCGCCCCCGATGCGGGGCCAGCCCCGGCACCCGGTTTCCGTCCAGCGCCTCCCCGTCAAGCTCGAAGCTGCGGAAGCGGGCGTCGGTCCAGGTGTAGCTGAGGTCGGTGCGCAGCGGACGCTCCCACAGTCCCATGGAGACGGTGATTTCGGCGCCCTGGTACCGGGAGCTGCCGGCGTTCCGAAAGAAGGTGCGCCCCGGGGCGTCCGGGACCTCGAAGGGGACCAGCTCGTTGCGGAGGTGGGTCCGGTAGGCCGTCACCTCCCATGACGAGGTCGGACCCAGCCGGCCCCGGAGTCCCACCTCGCCGGAGACACCTCGCTGGGGATCCAGCTCGGGGTTGAAGCCGCCGGCGCCGTCGGGGCGGTTGGCCAGCTCGGTGGTGGAGGGCGTTTCGAAGACCGTGCCCACCGAGGCGAAGAGATCCAGGCGGTCCGAAAGGGGCAGGTGGGCGCCCAATGAGGGGCTGAGGGCGTCCATGCTCCGCTGGCCCGTGCCACTGGGGTCGGCCCCATCCCGGGGAAACCGGTCCCGAGCCCGGAAATCATGGCGGTCCAGGCGCAGCCCCGCCATGAGTTCGCCATCCAGGGGGAGGGGAAGGACCCCCTGCAGGAAGAGTCCCAGGCTCCGGACGCGCTCGGCCTGGTCCAGGGTCAGGTCGCCCTTCTGGCCCTGCGCGTTGCCGAAGTTCAGGCGGTCGTCCTGCTGGAGCTCGGCCTCCACGCCGGCGTACCAGCGGAAGGGACCCCAGAGGGTGGATTCAAGGCGGCCCGTCTGCAGTCGGAGGCCGCCGGCCTGTCGACTCAGGTCGATGATGTCGGAGGGGATGGGATTGACCACCTCGCGACGCACGGCGAAGAGGGAAAGGTCCCAGTCCAGGCCACCGCCCTGGCGGACCCAGCGGGCGCCGGCCTGGCCCTGGCGAACCTCCTTGGAGGCCCCCTGGACGATGTTGAACCCCCAGGCCGGCCGGTCGTCGTCATCGCGCATGTCCGCCGGCAGCGAGCCCGGGTTCTCGGCGTCCAGCTCCATCAGGTTCAGGGTGAGGCTCAGCTCGCCTCCGCCCAGGGGCCGAAGGGCCCGGGCGTTGAGCCCCCGGCGGTCCGCTGCACCGTAGGTGTCCTGGCCGTCGCTCCCCGGATCGGTCCGGTACCCGTCCCAGGCGAGCTGCGAGAGAGATACCAGGTACCCGGTTTCCCCCAGCGTTCCAGAGGCGGTGATCTGGCCCTTTCGGTGCCCGTGGCTCCCGGCCATGACCTCGGCTTCCGCCTTCACCGGCTCCGCGGCCGGGGCCGCGGTATGGAAGGAGAGGACGCCGCCGGAGGCATTCCCGAAGAGGGCGGAGGCGGGCCCCCGGAGGGCTTCCACCCGGCCGATGGAGCCCAGGTCGATGTGCTCCAGGGTGGACTGCCCATCGGGCAGGGTGGCGGGGATCCCGTCCACCACCACCCGAACGCCTCGGACTCCGAACTGCGCTCGGGCGCCGAAGCCCCGGATGGAGACCCGCTCTCCCACGGCTGGATTGAAACGGTTCTGGACCTGCACGCCGGGGAGGCCCTGGAGGGCCTCCTCCAGGAAGGTCCCGCTCCGGCCGCTCCGGAGGGCCTCCTCGTCCCGGACCGACACGGCCATGGGTGCAGCGGACAGAGGCGTCAGGACCCGGAGTACCGTGACCTCCAGGGGATCCAGCGGGATGGTGTCGCTGGGCAGAATGGTGTCGGCGGGGACGGTGCCGGGCGGCTGCGCCGCCAGGGCAACCGGAGCAAAGGGCCCGGCGAGGACCAAGGCCACGAGGAGGAGCGTTCCCACCCCGGGTCGGAGGTGACTTCGCGGCTGGATGTCAAGTCCACTTGCGCCGCTGTCAGGTCTGCTTGACATGCGGCGGCGCTCAGATGTACGCGGACTTCCGGAGCGAGGTACTAGCACGGCATCAGGGCAGATCCAGGAAGAGGATCCGGTTCTCTCCCGGGCTGGTCACGATGAGCCGGTGGCGAGCCACATCGTAGGCGAGGCCCTGGGGATCGGGGATCCCCTCGGCCAGATCGGTGACCTGTCCTCCGGCATCCACCATGGTGAGGGTGCCGTCGCTGGGCGACGAGAAGACGAAGCTTCCGTCCGGAAGGAAGACGATGCCGTCGAGCTCACGCTGCGATGCGGGAAAGATGGAGGTCTTCTGGCCGTCCGGGGTGAGGGCGTAGAGCTCACCGGAGCCCGAGGTGGTGACGAAGATCCCCCGGCTTCCCACTGCGATCCCCCGGGGATTGCCCATCTCCTCGCCGTGGCCCAGGGTGGACCCGCGACGCCCTTCCGCCAGGACGATCCGATACACTGCATCGGTTCCCGTGGGAATCAGGACCCCGTCTTCGGATTCGAGTCCGGCGTCGGTGACGAAGATGGACCCTTCCGGACCCACGTCGATGTCGGTGAGGAAGGTGACCCCGTCGAGGCAGGTGTACCCGTCGTCCATCCCGGTCTCCAGCTCGAAGATCCGGATACAGTCGACGTCGGCCACGAAGAGGGAATCACCCCGGATGGCCATCCCCCGGGGGGAGTTCAGGGCTCGGTCGGTACCCGTCAGATCGATCCAGCGCAGATCCAGCATCTCGCCGTCCGGCGAGATGCGCGAGATGAAGCCGTTCCCGTCGCGCTCGGCCGGGTTTCCGTTCATGTGCGAGACCAGGTAGACGTCATTTTCGGGATCCACCACCACCCCCGCGGGCTGGGCGAAGCCCTCGTCCTGGACCTCGGTCACCTCCAGTTGAACGGCACTGACCACCTCGTCCTCGTCGGCCTCACATCCCATGACCACAAGCAGGGCCAGAGCGGTCACGGCGGTGAGTGCCAGGGGCATGCGGCGGATGCGTACAGACGTCATGGATCTCTCCCTCTCCGGGTATCAGCAGTCCTCACAGTTGGGAAGCCCGCCCCGGCGGGACGACCTTCACGACTGAACGGTGGCGTATGCGACTGAAGGTGAAAAGGTACGGGGTCGGCCAGTGGCAGGAAAGGAGGGACGGCCACCCTTCCGGGCGCGGGGAGTCTCCCGGGGTTTTCCCTACACGGGGTGCAGTGACACCTTGCACGGTGAAAGCGTGCCTCTCGGCGCCCCGAACTTCGCCAACCCGTGCCCCATCCGACCCATGAGCCGACGCCCCATCGACGTGCAGATCAACCCCGGCGGCCCCGGGGACGAGGACGACACCCCCGGCGAGGACCCGGAGCGGTTCAAGGAGACGTTGGCCCGCTGGGCCTCGGGAGTCACGGTGGTGGCGGTCCGCGATCCCGACGACGAGCGGATCTACGCAACCACCGTCAGCTCGCTGGGTTCGATCTCGGCCCGACCGCCCCGGATCGTCTTCTCGCTGGGACCCGGGGCTCAGGTCCTTCCCTTCCTGAAGGAGGATCGGCACTTCGTCGTGAACATCCTGGCCGCAGGGCAGGAGTCCCTGGCCTCTCGATTCACCGACGCCTTTCCGGTGGGGCCGTCGCCCTTTCCCGGCGAGGGCCCGCCGGAGATTGCAGGGAGCCATGCCGTGCTGGTGTGCACGGTGGACGGGGTCGTGGCGGTGGACAACTGCCGGCTGGTGGTGGGATTGGTGCAGGAGGCCCGGGCCGAGCACGAATCCCAGCCCCTTCTGTATTACGACCGGGACTACCGGAAGCTGGCGGAGTGAGGGATCAGGCGGTCCCTTCATCCGTGCCCGCCACCCACACCCCGGCCAGGATCCCCGAGATCAGCAGGAAGCCCCCGGCGGCCATGACCGGAATGGAGACGAACCCGTAGACGGACAGGTACCGCGCCGTGCAGGGAACGCCGACGTCGCACACGTTCGTCTCCAGCGCCGGTTGGAACTGGATGGCGACGTGGTAGAGGGCGATTCCCAGCCCCACCACCGACAGGGGGAGGCCGTAGCGGGAGGCGGAGCCGTCCGGCCGGAGGAGGCCCACGCCCAGGAGGAGGACCAGGGGATACATGGCGATCCGCTGGTACCAGCAGAGGACGCACGGGACGAATCCCGCCACCTGCGAATAATAGAGGCTGCCGGCGGTGGAGACCCCGGCCACCGCCCAGGCGACCCCCAGGAAGAGGCGCTCCCGACCCGCCAGCTCCCGCCGCAGAAGCGCCCGACCGGCCGGAAGGGCCAGGGTGATCAGGAGGACGAGGCCCAGGCCCCCAGACAGAAGTGAAAGGCTCGCCAGCGTGCTGGTGATGGTGCCGAAGTTCACGAGCTGAACACCGAAGGTGGAGATTGCCGGATGCTGGTGGAGGACGGATGACCGGTGGTCCACGGATGACCGGTTACCCTGAAAGGATACACCGGAGAGGCCCGTGGGTCACCCCGTCCCGCCGTCCCTCCGGCCCCGGACGGCCGCCGGCACCAGGTAGTCGTCCACCAGCCCGTGGAGGACCTGGTTGTGTCCCCGTTCCCGGCTCCAGGGGTCCGAGGTGAAGACCACGGTGAGCTCCAGCTCCGGGACGACGAAGAGGAACTGGCCGCCGTATCCCCAGGCGAAGCGGACCTCGTACCCTCCGGCATCCCGCGCCCACCAGCCCAGCCCGTAGCCGTTCCCGTCACGGCGGGACCGGACACGCACTTCCCAGGAGTCCTCGACCCATTCCCGGGGAAGGACCTGCTGGCCGTCGAGGCGCCCGCCGTTCCGGTACATCTCGCCGAACCGGAGCAGGCCCCGGGGGCTGATGAGCATGTCGTTGCCTCCAAAGTAGATCCCCTGAGCGTCCCGAGGCCATGGCGGAAGCTGGATCCCCAGCGGCTCGGCCAGGACCTCCCGGGCGTAGGCGTGGGTGCTCCGGCCGGTGGCTCCGGTGAGGAGCGCCGACACCAGGTGCGTATTCCCGGTACTGTACAGCATGCGGGTGCCGGGCTCGAAGACCATGGGACGGGCCAGGGCGCTTCGAACCCAGTGGGGGCTGGCCACCCACGCCCCGTAGTTCCCGAAGGAGGTGGACTCCAGTCCGGAGCTCATGGACAGGAGGTGGCCCACCGTGATCCGCCAGCGGGGATCGTCCTCGGGGCCCTCACCCTCCGGGTCCCGGGGGAAGTATTCCCCCAGCAGGGGACCGATGGGCGCCTCCGGCCCCTCGAGGTGACCGTCCCTCACCGCGGCGCCTGCCACGGCCGAGAGGAGGCTCTTGGAGACCGACTTCACGTTGGCCGGCCGGCTGGGATCGGGGCCCCGGAAGTGTCGTTCCAGGACCACGTCGCCGTGCCGGGCGACGATCATGTTGTGCAGGTTGGACTGCCCTTCTGCCCGCTCCACCGCCTGGGCCAACAGGGCGCTGTCCAGTCCCGCGGTGGCAGTGTGGGCCCTCCGGTCCAGGAGGGGCAGGTCCGGCAGGTCGGGAACTTGGGCGGAGGCATCCGTCCCAACAGCGAATTCCCCGGCCGACTCGGGGCCCGACGCCTCGGCACCATCGCCGCGGGGAGGGCCGTCGCATGCGCCGGTCCAGAGTCCCAGCAGCACCAGGAGGAGGGTGGCCGTCGCCGGAGACCGGTGATGGGGCATGAGCCGCTCCATGGATCGTGGGTGTGTTTGGCTGAGAAGGGGAGATGGGACTGGCTACCCGTGAGGCAGCCGATGGTTGGCGGTCGACGCACGACCCGCAGGCCGGACGTTAGATCCCCGGTCCTCCCCGTCTGGACCCGGCGGCGCCGGCTGGCGATACTTGAGCACCGCCGGAGAGCCCCGCGCCTGGTTTCAACGAGATCGAGACACCCCATGACTTCCGACGTCGACCCCTCCGAGTCCCTCTTCCTGGAACAGCTCACCTGGCCCGAAGTGGAACTGGCCATCACCCGGGGAACCACCACGGTGGTGATCCCGGTGGGCGCCATTGAGCAGCATGGGCCCCACCTTCCCCTATCGGTGGACGCCGAGCTGGGCACCGCCCTGGGCTGGCGGGTGGCCCGGAACCTGGGGGACGCCCTGGTTGCGCCCACCATCCGGGTGGGGTGCTCCGAGCACCACATGGGCTTTGCGGGCACCATCTCGGTGGAGACCGAGACGCTGGAGGCCCTCTGCCGTGACTACTGCGTGAGCCTGGTGCGCCACGGCTTCACCGACATCTGCCTCATTCCGTCGCACGGGGGGAACTTTGCGCCCCTCCGGGAGATGGTGCCGCGCCTGCAGGAGGCGGTGGACCGGATCGGCGACGGCTTCTGGGTGGGCGCCTACACCGATCTTCTGGGTCTCGTGGGCCTCTGGCGCCTGGTGGTGGAGGAGGAGCTGGGGATGGGTGCCCGGGTTGGCGGCCACGCCGACATCGCGGAGGCCTCGCAGATGCTTCACGTGAACCCCGACCTCGTTCGGGTGGCCCGGGCCGAGGCCGGCCGGGTGGGAGAGCTGGACGAGTCGCTGGTGGAGCAGGTCTTCCAGAAGGGCCTCCGGGCCATCACCAGCAACGGGATCCTGGGTGATCCCCGGGGAATGGACGCCGGCGTGGGCGAGAAGCTCCTGGAGGCGGTGGCGCGGGTCATGGCCGAGTCCTTCCAGGAGGACGCCGAACCGGACCGGGCCCGGAGCGCGGCCACCGGATCCGGCGAGGGTCAGTAGCGATGCCTGCGTCAGCGTTCCTGCTGACGGCCTGGCTCCTTCTGGGAGGGGTGGGACAGGCCTGGGGGACGGACACGACCCCGACCCCCGTCGACTGCCCGGGAGAGCGCCCGGAGGACGGAGTCTACGCGTGCCTCTTCACCGAACGGGGCACCATCACCCTTCGCCTGGAGCCCCGGCGCGCTCCCCTGGCCACCGCCAGCTTCGTGGGACTGGCGGAGGGCACCATCGCCAACGCCGCCTTCGACCCGGGCCGTCCCTTCTACGACGGAACCGTCTTCCACCGGGTGGTGGAGGGCCATGTGATCCAGGCCGGCACCGCCGATTCGGAGCAGGCCTCGGGACCGGGGTACAGCTATCCCAGCCAGGTGCACGCCCAGCTGGATCATGGCCGGGCCGGCATGCTGGGGGTGGCCAACAGCGGCCCCCACACCAACGGAAGCCAGTTCTACATCACCCTGGGGGACCGGTCGTACCTGGATCCCGTCTACCCGGTATTCGGGCGGGTCACCGAGGGGATGGACGTGGTGATGCAGATCCAGGAGAGCGACCGGGTGGACAGCGTCCGGGTCCACCGGGTGGGGGAGGAAGCCGAGAGCTACCGCCCCGACACCGCCTTCTTCGACTCCCTTCGCCGGGAGGCCGAGGCCCGGGTGGAGCGCCACGAGCAGGCCCGGCGGGAGCTGGAGGAGACGTGGCTGGCGGAGCATCGGCCCGGTGTGGAGGGCGCGCCGGACCAGGTGCGCATGCGACCGTTGGGTGATGGTGGCGTCCCCGAGCCGATGCCCGATGCTCGTCCCCGCCCCGACACCCTCCAGGTCCGCTACCGGGGGGTGGCCCTCCACTACCTGGATCACCAGGGGGGCTACGACGGACCTCCCCTGGTGGAGCAGCCCTTCGCCAGCGGGCCGGAGGGCGAGCCAGGCGCCTTCGATGCCCCGCACGCGTTCCCCTTCCCCCGACAGGCTCCGGAGGCCGATGACGACGTCCGGATCAATCCCGGGCTGGACGAAGCGCTGCTGGAGATGGCCCCGGGGGAGCGCCGACTGGTGGTGGTCCCCGGTGAGCTGGGCTACGGCTCTTCAGGCTTCTACGGACCCGACCTCGAGGGGCGGGAGCGCTTCCGGATCCTTCCCTCTGCCATGCTGGTCTACGAGGTGGAGGTTCTTGACTGAGCCTCGACCTGGGGGTGCTCGTCCACATGGGCGCCGATACGCGCCCGGACCTGCCGGGCCAGCTCCTTGGCCGGGGTGTCGGCGAACTCCCGGTAGGGGATGGGGGGCAGGACTTCGATGGTCACCCGGTGGTTGCCCTGGATCGTCAGGCTTCGCTTCGGGAGGGCGTTCACGGTGCCGGAGATGGCCACTGGGGTGATGGGCACCTCCATCTCCTTGGCCAGCAGGAAGGCGCCGGTCTTGAACGGCCGCATCTCGCCGGTGCGGGAACGGGTGCCCTCGGGGAAGAAGTAGACGCTGCTGCCCTCCGCCAGGTGCTGGCGACAGGCGTCCAGCGCCTCCTGCACGCTCTCGCTGACGCCCCGATGCAGCTTCACGTACCGGTTCAGGTACATGTTCCAGCCCACCACCGGAACCCGGAAGGCCTCGGCCTTCGAGACCCACTTGAAGTGGGTGAAGAGCCGGTATGCCACCAGGATGTCCAGCGCCGACTGGTGGTTCGAGACGAAGACGCTGGCGGTGTTCGAGTCCAGGTTCTCCCGCCCCCGGACCTCCACGCTCCAGAAGGGATTCGTCCAGAGGTAGAACGAGCCCCAGAAGCAGGAATAGAGATGGAGGAGGCGAAGTCGGCGGTCGAACGGTCGGGTCACGAGCCAGATCAGGGTCGCCCCGATCATCAAGAAGATGCCGGTGACGGCGTAGAAGACCAGGATGACGGCTGAGATGATTCGGCGAGCCATGGACTGGACCTGGAAGCGAAGGCTTGGAGCCAGCGGGCGACGGGCGAACGATCGGGGTCGAGCCAACCGCCCGCCGATCTCACCAGTAGCCAATCTCACCAGTATGAGGGGGAACGAGCAAGGTGAGAGCCGGGGTAGAGGGGCTGTATCCAGGTCCACCGCCCCCACCCCATCGTCGCCATGGTTCGTCCCTCCCCCACCTCCCATGCCTCGCCGGAGCCCCTTCGGGGACTGGATGACCTGGTGTGCCTTCTCCGGAGCCGCCGGGCGGCGGTTCTCACCGGGGCAGGCTGCAGCACTGAATCGGGGATCCCCGACTATCGGGGTCCCGACGGTCGGCACCACGCCCGTCGACCCATGATGTACCAGGAGTTCGTGTCCCGTCCGGAGGCCCGGGCCCGCTACTGGTCCCGGAGCGCGGTGGGGTGGCCTCGCTTTGCCCGGGCGGCGCCGAATCCGGCGCATCGGGCGCTGGCGCGGCTCGAGGCGCTGGGGGTGGTGGCCGGCCTCATCACCCAGAACGTGGATGGGCTCCACCAGGCCGCCGGGAGCCTCCGGGCCCTGGAGCTCCACGGCTCGCTGGCCCGGGTCCGCTGCCTGGAGTGCGGCGAGACCACCTCCCGCAGCGAGGTTCAGGACCGGCTGGGTGAGCTCAACCCGGACTACGCCCCTCGCATGGCCGGACTGGTGGCCGACGGCGACGCCGAGCTTGAGGCCGGGGCCGAGGACGGCTTCCAGGTGCCGGCCTGCCGGAGCTGCCAGGGGGTCCTGAAGCCCGATGTGGTCTTCTTCGGCGAGAACGTGCCGCGGGAGCGGGTGGAGCGGGCCTGGCGAATCTACGAGTCCGCCGATGTGCTCCTGGTGGTGGGATCTTCGCTCACCGTCTACTCCGGTCGCCGTTTCGTGATGCGGGCCCAGAAGGACGGTCGCCCGGTGGGGATCGTGAACCTGGGGCCTACCCGGGGCGACGAGGCGGCCCGGATCAAGGTGGAGGGGAAGGTGGGGCGAGTCCTTCCCCGGCTCGTGGCTGCCGTGGAGTCGAGGGAGGGATCGAAGGCGTCCGGCCCTCCATGACCCAGAACCGCGGATCCGGCTCTGGCGTCTTCCTCCTGCTTCTCCTGGGCGGGGTGGCGGTGTGGTGGTGGGTGGGCGGATTCGACGACCTCCGGACCGGCGGCCTCCTGCCGATGCTGGGCGGACCCGAGCTGGACCAGGAGTGGGGCGGGGGCTCCCGGGTCCGCTGCGCCACCCCCCTGCACTGGCGACTGGACGAGGTGAACCCCCGCTTCGGACTGTCCCGGGGCGAGGTGGAGGTGGCGGTCCACCAGGCGGTGGATCTGTGGGAGCAGGTGGCCGGCGCCGGGCTCTTCTCCCAGGATCCCGACGACGGATTTCCCATCAGGTTGGTGTGGGACGAACGGCAGGCGGATGCGGACCAGCGACGGGCCACCGACGAGGAGCTGGCCCGCATCGGTGACGAGCTGACGGGCCGCCGCGACGAGTTACACGATCGGCGCCGGCGGCTGGAGGAGGAGAGGGCGGCGCTGGACGCACGGCTCCACGAGTTCAACCAGCGGCTGGCCCGGCACAACGACGCGGTGGAACGCTGGAACCAGGGGCCTCAGGCGTCGGAGGCCGAGGCCCGGGAGCTCCGGACCCGGGAGGCCGAGCTGGAGCGTACGGGCCGGGAGCTGGAGGCCCGGGCCACCGAGCTGGAGCGCCGGCGAGACCGGTTCGAGGCCGATTCGGAGCGATTCAACCAGGACGTGAGCCGCTTCAACCAGCGGGTCGAACGGGTGGAGGAGGCGGGGCCGGCCCGGCGCATCGAGTCGGGAACCTACCGCGAGGAGGTGGAGACCCGGAACGGGCGGGTCACTGCGGTCTCCCGGGCCATCGAGATCCATCACTTTGCTCACCGGGAGCACCTGGTGCTGGTCCTGGCCCACGAGCTGGGGCACGCCCTGGGCCTTCCCCACACCGACGAGCCGGCGGCGGTGATGGCGGAGGCCCACGGCCCGCGAGCCGGTCTCGGGGCCCGCTCTCTTCCCCAGGCCCACCCGGCCGACCGTGCTTTGCTGGGCCAGGTCTGTCCGGAGCTGCTGGATCGCTGACGTGTCAGCTCAGGATCAGCCACCACAGGAGCCAGAGGAGCGCGGTCCAGGACAGGATGAGGGCCAGGATGAGGTAGAGTAGGAAGCGGAGGGGCCGGGCCACGTACCGCTGAATGAGGCGGGCCGCCCGGGCCTCGGCCTGGGAGCGAGCCTCCTCGGGGAGGCGCTTCACCACCTGACTGAGCCCCCAGGGGACGATGATGAGGTCGTCCAGGAGCCCGAAGACCGGCACCACGATGGGGATCAGGTCCACGGGGCTGGCCAGGTAGAGGATGACGGCGGCGCCTGCCAGCTTCAGGTGCAGGGGGGTGTTGGGGTTCGGGATGGCGTACGCCACCACCAGGATCTCCCGGCGGAACCGCATGAAGCGGTTCCGGACGGCGGTGGAGAGACGGGCCATGGCGGCGTTCCCGGGGTGTGGGTGGGCGGGGGACGGATCGGATGCCGAATGGTCTTCGGTGGCCGAAAGCGACGAGGTGGTCGCCATCGGCGCAAGGGAGGGGCCTGGAGCGGGATGCTCGGAGGGCGGCGGTACCCTGGCGGTGGAGGTGGTGTAGGAGACCGGGGCCCGGGGGCCAGAAGGCCCCCAGGCGTCCGATGCACACGTGCACACGTTCCGTGGAGTTCCACCCATGCGCCTTCCAGTTCCACGACCCGCTGCCATCGTTCCGGCGGCCCTGTTGCTCCTGATCCTGCCCGTTTCTTTGGCCGGGGAGATGCCGGACCCCTGTGCCGAACCCCTGGTCTGGCATGTGGACCAGGTGGACGACGACTTCGGGCTGGAAGCCGGTGAGGCCGAGGCGGCGCTCCGGGAGGCGGCGGCCCTGTGGAACGAGGCCGCCGGTCGCACCCTCATTACCGTGGAGGCGGACCGGGGCTCCGCGGTCCGGTTCGTCTTCGACGAACGCCACCAGCGGATCCAGGAGCTCCTGCCCCGGAAGGCCCGTCTGGAGGAAATGGCCAGGGAGATCCAGGAGGAGCGGGAGCGGGTCGAGGAAGAGCAGCACGACCTGTGGGTGAGCCAGCAGGAGCACGAGCGGCGCCTGGCTACGTTGGAGCGTCGACAGGAGGAGCACGAAGAGCAGGTGGAGTACTGGGAGCGGCGGGGGGATGCCACCGAGGCGGTTCGTCGAGAGCTCCGGCGGGTGGCCGACGAGCTGGATCGGGAGCGCCGGGCGGTGAACGAGGAGGGAGCCCGGATCACCGAACGGGCCCGGGAGGTGAACCGGGAGGCGGAGCGGTTGAACCAGCTGGTGGAGGGCTACAACCAGGAGCGTCGGAGCGTGGAAGCCGAGACGCGGGCCTCCCGTATCCAGTCGGCACACTACCAGGAGTCCAGGCGCAGCATGGGGCGCTGGACCGTGTCCGTGGACCGGGAGATCTTCGTCTGGCAGTTCAACGACCGGGAGCACCTGGTGCGGGTGCTGGCCCACGAGCTGGGCCGCGCGCTGGGGTTGGAGCATGCCGATGACCCCGCCGCCTTGATGCACCCGGTCACCCGGGGCGGGGAAGGGGGGGGCGGCGCGGATGCGTCGGACTCCGACCGGCGTCTTCACCCGGTGGACCTGGCCCTCCTCCACGCTCGGTGCCCTGACCTGGAGCCGGAAGCCCGGTGAGGGCGCGGTCGGGCCGGGTCACCTCCGACGACGTGGCCCGACACTACGACGAGCTGGATCGCTTCTACCGGGAGCTCTGGGGGGAGCACCTTCACCACGGGCTCTTCGAGTCACGCCGGGACGATCCCCGGGAGGCCGCGGTCCGGATGGTCTCGCTGGTGGCCGAGCGGGCGTGCCTCGCGCCGGGCCAGGAAGTCTGCGACGTGGGATGCGGGTACGGGGCCACGGCCCGGGAGCTGGCCGAGCGCTGGGGCGTGCAGGTCACCGGCCTCACCCTCTCGGGGGTGCAGGCCAGGCGTGCCCGGGACGCGGCGCCGGAGGGGGCGAGCCTCCGCTTCATCCAGGGCGACTGGCTGGCAAACGACTTCGGGGACGAGTCATTCGACGCCGTGATCGCGGTGGAGAGCCTGGCGCACATGCCGGATCGGGGCCGGTTCTTTCGGGAGGCGGCGCGGGTCCTGCGGCCTGGAGGCCGCCTGGTGGTCTGCGCCTGGCTCGCCGGGGAGAAGGTGGGCCCGGTCGGCCGGCGCTTCCTCCTGGAGCCCATCTGCCGGGAGGGAGCGCTGCCCGGAATGCCCACCGAGTCCGAGTGTCGGACGTACCTGGAGGCCAGCGGGTTCCAGGAGATCCGTGTGGAGGATCTGAGCCGGGCCGTGCGGCGGAGCTGGACGGTGGGGGCCCGGCGGCTCCTGGGTGCCGTCCTGCGGGATCCGGCCTACCGGGCGGCGCTTCGGGACCGGAGCCTGGTGAACCGGCGATTCGCCCTCACCGTGTTCCGGATCCGGATGGCCTACGCCCTGGGGGTCATGCGGTATGGAGTGTTCAGCGCCCGACGGTCCCGGTATCCGGCGGCAGGCGCGGACGGAAGGGACCGGTAACCACCAGCTCCACCCGGTAGCCCTCCACCTCGTCCGGAATCGCGTCCTCCGCCTCGGGCGAGGGCTCGGAGAGAAAGACCCGGATGC
>PWLA01000215.1 GCA_003559555.1 Gemmatimonadota bacterium | reverse complement strand
GTGGACATCGAAGAGGCCCCGTTCCGTCTCAGCTTCCGACGGGATGACCGCAGCATAGGGACGGACCTGGTGATCTCCGGATGGCTCCTGGGCCGTAACGGCGAGGGCCGGGATTCCTCCTGCAAGAAGGAGCACGATGTGGAAGCAGCTCATGGAGGAGAGGCGTGAAGAAAGCATTCGGGTCTCGGTCTCGGGTCGGGCCCCTGAGGGCAGGGCGGACAGTGGTCATTGATAGGCACGAAAGGTGTGGGGAGCGATCCGAGAACCGCAAGCGAAACGCTGGCTCCTCCCGATGGCGGTTCCGCCCTGGACGGGACACGGCGACCGACCCTGGCGAGAGCGGCCAGCGACCGACCTCAGCTCCCCTGGCGCATGGTGACGTCATTCTGCACCAGGGCTTCGCCGAACGGGGTCGCCTCGGCCACCAGCACCGCCGTGACCGCCCGGGGGACCCGCGTCCACCGCCGCCGGACCCGGACCCGGTGTCAGACCAGTCCGTCGAGGACACCGGTTGACCTGGACAGCCGGCGCTGTCGAAATTTGAGGTTCCGACGATCCGGGCCCGCCGGCACCCGACTCTCGACATCGGGGCCGCCCCCTGGTCGGCAGACCGGTCCCCCAGAGTTCCGAGGAACTGCGCATGATGACCATTGAGCTCGAGATCGAAGGTATGACCTGCCAGCACTGTGCACGTCGCGTGCGAGAGGCGCTCGAGGGAGTGCCGGGAGCCCGGGCCGCCCGGGTGGATCACGAAGCGGGGAGGGGGAGCGTCGAGACGGACGACGACGTGGAGCTGGCGCCATTCCTGGCAGCCGTCAGGGATGCGGGATATCAGGCCCGGAAGGCCGACGAGGAGGCGGGTCGGTAGCTTTCTCTCACGCCACGGGCGACACTTCCGGCATGGAACCCCTGACGATCTTCCTGGCGACCGTTGCCGCCCTCCTGGTCCTGGCGGGCCTGTTCGGAGCGCTCCTCCCCGTTCTGCCCGGCCCGCCCCTCGTCTTTTCCGGACTCTGGCTGGCGGCCTGGATGGGGGGATATGAACACGTGGGCGGAAGGGTCATCCTGGTACTGGCGGCCATTACCGTCGTCGCCGTCCTTCTGGACTTCGTGGCCAGCGCCCTGGGGGCCCGTCGCGTTGGTGCCAGCCCCCTGGCCGTGGTCGGCGCGTTCGGGGGCGCGATGGTCGGGATCTTTTTCGGCATTCCCGGAATTCTGCTGGGACCCTTCGTGGGTGCGGTGGCGGGTGAGCTGATCGCCCGGAAGGACCTGGCCGGAGCCGCCGACGTGGGCGTGGGCACCTGGATCGGGCTCGTCCTGGGAGCTGTTGCCAAGGTTGCCCTCTCGCTTCTGATGATCCTGATCTTCACCGTCGCGTGGTGGATGTGAGGGTGCTGGGGTGACGTTCGGGCGGCGGCGTTGGTTCCAGCTATTCCTGGTGATCGGCCTCCTGGTGGGTGGTCTGGCCCTGTGGTACGGAGGATGGCCCCGCACGCCGGTGGTCAGGGGTCCTGATCCGGTGGCCGAGTTGCTCAAGCTGGAGATCGGGGGACTCGAACAGTGGATTCTGATCCGCGGCGAAGACCGTCCGAACCCGATTCTCCTCTGGCTTCACGGCGGACCGGGCGCCACCCAGATGCCGGTTCATCGCGCCTACAATCAGGCGCTTGAAAAGGACTTCGTAGTCGTGCACTGGGATCAGCGGGGAGCCGGAAAGTCGAACCACGGCGGCTTCCGCGAGGAGACCATGACGCTGGACCGCTTCGTCGAGGACGTCCGCGAGGTCACGGCGTATCTGACGGACCGCTTCGACCGGGATCACATCCTCTTGGTGGGGCACTCGTGGGGCGCGCTTCTGGGCATGCATACAGTCGCACGGCATCCGAACGACTACCTGGGATTCGTGTCGGTGGCCCAGCCGGTCCACGCCGACCGGGCCGATCTCCTCTCCCACGAGTGGCTGGAGCGTCAGGTGACCGAATTCGGCTCGGAGACGGAGCGCGAGGAATTCGATGCCCTGGGCCCACCCCCCTTCCAGGCCCACACCGACTACGTAGCCTTCGCACACATGAAGGATCGCTTCGGGGGAAGCATGGACCGGAGCATGCAGGAGTTGACGTGGAGGGCCCTGCGGGCCACGGAGTACTCGTGGTTGGACTACCGCCGGTGGCTCGAAGGCGCGAATCGGGGGAGTGGTCCCATGTGGGACGAGATCGGCCAGCACGATCTCTTCTCCCGCGTCCCAGCGGTCCAGGTTCCCGTCTGGTTCATCGTTGGTGAGCGAGATTACAACACTCCGGCCGTTCTCGTGGCGGAGTACCACGAGAAACTGGAGGCTTCCCGGGGAGCGCACCTCATAGTCATGGAAGGCGTGTCCCACACCCCTCACCTCGGTGACCCGGAGGCTTTCCACGCCGAGCTCCGTAAGGTCAGAAGCAAGGTCGCCGGTCCCGGTTTTTCAAGAGACGTAAAGACTTACGCAATTCCGTGCCGCAGCGCTTCAACCGAAACCTTCTCCTTTGTCCCCGGTACTGTTGGATGGCTTGGATGGGCAAGGACCGGGAGATGACGACGATCTCCTCGATCCTCGTGAACCAAAGTCCACCCTGCCCCCGACACGTTCATCGTCAAAAGGAGCCAATTGTATGCCATTAGGAGAACTGGGAAGCCGCGTGAAGAACGGATTGACCGGTACAATCAAGGGAGCCGGGGATGTGGCTGGCACCACGGTCAACACCGTCAAGAACACCATGGTGACTGCGCTGAAAGGGACCGGTGACGTGGCGAGGACCGTCACCGAGGTCGTGGGGGATGTCCTCCAGGGGGCCATGGAGGCCGCCCAGCAGGTGGGCACCTCGGCGGGATCGATGGTGAAGAACTCGGTGATCGGTGTGGTACAGGGCGTAGGCGAGGTTGGAACGGTCACCGCCGGCGTGCTCAGCGACACGGTTCGCGCCGCCATCAAAGGGACCAAGGAAGTGGGAACCGACGTGGGTTCCACGGCCCGGAGCGCGGCCGAGGGTGCCATCTCGGCCACGCACGGGCTGGCGATTTCGGTCACCGATGCCGCCAGCGGGATCGCGAACGGTGCCATCCGCGGCGCCCGGGACGTGGGCACCGACCTTGGCCAGACGGCGAAGATGGCCATGCAGGGGACCCTCCGCGGGGCCCATGACGTGGGCGACGATGCCATGAAGGCTGCAGAGGGTACGGCTCGAGGACTGGTGCAAGGGACCGCACGGGTCGGGGGCGACGTAGGCACGGTGGCCCGCAGTGCCGTGACGGCGGCCATCGCCACCGCGAAGGACCTGGGAATCTCCGCGTCGGATGCAGCCTCCGCCGCCGCCACCGGTGCCCTCCATGCCGCTCGGGACGTGGGTGAGTCGGCCGTGACCTCGGTTTCGTCCCTGCTTGACACCACGATCGACGGCGTCAAGGTGGTGGCCAAGGCCCCATTCAAGGGAGACAAGAAGGAAGAGAAGAAGGAGCCACCTCAGATCGGATCGGGTGACTGAGCCCGCCTCAGGTCAAGGGAAAAGCCGGGTGAGGAGCGGGTGGGATTCACGGATCCCTCCCGATTGCCTGCAACGACCACACCTGTAATCTCTACGGGGCCCCGGAAGGGTTGTTTGCCTTCCCGGGCCCCCCCCCTTCTTGTGTTCTGAAACCGTCCGCATTGCGCCGTCAGCTCGCTGCCCCATGCAGACCATCCACGGAGACCGGGATCCATGCGAACCCTGGACACGACCCGCGACGAGCTGGTGGAACGGCTCGATCGGCTAACACCGGATACGCCGCGGCAGTGGGGCACGATGACCGCCCACGAGATGCTCTGTCACGTGGGCGATCTCTTTCGATTGGCCGTGGGGGAGCGCGACCTGCCCCTGAAGGGAAAGCTGGTTCACCGGACCCTCATGAAGTGGTTCGCCCTCTACGTGCCGCTCCACTGGCCGAAGAACGTTTCGACGCTGTCCAGGGCGAATCCCAGGAAGGCGGGAACCAAGCCGGCGGTGTTCGAGGAGGACCGGGCCGAAGTCATCCGTCTGATGGACGCCTTTCGGGCCAGGTCCGAGCCCTTCCCGGTTCACCCGCTTTTCGGACCTCTCTCCCGTAGGCAGTGGATGCGCTGGGCCCACCTCCACACCGATCATCACCTGCGCCAGTTCGGGGTGTGAGGGCGGCCGGTCCGCTCCGGCC
>PWLA01000240.1 GCA_003559555.1 Gemmatimonadota bacterium | reverse complement strand
TGCCACCCATGCCCTCACCCATGTCGCCACCCTCCAAGTACAAGTCCGCCATCTGCTTGCACTAAATATAACCCGGGGTTCAGCGGCCCTCTCAGCCGGCGCTGGACGGCGAACGTGGGTCTTCCAGGTCAACGGCGTCCGGATAGGGCGAGCAGGCGGCTCAGGCGAGCGGCCAGGGTGGCCGTTGGCGGTGTTTAAGCGGCATCTCGGACCACCCCGACTCCCTTCCCCGAAAAGCTGTCCATAGCTGATTGGGAACTCTTGATGGTGGAACGGGACGAGGGGGGATCGAGGGGGAACTCCTGATGGTGCAACGGGTCGCGCGGAGGTTCGCCGGGCAACGCTTGATGGCCGCGCGGGACGAGCGAGGGGTTGGGGCTGGGGCCACGACCGGCGGCTCGGGCCAGAGGGCTGGGAGGGCTGGAATCGGGCCCGGAGGGGCTGGAGTCGGGACCAGAGGGCTGGAGTCGGGACCAGAGGGCTGGAGTCGGGACCAGAGGGCTGGAATCGAGACCGGAGGGCTGAAGCCGAGGATCGCTGGGGAACTACCGATCCCCGGCCCAGAGCCTCCAGGGACGTTCCAGATGAAACGTGCGGATGCGGCACGGATGAAACGTTCGGGTGCGGAACGGAGCCCCCTTCCACCATCTGTCCCGCAGCCCCCCCGTTCCGATCAGGCGACTTGGAGTCGGGTCAGCGCCAGCCCCAGTCCTCCCAGTACAAGGGACCCCGCTCCCGGGGATGATTGCCCATCTCGTTCATGGTGCGGGCGTCGAAGAGTCGGCCGTTCACCATGGTCCATCGGATCTGCTCCGAGTTGCGAAGGTCGTCCAGCGGGTTTGCCTCCATGACGATGAGGTCGGCCAGCTTTCCTTCCTCCAGCGAGCCGATGTGCTCGTCCATGCCCAGGTATCGGGCCCCCTCGATGGTGGCCACCTTCAGCGCATCGTGGTTGGGCATTCCCCCCAGACCGAAGTTCCACAGCTCCCAGTGGGCGTCCAGCCCCTGCCGCTGGCCGTGAGCGCCCAGCTGCACTCCCACCCCGGCCTGATACAGCTCGTTGGTGTGGGCCGAGGTGCGAATGTGGTTCCACTCCTCGTCGGGGACGCTCATGGCCCTCCGGGAGCGGGCCTCCAGCGTCAGGGGCGGGTTGAAGGTGGCCAGCCGTTCGTTGGCCCAGACATCGGTGTGGGAGTACCAGTACTCCTCACCCCAGAGACCGCCGTACGCTACTACCAGGGTGGGGGTGAGACCCACCTCGGTGGCGGACCAGAGCTGGATCACGTCGTCGTATACGTTCTCCACCGAGAGGGAATGCTCCACACCCGTGTGTCCGTCCACCACCATGTTCAGGTTGTGCTGGAAGGTGGCACCACCCTCGGGGACCACCATGATGCCCTCTTCGATGGCGGCGGCCAGGATCTGCTGGCGCTGATCCCGCCGGGGTTGGTTGTACGACTTCACCGAGATCGCCCCCTTGGCACCCAGGCGGCGGAGGTGTTCCCGGGCTTCGTCCAGTGAGTTGACCTCTGCGGTGAAGGCGGTGGTGGCTCCGTAGAGGATCTGCCCCGTGGAGAAGAGACGGGGGCCCGTAACCTTGCCGGCCCGGGCCATCTCCGAGGCGGTGAAGAACTCGTAGGTGTTGGTGGAGGGATCGTGGATGGTGGTGACCCCGAAGGCCAGGGAGGCGTGGTTCATCTGATTCCGCTGGGAAATCACGCCCTGGTAGCCCTGGCTCCCGTGCGAGTGCACGTCGATCATCCCGGGCATGATGGTCATTCCCTGAGCGTCCACCACATGGGCATCGGCGGGGACCTCCACCTGGTCGGCGGGGCCCACGGCGGCGATCCGGTTCCCCTCCACCAGGACCGTTCCGGTCTCGATGACCTCGTCTCCGTTCATGGTGATGAGGCGGGCCCCGGTGAAGGCCACCCTGCCGGTGGGTGCCTCGGCGGTGGTCCGAAAGCCGATGTGGTCCCCCTCGGCCAGGGGCAGATCCACCGTGTCGTCCCCTTCGGAGAGGTGATCGAAGGCGTCGGCCACGTTCAGGGAGAAGAGCTCCGGTCCCAGCGCCCAGTGCAGGCTCTCGCCGTCGCCGGACCAGTGGAGCCAGTCGCCGGCATCCCGGGACACCCGCTGCTGGGGAAGATCCCGGCTTCCGGAGCTCACGTCCACCGGACCCGCCGATGCCACGAAGGGACGCAGATAGGCCTGAAAGCGCTCCACGAAGGCCACGTGCCGCCCGTCCGGAGCCACCCGGAAGGTGGTGGCCCACTGGCTTCGCAGGTGTGTTCGCTCCCCCAGCCCGTCCAAGCCGATGCTCTTCAGCACCTGCTGGCCGGCTTCGGAGTCCAGGAAGTAGACCCGGTCCGACCGGGGACCGAAGTGGGGCTCCCGCCCCGAATCGGTGAGGAGTCGGGGCGTGCCTCCATCGGCAGCCACCCGGTACAATCCCGGATCGTCGGACCAGTGGGGCGAGACGATACCCCCACCTCCCGTCTTCCGGTAGACGACGGTCTCGCCGTTGGGAGAGAAGGCGGGCTCCCGGTAATGGCCGGGCTCGTCGGTGATGACCTGTCCCCGGGCGGCGCCACCGGCCGGGACCACCCGGATCGCCGAGAGCTCCTCGTCATTCCAGCTCACGTAGACCAGGCGATCGCCGTCCCGGGACCACGAGGGAAAGAACTCGAAGTGGTCGTCCTGGGTGGTGACCCGCCGGGGCTCGCCGTCGGGCAGGTCTCTCACGTAGAGGTGCCCCATGGCTGAGTAGGCCACCTGGTCACCCGTGGGCGACACCTCGACCCACCGGAGGAGCCGCACGTCGAACTCCTCCGGGTGCACGTCCACGGGGAAGCGGACGGCGTCGGCCACCTGCCGAGTGGTCTGCACCCGGAAGGGGATGGGGCTCACCTCCATCGACTCCACATCAATGCGATGGATACCGCCCCGGGCCCAGAAGACGATGGACTCGCCGTCGGGGGTCCAGGCCATGGACGGGTAGACCCCGTGAACGGCCCAGATCTCCTGCATGTCCCGCTCCAGGTCGCCATGGATGGACCACTCCCGACCCGACTCCAGGTCCCGGACGAAGAGGTGCGAGTCGTAGCGCACCCGCTTCACGAAGGCCAGATGGCGGCCGTCGGGAGACGGGGTGGGTCGCACGGCGCCGCCGGGGCCGCCGGTGAGGGTGCGCAGGTCGCCGGTTTCCAGGTCCAGCTCCCGGATGGCGTAGATCTGCTGGTTGGGGTCCTTGTTGTATTCGAAGGTGGCGCCTGGCGTCACGTCCTGGGAGAAGTAGAGGAGTCGCCCGTCCGGCGAGAAGGCCGGCTCGTTCTTGTCTTTCTGGTCGTTGGGCCGCTCGGTGAGCTGAATCCCCGAGCCTCCGGAGCGATGGTACATCCACATTTCACCTGCGCCCAGCGAGCGGGTACCGGTGAAGTGCTTCCGGGCCACGATGTACTCCGAATCAGGGCTCCACTCGGGGCCGTTCAGGAGTCGGAAGCTCTCGTCGGTGACCTGCTGGAGGTTCTCGCCGTCCCGGTCCATGATCCAGATGTTGTCGCCCCCGGAGCGGTCTGAGGTGAAGGCGATCCAGCGGCCGTCCGGCGAGTAGCGGGGCTGCATGTTCCAGGCGATCTCATCGGTGAGGGCCCGGGCCTCGCCACCCTCGATGGGCATTACATAGATGTCTCCCAGCAGGTCGAAGGCGATCTCAGTCCCGTCGGGGCTCACGTCCAGCGACATCCAGGTGCCCTCGGTGACATCGATCTCCACCCCGGTCATTTCGAAGGGAGGCGCGTTCACGTCCCAGTCGTCGGAGCTGTTCGCCTGCCCCTGGAGCGGTCCGGCAGACAGACCCATGAATGCCAGCGCGACCACCACCGCGATTTCCGGAAGCATGCCACCCCCGGACTTCCGGGCGGAGCGTGGCCGTAAGAGATGATGGGGGCGCCCACTGTGGATCGGGTGCCGTGTAGGCAGATCTTCCTCCTTCAGATGACGATGACGCATGCAATCCCTCCTTCGGAATCGGGTCCACATTCGGGTCCGGCAGACCACCGGCTCGAACGACTGTTCGAACTAGAAGGCTTCCATGAGAAGGCCAAGTAGTCAATACCGACGTGGCGGCAACGCCGGAGGACGGGAGGCCGGAGTCCGTCTGGGTCCGACTCAGGACAGAGGAGCGCGGATGTCGGGAAATCCCGGGAGGTGGAGTCCCCGGGCCATGGCGGTGAGTCGGATGCCGATGACCGTCAGGGCACCG
>PWLA01000090.1 GCA_003559555.1 Gemmatimonadota bacterium | reverse complement strand
TGGCGGTGTCCTCGTCCACCGCCGCCACCGCGGCGACCCCGTCCCCGATGTAGCGCACCCGGTCGGTGCAGAGGGGATACTCGTCGGGGGTCCAGGGGATGACCCCGTAGGGCACCGGCATGTCCTGGCCCGTGACCACCCCCCGGACGCCCTCCAGCGCCTCGGCCTTTGCCGTGTCGATGGAGACGATGCGGGCGTGGGGGTGGGGGCTCCGGAGGATCTTGGCGTGGAGCATGCCGGGGAGGGCGATGTCGTCGGTGTAGCGGGCCTGGCCCGAGGCCTTGGCGAACCCGTCCACCTTGCGCTGGGGCCGGCCGACTATGTTGAAGTCGGACTGGGGGTTGGGGTCCGGATGCACGTCCACGCGGTTCTCCTCCCCGCGCTTCCCGTCTCCTCGGTTGCTGTCAGCACTCATGGCTTCCTCGCAGGTGCGCGTTCGGTTGGAGGTTCATACCCGGAGCGTCGCTCCACGTGTCACGGCACTCCGCCCTGGCGCGTTGCGGACTCCCTCGTCTGCTCCCCGGGGCTCCCTCGTCTGCTCCCCGGGGCTCCCCGGTCCACCCCCCTGGCGCCGGGCCCGACGTCCGCCCTATTGTGATTGAAGGTAAAGGTGGCACACCTCCGCCGACCAGTGATCCCATGCGTCGTCCTCCCGCTTCTCCGCTCGACCCCCGGCCCCCGCCTCCGCGGGCAAAAGGGGTGCTTGTGCTGGCCCTGACCGGTCTGCTTGCGGCGGGCGGGGGGCCGGGGCCCTACGCGGCTGCTGCGGACGCGCCGGTGGTGGTCAGGGCGCTGGCACCGGACGCGACGGCTGGGGAGGCGCCGGTGGCGGGCGCGAGACTGATGCCGGACGCGACCGTTGCCGACGCACCGGTGGGGGGCGCGAGGCTGATGCCGGACGCGACGGTTGCGGGCGCGGGGCCCGCGGCGGACACGCTCGGCACCGCCCACCCGACCGGACCCCTCTGGTTCATTCCCAACCTCCGCCTTCCCGCAACCCCCACCGACGAGACCAGCGAGGAGCCTCCCCCGGACACGCTGGTGGTGCTGGAGATCCGTGACGCCGACCCGGAGGAGGGACGACCGGATCCCGGCGTCCCTCTCGCCGCGCCGGAGCCCCTCCCCGCCACCCGGGTGGCGGAGATCCTTTCCCGGCTTCCTCCCCTTCCGGAGGGCCCGCAAGCGCCCGAGCCGGGGAAGCTGGAAGCGCCCGAGCCGGGGAGGCTGGAAGCCCCCGAACCGGAGGGCCCACGACACGCCGATCCGCCACAGCCCTCCCCCGGCGAGGCGCCTCTCCAGGTCCGGGCCGTCTTCCCCCGGGGGACGACCGATCTCGCCCCCACCGTCACGGTGCACTTCTCCCAGGCCATGGTCCCCCTGGGCCGGGACGGCGAGCACGAAGTGGAGGCACCTCCAGTGGAGCTGAGCCCCGAGCCTCCCGGACGCTGGCGCTGGCTCGACGTGAGGACCCTCCAGTTCGAGCCGGCGGCGGGGCGGCTCCCGGGTGCCACCCGATTCACCGTCCGGGTGCCCGAGGGCACCACCTCCGCCATCGGCGGCGAGCTCTCCGCCTCCGTGGAGGAGTCCTTCGTCACTCGGGGCGCGTTGGCGGCCGGGGCCTGGCCCGGCCACGGGGAGCTGACGTCGCAGCGGCCCCTCTTCCTGCTGGTCTTCGACCAGGACGTCCGGCCCCAGGCGGTGCTGGAGGCCGCCATTCTCCGCGCCGAGGGGGGCACCTACCCGCTGGAGCTGGTCGGTTGGGAAGAGCTCTCCGAACATGATCCTCGCCTCGCGGCTGCGGCCGAGGAGGCGGGACCGGGCCGGTGGGTGGCGCTGCGGGCCCGGGACCCCCTTCCGCCGGGGGTCGAGGCCAACCTGGGCCTGGCACCCTCACTGGAGTCGGACGAAGGGCCGGAGCCTGCGGGGCACCCGCAGGAGCGCCGCGTCCAGGTTCGTGATCAGCTCGAAGTGAGCTGGGTACGCTGCCCCGAAGACGCCCCGTGCCATGCCGACGGTCGGGTCGAGGTGCGCTTCACCAACCCCCTGGCGCTGGAGGGCGCGGTGGAGGACTACGTCACGGTGCGACCGGACGTGGAGGGCCTGACGGCGCACCAGTCGGGACGGTCCATGAGCCTGATCGGCGACTTCCTCCCACACACCACCTACCGGATCGAGCTGGATCCCGGCATCCGGGATAGCTTCGGCCAGAGCCTGACCGGCGACCGCGAACTCGATGCCCACATCGCCCATCCCAGGCCGTTCGTCCGGATCCCCGACGCCCCCTTCGTGACCCTCGATCCCACCGGTCCCCCCACGCTGAAGGTGGCCCTCCGGTCCATCGAGGAAGTGGAGGTGGAGCTCTACCGGGTCTCGGCGGAAGACTGGCCGGCATTCCGGGATTGGCTGCGGGCCCGACCGACCCGAGGGGACCGCTCGAGCGATCTGCCCGGCGTCCGGGTCCACGGCCAGCGCGTGCAGGCCCCTGACGACGGGCGCGGCTTTTCCAGGATTCCGGTGGATCTCGCCCCCGCCCTGGCGAACGGAGTGCGGGGACACGCCATTCTCCGGGTGACGGGGGTGGTCGAGGAGGGACCGGGCCCACAGACCACCCGTCCCTCCCAGAGCACGACCACGTGGGTGCAGGTGACGGAGCTGGGGGTCGGAGCCTTCTGGGATCCCGCGCAGCTCGTGGCCTCGGTGCGCTCCCTCCGCGACGGGGCTCCGCTGGCCGGGGTGGAGGTGAGCTTCGATGGGGATGGGGGCGGATCCTCCCCCCGCACCGACGGGGAGGGCCTCGTGCGCCTTCCCACCCAGGAGGGTCGCATCGGGCTCCTTGCCCGCCTGGACGGGGACACCGCGCTCCTCCCCCCACATCGGGTGAGCGGAGGCTCGATCCGCCAGTGGCCCTTCGATCCCCACTTTCCCCATGCTGAGTGGTCCGTCGCCACGGACCGCGGACTCTACCAGCCCGGCGAGACCGCCACGGTCTTCGGATGGCTGCGGGAGCGGTCCGCACGGGACGAGCCTTCCCTGCTCCCACCCGGTTCGGCCGATACGCTGGACTACCGGATCGAGTGGCCCGACCGCAGCGGAGAGCTGGTGGGGCGAACGCCGGTGTCGGAGGCGGGGAGCTTCCACTTCTCGGTGCCGGTGCCGGCCGGCGTCTCGGCGGGACGAGCGCAGGTGAGGATCGACGCGCCCGGTCCGGATCGGCCCGACGACGCATGGCAAGCCACCACCCACCTGCAGATCGAGGAGTTCCGGCGGCCCGAGTACGAGGTGCGGGTCGAGGGGGACCCAGGCGTGCACCTGCTGGGGGAGCCCACGGAGGTTCGGGTCGACGCCCACTACTTCGACGGGCCGCCGCTCCCGGGCGCGGAGGTGGAGTGGCGGCTCACTGCCTCCCCGGCTTCGTTTCGGCCCGCGGGGTGGAACCGCTGGCACTTCGGGCCGGACCGGCGCTACCCGTTCTGGTCCAGGGGTCAGCAGTGGGCCGAGCGGATCCACCCGGCCGAGGCGGACGCCCACGGGGGCCATCGGCTCACGATTCGGGCTCGAGAACTCCTGCATCCCTTCCCGGTGGTGATGCGGGCCAGGGTCGAAGTACAGGACCTGGACCGGCAAGCCGGCTCCGACGACACCTCCTTCCTCGTCCACCCCTCGGCGTGGTACGGCGGGCTCATCGCCCGGTCCGACCAGCAGATCCCGGCCGGAGACACCCTCCGGTTCGACGTGGTGGTGGTAGACCCCGAAGGTGACGCCGGGTCCCCTGACCGGGCCCGGGTCCGGGCGGAGCGGGTGGTGGTCGACGATGAGCTCCCTCCGCCGAGCCTCCGGGTGGAAGATGTGCGGCCGGTGGCGTGCCGCGAGGCTCTCGTGGAGGGGGCGGACGGGGACGAGGTGGCCGGCCTGCGGTGTGAACGACCGGCCCCGGAGGCGGGGCTGCTGCGGGTCGTCGTGGAGGCCGACGACGCGGCCGGCCGCATCTCCCGGACCGAGCAGGTCTTCGAGGTCCAGGCTGTCACGCGTACAGGAGGAGAACGCCGACCCGCCGAGATCGCCATCTCCGATCTGCGGGGCGGGGAGGCGGAGGCCGAAATCTCCCTGGACCGAAGCGAGTACCTGCCTGGCGACACCGTCGCCCTGACGATCCGCTCCTCCCTGTACCCGGCGCGGGGCGTCCTCGTCGAGCTGTACCACGGGGTGCGGCGCGTTCTTCCCGTCTCGCTCAGCGGGCCGGAGACCCAGGTGAGGCTCCCGCTGGCGGCGGA
>PWLA01000282.1 GCA_003559555.1 Gemmatimonadota bacterium | reverse complement strand
CGTCCAGCTGCACGTTTCGGCACCAGCTCTCGGTCTGCGACTCACACGCCGTACACTCGATTCTACGATCTTCCGACAGCGAATCAGGGTGTCCTGACCCATGGGTGTCCTCCTTGATTGTTCGACATGCACGAAGTCCGTCTCCTTCGCCCGAAGGGTAGGAGAACTCCTTGACACCCCGGTGACTGTCCAGAAACAGACGTGTAACCGGCCGATGAGGGCCCCTTCTGGTGGGCCTCTCCCCGCCCTGCGCTTTCCCCATCGGCCGCGGCACCTCATGTTGAAGGTCTTCCGCTACCAGAATCACCTCCGGCCCGGGGCCGGGGCCCACCGCAGGAGACACCTGATGACCCTTCCGACCTCAGAGCTCTTCGGCCGCGCCCTCGGCGGCGCCCTGCGAGAGGGCGGCCTGCGCGCCGTCCTCCTCCTGCTCTTCTTCCTGGCCCCCCTGACCGGATGCGAGCCGCCTCCCGAAACGCCGCCGGAAGCCGCCGAGGAGGAGGATCTGTTCGAGGTGGAGCCGGAGATCCGGCCCGAGGTGTCGGGGATGCACGGGGCGGTGACCGCAGGTCATCCTCTGGCCGCCGCGGCAGGCTACGAGGTTCTCCGGAACGGAGGCACCGCCGCCGACGCTGCGGTGACCATGGCAGCCATCCTGGCGGTGGTCAGGCCCCACATGAATGGCGTCGGGGGCGACGCCTTCGCCCTCTTCTATGACGGCGAGACCCGGGAGGTACAGGCGCTGAACGGCTCCGGCAAGGCCGCCGAAGGGGCCACCCCCGAGTTCTTCCTGGAGCAGGAGATCGAGGAGATGCCCGAGACCGGTCCCCTGGCGGTGACGGTACCCGGCGCCGTGTCGGCCTGGGAAGCGGCCCTCCAGCGCCACGGCACCATCTCGCTGGCCCAGGCCCTTGAGCCGGCCATCCACTTCGCCCGGGAGGGCTTCGTGGTGACCACCACCCTGGCGGCCGACCTCTCGGGCGCCACCCGCCTGAACGAGGCCGGCCGGGAGCTGTACGCCCCAGGGGGCGATCCGCTGCCCGCCGGCGAGATCCTCCGGAATCCGGCCCTGGCGGCCAGCCTTCAGGCCATCTCCGACGAGGGCCCCGGAGCCATCTACGGGGGCGAGGTGGGACAGGCCCTGGCCGACTTCCTGGAGGCGGAGGGCAGCCCCCTCCGGCTCGAGGACTTCGCGGCCCACTCCGCCGACTGGGTGGACCCCGTCTCCCTGGAGTTCCAGGGTCTCAGCGTCCATACCCTCCCGCCGAACAGCCAGGGGATGGTCCTCCTGCAGACGCTGGGGATGGTGGAGGCGCGTGGGATCGACGCCGAGAGCGCGTTTGCCCCGGAGCACCTCCACGCCCTGGTGGAGGCCAAGAAGCTGGCCTTCGCCGATCGAGACCGGTGGGTGGCCGATCCGGAGACCGATCCGGCCCCCATGGGGCGCCTCCTGGACCCGGAGTACCTGGCCGAGCGGGCGCAGCAGATCGGGAGTGAGGCCGCAGCGGAGGTGGCCCCCGGGTTCGAGGACTCGGACGAGCCGACGGCATCGGCAAGCCGCGCCGGTGACGCCGGCCAGGCCGCAGGGGACGGCGACACGGTGTATCTCATCGCGGTGGACGCCGAGGGCAACGCCGTGAGCTGGGTCCAGAGCCTCTTCCACAGCTTCGGCTCGGGATTGGTGGAGCCCGAGACCGGGATCGTTCTGCAGAACCGCGGCGGTGGGTTCAACCTCCAGGAGGGACATCCGAACCGGATCGCACCGGGCAAGCGACCCTTCCACACCCTCATGGCGACGCTGGTGACCGGGTCGGGCGGCGAATTCGAGATGGCAATGGGCACCCCTGGCGGCCACGGACAGTCCCAGACCGTGGCCCAGGCCCTGATCCAGATGGTCAACTTCGGCATGTCACCCCAGCACGCCGCCGAAGCACCTCGCTACCGCAGCTACGACGGCCTCACCCTCCGGTTGGAGAGCCGGCTCCCGGAGACCACCCGTGCCGGGCTGGCGGGCATGGGTCACGAGGTGGGAGTCTCCCAGGGTTGGACCGCCCCCTTCGGCAACCTGCAGATCATCCGCCGGGACGCCAACGGGGTGCTTCGGACCGGAGTGGACATGCGGAGGGAGGCCGCCGCCCTGGCGTACTGAACCCCAGAGTCGCTCAGCCGACTTGAGCCTCCAGGAGGGCCACTCCCGCCGAGATGCAGCTCCACTGAAGCATCATCTGGTGGCGCAGGGGAACCCCGGTGAGGCCGGCTTCGGCGGCCCGGGCCCGGATCGTCTCCGGATCTTCGCCGGCCGCCAACTCCTCCTGCCAGCCGGCGATCCGGGCGTTCCACTCCTGGGCGGCGGGGTCCGGCGGCCCCAGCTCACGGCCCACACCAGGGGTGAGGAAGAGTGGCACTTCCGTCACCTGCGTGAAGGGATCGGCCCCGTGCGCCCGGCCCAGCCGGCGCATGGTCTCCATGGAGCTGGGTCGAAAGCGTCCGGCGGTGGCCTCGTCTCCCTTCTCCAGGAAGTGATCCCGCATGGCTCGGGAGCTGGGACGGGTGGCGAAGCCCGGTGCGATCCGGTGGAAGCCCTTCTCCCCTTCTCGCTCCACATCGTGGAGCTGGTATCCCAGGACTCGAACTACATCCGTGAGTCGCCCTCGGAGCGAGCCCGTCCGATCCACCCAGTCCGGCTCCAGCAGGAACCAGGGTCCGGCGGCAAAGGCCATCCCGTGGAGGCTCACGTGAAGATGGAAGGGGCCCTCGGCGCTTCGCCACCAACGGTAGATGGCCCGGTTCTCGGGACGGGCATCGTGGTCGGAAGCGCTCCGGGGAAACCCGAACTCCATGTCGTCTCCCGGAAGCTCGCGGGTCCGCCCCCGGAGAAAGGCCACCAGATCAAAGCTGTCGTCCAGAGCTTCAGGCGACTCGGGAAGCTGCCAGCTTTGGTTCCGGTGCTCGCCGTCGGGGTTGGCCTGGGGCACGATCCACCACTCGGCCCGCTGCAGGAGGGGGTCGTCCGCGGGCAGCGCCTCCATGAAAGGCACCAGACGACGAAGGAGACGGGGGCCGGCGGGCTCGTCGGCGTGACACCCGGCCAGAAGGCTCACCCGCAGAGGCCCACGCCCGAAGCGATGGCCCACCACGGGCCGTCCCTCTCGGGACCGGCCCAGGACGACACCGACGGCCTCACCTTCGGCGGGAAGGGGGCGGCGTTCGAGGATCTCTTCGATGCGGTCTTCCATGTCGGATTCGCCTGCTCCGATTGAAACGTTCCATTCCGACCCACGGTGGGACGGTACGACCCGATCCTTCAGACGTCGGGAGCTGGCACTCCACTCGACCCCGACCTGCACGCAGAGGGCTCAGGTTCAGGGCTGGGCCGCCCCCATCCACTCCGATGCACTCCGATCCACTCCGGGCACGTCTCCTGCATTCTGATAGGATTCACGACTCCGCGGGGGTTTCCACTCGCCGCCTCACTCCCTTTTCCACCCAGGAGGACTTCCATGTCCGTCGGAACCATCTGCAGCCGCATCGTGGCCACCGCATCTCCAGACGAATCGGTGGAGGAGGGCGCCCTCCGGATGAAGGAATATGGTGTCGGAACGCTGGTGGTGGTTGGGGAGGACCGTCAACCCCGGGGGATCATCACGGATCGGGACATCATGGTCCGGTGCGTCGCCGAGGCCCGGAACCCCTCCAGCACAGCGGTCTCCGAGATCATGAGCTCCCCCGTTCGCACTCTCCACGAGGCCAGTCCTCTGGACGAGGGGCTCCAGGCCATGCAGCGAGTGAAGGCTCGACGCCTGGTCATCACCGACGACGACGGGGTGCTGGCTGGGATCCTCTCCATCGACGACATCCTGACCGTGGTGGCGGAGCAGGTGGACCGGATCGGGGCGGTGCTGGAAACGCAGGGGCGGGAGGTCCTGAAGGGCACCTGACGCTCAGGAGGCGTCGGAACCTTCGATCCCGTGGTGTCACAGAACCCGGGTGTCGTTCGTTGGTAGGGTATAGAGACGGCAACGTTCACGGCTCCCGGAGAATCTGGCCATGCTCCCTGTACCGCACCGCCCCCTGGGCCGCGGGCTTCCCATCCTTTTCGCCGCCCTTTTCGTGGCGGTGCTCCCCGGGTGTGAATTCATCACCGGTCCCGGGGACGATCCCTCACCCCCGGTACAGATCACCGAGCTCCCCCGGGATCTGACGACTGCGGAGGTGGAGGCCATCCATGCCAGCAACGCCTTCGGGTTCGACCTCCTGGGCCAGGTCCTGGACCAGGAGCCT
>PWLA01000297.1 GCA_003559555.1 Gemmatimonadota bacterium | reverse complement strand
GACGTGACCGTATCCCGGCGGGGACCCGTCGGCGATGGCCAGATCGCCCAGGAGCTGCAGGGCGGTCACCAGCGGGTACCATCGCACCTTCTCGGAGACGTCGGGGGCCCGGGGCTCCTCCAACCAGGCCGGACTCCGATAGAAGATCTCGGGATCGAAGAAGGTGATGGGATCGCTGGCGTACTGGAGGTAGACCATCCGGAGGGGGCCCCACGGAGTCTCCGGGGGATGAGAGAACTCCCACTGGTTCATGAAGCGAACCACGGAGCCGTCCCGGAACCGGGGAAGCCAGGCGGGCGATTCCTCCGTACGCTGCCGCGTGATGTCCCTCCACCGCTCACTTCGAAAGGGCGGGCCCACCCACAGGGCTCCGTCAAAGGGATCGGCGATGACGTCGTAGAGGTCGGCCGACTGCTGCGAGTTCATGGCACCCAGGCTCACCCCGTGGAGGTAGAGGGCCGGACGGGTGTCCCGAGGAAGCTCGGTCCACCGGCCGTACACCGCCTGAAAGAGCGCGTCGGCCGTCTCGCCACCGTAGGCGGCGTCGGACAGGAGCGTCAGCCAACTGGGAAGGTAGGAGTACTGGAGCGCCACGGTGGCCACGTCCCCCCGGTGCAGGTACTCCACGGTGGTGATCCCCGCCGGGTCGATCCAGCCCGTGCCTGTGGGGATCACGATCAGGAGCACGGAACGCTCGAAGGCCCCCACCCGCTCCATTTCCGCCAGCGCGAGGCGAGCACCCTCCTCCGGGGTCTCCGCCGCGTTCAGCCCCACGTAGACCCGGATTGGATCCAGGGCCTGCGCTCCCGCGAACGCCGTGATCGCTTCCGCGGTGGGCGCGGCCGAGACGAAGTTCCGCCCGGTCCGTCCCAGGTCCTCCCAGGCCACGAGGGAGGCCGCACTTCCGGTCCGCGCCTGGTCGGTGGGCCTCTCCTGGTCCGCCTCCTCCCGGGCGTCCAGTTCCTGGAAGGTGGTGTCTGCGGCCCGAAGCGCATACTGGAAGAGCACCCCGTCGGCCACCGACCAGAACAGCGCCACCGCCAGAACCAGCGCCACAAGATTGGCGATCCGCCTGGGCATCTCCCGGTCGAGCCGCGCCTGAATGAGCCGGAAGGTGAGGTGGAAGAGCCGAGCGACCCCCAGAATCAAGGCAAACACCAGGTAGGCCAGGAGCCCCACCTGGAAGGGGCGGGCGGTGTCCACCGGCTCCAGCTCCATCAGGACCCGGATGGAGTTCTGCCAGGCCGAGGCCTGCCAGAGGAATCCAACGGTCACAGCCACGCAGATGCCGGCCGCACTCCACAGGAGCACCCGCTGGATTCCAGGCTCCGGAAGGGGCAGCTCCAGATAGCCCCAGAGCCACCGATAGCTCACGCCGATCCCGTACCCTGCAGCGAAGCACATCCCCGAGAGAATCCCCTGCATGACCCATCCCCGAGGAAGCAGGCTCGGTGTCAGCGAGAACGCAAAGAAGAGGGTCCCGATCAGGATCCCCGGGATGGAGAGCGACGCCTTGAAGCGCATCACCCAGTCGGGGGGAGCCTTCGCAGCCCGGAGCACGGCCTCCCTCCTGGAAGTACCGTTCGCAGTCGTGGGTTCGGCGGGAGGGGACTCCAATGGCTGGTGCTCCGATGGGATCTCTTCGGGCATGCCTCAGACGGCCAGAGGTTCGCTTGGGTCGGTCCCGGGGAAGCTCGCGTGGCACCGCCGGAACGGCAAGAAGCGCCTGTGCCTACCGGGGGACGCGTCGCACGGGAACGGCTCGACTCCCGATGGGCGTTCAGAGAGGCGGGAACCCGGCCGGGGGCCGCCGGTGGCCGGTCCCCTGCTCGTAGGCGTAGGCGAGCTGAAAGAGGAGCCCTTCGCTGTACGGTCGTCCGGCAATCTGGAGCCCGGCAGGTAGATCACCGTAGGTGAAGCCCATGGGTACGCTGATGGCTGGAAGGCCGGCCGCCGGGATCAGCCCCTGGGAGTTGTCCCCCCGGTACTCCTCATTGGCCCGGTCCAACGGCGCCGGAGGATGGCTCCAGGTGGGGAAGATGAAGGCGTCCAGACGTTCAGAATCCAGCGCCTCCACCACCGCCGCCAGGAGAGCCTGTCGTCCGGGGTGCTCGGCGAAGTCCGGGCATGGGGGATCGACGTCTGCGGGATGCACGTCCAGGGGCGCATCCTCCGAACGTCGGAGCCCCGATTCGGCGTCGGGCCCGAACCGGCCCGTCTCCAGCACCTCCATCACATCCCGGATGGGGGCGTCCTCTCCCAACGTACGCAGGTACTGGTGCATATCGTAGCGGAAGCGGCGGCAGAACACCCCGGCGCTCATCAGCTCTCCCATCTCCGGGATCTGGAAGCCTTCCACCACCTGGGCCCCCAACCGCTCCAGGTCCGCCACCGCCGCCTCGAAGCGAGCCATGACGGCAGTGTCGCCCTCGGCCGGGTCGGCGAAGGCTGCCAGGATTCCCAGCCGCTTCCCTTCCAGTCCCTGGGGATCCAGAAACCCAGTGTAGTCGTCCTCGATCCGGTCCCGCCCCAGTTCGGTGTAGGGATCCCGGGGGTCGTAACCCGCCACCACGTTGAACAGCCGGGCGGCGTCCTCCACCGACCGGGCCATGGGACCGGCCACGTCCCGATCGAAGGCCAGGGGGATCACACCGGCCCGCGAGGTGAGCCCCAGGGTAGAGCGGATCCCCACCAGCGCCAGGTGCGAGCTGGGCCCCCGGATCGAGTTGCCCGTATCGCTGCCGAGTCCGGCCACCCCGAAGCTGGCCGCCACCCCCGAGGCCGTGCCTCCGCTGGAACCCGCCGGAGTGTGGTCCAGCGAGTACGCGTTGGCCGTAGTGCCCATGGACGAAGAGACCGTCTGCCGGGGACTGAAGGCCCACTCTCCCATGTTCGTCTTGGCCAAGACGACCGCCCCTTCCTGGCGAAGTCGACGGACCATGAAGGCATCCTCCGGGGGCACGCTCTCCGCCAGGGCGATGGAGCCCCCCGTGGTGGGCAGGTCGTGGGTGTCGAAGTTGTCCTTGACCAGGAGGGGCACGCAGGCCAGCGCCCCGGGGGGCTCGCCGTCGGCCAGGGCCCGGTCGACGGAATCGGCGGTGGCCCGGGCGCTGGGGTTCAGCATGGAAATGGCCCTGAGCCCCGAGGACTCGTCGTACGCCTCGATGCGGGCCAGGTGGGCGTCCACCACCTGGCGGCAGGTGGTTCGTCCCTCCACCACCGCCGAGCGGACCTGGGCAATGGAGGCCTCCACCACGTCCAGCGACTCGGGCGGAGGCTCGCAGCCGGCCAGGAGAAGGGCCACGGCAAGAGGCACGGAAACAGCGATGTGTCGAGGGATCATCGTCCCATTATGCGTGGTCGTCCCAAGGGACGGCAACACCCCGATGGGCCTACGGCCTCCCGTGGGTTGCGGACCCTCCGGTGGATTCGTGCCTTCGCTGCAAATGTTCGGCCCTCCCCTACCCTTCCGTTGAAATGGAGGTGGTTCGATGCGCCGCTCTGATTTCCGGGCTCCGTCCCCTTCGGCCGGGGCACATCGTCGAGGGTGGCTACCGCCCGAGAGGGTCCGTCGCCAACGCAGCGCTCTCCGACCGGACTCGCTCCAGCAGAGCCTGGAACCGCGACTCGTCCCGAAGGCCGTCCAGGAACCAGTCGTGCTCGGCGAGATACGGGTAGTTCAGCATGCCCAGTTCGATTTCGCGCTCGAGCCAGTCCAGCGCCTTCTGGTTCTGGCCCGCCAGGGCGTAGCAGTGGGCGAGCTCCCTGGCGAACATCTCACTGCTTTGTGCTGCGTTCTCGAACGCCGGCGTGATGGCGCGCACCGCCTCCTCCGACTCGCCGCGCAGCGCATGTGCGAGCGTGCGAGCAAACGAACCGAAGACGGTTTCCGGAAAGCGGCCGGCGGCGCCATCGAGCTGGGCGAGGGCCTCCTCCAGCCGGCGGTCGTACGCCATAGCCCAGCCGAAGAAGACCGCGGCGAACGGGCTCTCCGGGTCCATTTCCACGTGGCGCCTGTACGGTCCGACGGCGTCCGCGAACCGTCCCTCCAGGATGGGGACGAAACCCTGCACGCTCTGGGTCAGTGGCGTGAGAGGGTCCAGATCGAGGGCGTGCTCCAGGAGGGCGCTGGCCTGCCTGTTGAGGCCGGCGTGTGCATAAACGTAGCCCAGCAGCAGCAGCGTGTCCGGGTCCTCGGGATCGAGCGCGTTGGCGCGCTCGCCTGAGCGGAGCGCCTCGCGAAGGTCCCCGCGGTAGAACGCGGTCCAGGCCCTGAGCCAGTGGCCGCGGGCCGAGTCGGGGTTCAGGGCGAAGACCTTCGTCGCGAGCTCGTCCACCTGCTCCACGCCGGCGTCCGAATCGATCCCGGTCTCCCGGTGCATGGCGATGATGTGCCCGAGGGTGCTGTAGAGCAGTTCGTTGTCTCCCACGATGGCCAGGGCCGTCTCGATGTAGCGCTTCGCCCGCCCGAGCCCTTCCCGGGAAAAGCGCCATGCCTCGTACCTGGCCCTCAGGTACGATTCGTACGCCTGCACGTCGCGGATCGGCCGGTCCGAAAGTGCCTCCGCCTCGCCCGGCGACAGACGCAGTCGGAGGGCTTCCACGATGGCCCGAGCCACCTCCTCCTGGATCTGGAAGACATCGTCCATCGTACCGTCGAACTTGCGAGCCCATAGCTGATCGTCCGTGTGTGCGTCGATGAGCTGAGCGGTGATTCGAAGCGCCCTGCCCGCCTTCCGCACGCCGCCTTCCAGGACGTAGCGCACACCCAGACTGCGGGCGATCTCCCGTACGTCCCGGTCGGTTCGCTTGAGCCGCATCGCCGAGGTGCGCGAGATGACTCGCAATGCCCGGACCTGGGACAGGTCGGCGATCACCTCTTCGGTCAGGCCGTCGCTCAGGTACTCGTTCTCCGGCTCGGGGCTGATGTTGAGGAAGGGAAGCACGACGATGGACGGCTGCGCCTCGGCCGGGGCGTCGGGCTGTTCCCCGCCCGCCACCGCCCGGAGATCGGCCAGGAGGGTGGCGGCATCGGCGTAGCGCCGGTCCAGGCTCTTGGCCAGGCAACGGTGCACGGCATGCGCAAGGCGCGGCGGGACGTCGGGCCGAAGCGATTCGGCCGGCGGCGGCTCGTCGTTTCGGATGCCCAGGACGACGGCATCCTCCCCCTCGCCACCGAATGGACGTATGCCGGTGAGCATCTCGTAGAGGACGACCCCCGCCGACCAGAGGTCCGTCCGCTCATCCACGTCGCGGCCTCGAGTCTGCTCGGGGCTCATGTAGGCAACGGTGCCGAGCCTCGCACCCTCCCGGGTCATCCGGGCGCCGGAGCCCTTGGCCACCCCGAAATCCACGATTTTGACCTGGCCGCCTTCCGTCACCATCACGTTGGCCGGCTTGATATCCCGGTGCACGATTCCGGCTTCGTGTGCCTTTGACAGCCCGTCGACGAGCTGCACGGCGTAGTCCAGCGCTTGACGGATGGAGAGGGGACCGCGGGCGATCTTCTCCTCCAGCGTCTCACCCTGGTAATAGGCCATGGCGATGAACAGCCGCCCGCCCCCGGAATCTCCCGGCGCGGGCTCGGCCGTCCCGATCTCGTAGACCACCCCGATGTTGGGATGATCGAGGGCGGAAGCAGCCCGGGCTTCGCGCTTCAGACGCGCTCGGGCCTCGGTGTCGGCGGTCAGATGGGCGGGCAGGCACTTCAACGCGACCGGCCGATCGAGGGACTCGTCCCGGGCCTTGTAGACCACGCCCATCCCTCCCTCGCCGAGGGACTCGATGATGGTGTAGCGCCCCACGCCCTGGCCCGGCAGAAAAAGCGCGCCAGGGTCCGTGCCGAAGGCAGATCCGAGAACCTCCACCCCCATCGCCTCCAGGAAGTTCGGCGCCGCAGCATGGGAGGCAAGCAGGGAGGTCAGCTCGGCACGGAGCTCGTGGTCGTCGCCGCAGGCGTCCTCCACGTACGCTGCTCGCTCCCCGGGCGGCAGCTCGATGGCGCCCTCGAACAGCTCGGCAAGCCGCTCCCGCCCCGGGTCGCCTGGTGCTTCGGTCATCCCCGGGGGCCCATCTCGCGGTGAAGCCAGGCCTGGGCCATCGCCCAGTCCCGTTTGACCGTCCGCGGAGACGTGCCGATGGCCGCGGCCGTCTCTTCCACCGTCAGCCCCCCGAAGAACCGGCATTCGACCACCTGGCCCGCCCGCGGATCGACCTGTTCGAGGCGTTCCAGCGCCTCATTCAGCGCCAGGAGGGTATCCGACTGCTCCTCGGAGAGCACGACCTCATCCGGGAGGGCCCGCAGCTCTTCCAGCGGCAGTCGTTCCAGGTCCCCTCCCCGCTTCTGTGTCCCTCGGTCCCTGGCGTAATCGCACAGGATGTGACGCATGGCCCGGGACGCCAGGGCCCGGAAGTGCGCACGGTCTTGCACCTCCATGTGCCGCTGGCCGATGAGCTTGACGTAGGCCTCATGGAGGAGGGCCGTGGTGTTGAGGGTGTAGTTCCCGCGCCAGCGTCGGCGCTGGCGGGCGGCCAACTCCTTCATCTCGTCGTAGAGAATGGCGAAGAGCCGGTCGACCGGCTCCCCCTCTCCACTCCCCAGCTCCTCCACGAGTCGTGCGACGGTCTCCTGTGTCCTGTTCACCCGAGCTCTCCTCGTCCGCAGGGCGGTCCGGCCATCCCGGCACCCGCTTCGAATTCGAAGAATACGCGCCCGAAGCGGGCCCCTCAAGCTCGGTTTGCCGGTTTGCCGCCCCGATCCGGGAGCCCATGGCCCGCTTTTCCGCCAAACCGCGTAAGCGACGATGAAGGCAACCATTCACCACAGCGAGCCGGCAAGACCGGCACACGGAGGACACCATGAAGACGTGGAACTACTTTTTGATCCTGCTGTTGGTAGCGGTCGGCACCGCTTGCGATCAGGTGGTCGCGCCCGAGGTCGATCAGGCAGAACCGATGAGCCTGGCCGTGGCCCAGGCGTCGCCGCACGCCCTTGCCACCGGGACCTTTGCCCAGAACGGCATCACCAGTTTGGAGGTTCGAGACGCAGGCCCGAACACCATCATCGAACAGACTTCGACAGGAACGGTCACCGGCACCCTGAGCGGCACGTACACGGACGAGCTCAGGGTCGTGATCCATCCCAACGGGGACTTCAACGCCAAGTTCACCATCAACTGCCAGTGCACGGTGGAAGGCAAGTCAGGGATCCTGGAACTCGTGGCGTCGGACCGCGGCGAGCTCGTCAGCCCGACCCTCGCCACCTTCGAGGGGCGGGCTGTGATCACGGGCGGGACCGGTGAGCTCTCCGAGCTCCGGGGCGTGCTCGGCATCGAGGGCGAGGTGGACCTCGTGACCGGGCTTTCCACTTACGACTACTCAGGCCGGATCCACTGATCTGGCATGCCTCCCGGCCCGGGTGCCGATGTCCACGGCTCCGGGCCGGAGAGCGCCGACTCGGTCTCCCGCGCGCCTATGGCGAACGCGGCGGTCCTCCCCTCACGGATTGCTTGCCCGTCCCCGCGAGCCGACTCTACCTTCCGGAGACCCTGGTCAGACCGCTGAATTCCACCTCCGTCCCTCGACCCTCTGTGGGCGAGCCGCGCTCCCCATGACTCCATCGACCTTCTCCGGTCAGCATCGTCCGTCGATCCTCGTCCTCCTGATTCCCGGCCTCCTGATTCCCGGCCTCCTGATCCTTGTCGCGGGGTGCGGCACGGGGGAAGCGCCCGGCACCCTGCCGTCCCCGGCTGACCCGGTCGACGCCCACCCGGCCGGGATCCCGGTAGAGGGCACGGCGACCCGGGCGGACCGCGCCGACGCCATGGTGGCCTCGGCCCACCCCCTGGCCACCCAGGTGGGCGTTCGGATCCTGGAGGCCGGGGGGAACGCAGTGGACGCCGCCGTGGCCACCGCCTTCGCCGTGGGTGTGGTGGAACCGATGATGGCGGGGATCGGGGGAAGCGGAGGCGCCCTGATGTGGCTCGCCGGAGAAGGCCGGGCGGAATACCTGGACTTCTACGCCGTGGCGCCGGCGGACCCCGACACGACCTTCCCCCATTACGATGGGCCGACTCACACTCCGAGGGGGGTGGCCGTTCCCGGAACGGTGGCCGGGCTCCTGGAATTGCTGGAACGGCACGGGACCCTCGACCGGGCCACCGTCATCGAGCCGGCGGTACGGCTGGCCCGGGAGGGCTTTCCCGTCTCGCCCCTCCTGGCCCGGACCATCGAGGGAGACTCGGTCAAGCTGACCCAGTACCCCCGAGCCCAGGAGCTCTTCTGGCCGGACCACCGTCCTCTTGGGGCCGGAGAACAACTCGTCCAGCCGGAGCTGGCCGCCACCATGGAGCGGATCGTCGCCGAAGGGCGTGCCGGGTTCCACGAAGGACCGGTGGCCCGGGAGATCATCGGGGTTCTGAACGAGGGCGGAAACCCCATGACCGAGGCGGACCTGGCCGGCTTCACCCCGCGCTGGCGACGACCCGTCTGCGGACAGTACCGGGGCCGGACCGTGCTTTCCGCCCCGCCTCCCCAGTCCGGGATGCAGATCGTCCAGAGCCTGAATCTCCTGGGTCCGTGGGACCTGTCGGATCTCGGGCTCCCCACCGCCTCTCCACCGGCCCTCCACACCCTGGCCTCGGCGATCCGGGTGGCGGCGTGGGACCGGCGAAGCCACCTGGGGGATCCGGACCAGGTGGGGGTCCCCGCTCGGGCCCTGGCATCGCCCGAATTCGCAGGTGAGCGGAGCCGGTGGGTGGACCCGGAGGGCCGGGAGATCCCATCCCAGGTCCCCGACGCCGACCCCTGGCCGTGGGAGGACAGTTCCCTCCCGGCTGGGTGCGAGCCCTTCGATCCCTTCCCCCCGACCCCGACCTCCCTCCGGCCCACCGACGCGGACGGTCCCGGGCCCTCCCTCGACCTCGGATCAGAGGAGGAAGGAGAAACCACCCACCTCTCGGTGGTGGACGCCCACGGGAACGCCGTCTCCCTCACCTTCACCCAGGGGGTCTACTTCGGGACGGGAGCCTGGGCCGCCGGCACCTTCCTCAATTCCGGACTCTTCATCTTCTCCACCGAGGGGCCGGGCAGGATCGCGCCCGGGCGAGCGCCCTCCTCCACCACCACACCCACGATCCTGGTCCGTGACGACCGGGCCGAGATGGTGGTGGGCTCTCCGGGGGGCGGCCGCATCCCCCCGGCGGTGGTCCAGTCCATCGTCTACGTGCTGGACTACGGGATGACTCCCGTGGCCGCCCTGGCCATGCCCCGCATCAACCCCCAGTTCACCACCCCGATCCTGGAGTTCGAGCAGGGGATTCCCGGAGCGACGCTGGCCGATCTCCGGGCCCGGGGATGGGACCCCCGGGTCTTTCCTCCCCGGAGCCTCCACTTTGGTGGGGTTCAGATGCTGTGGCACGACGGAGAGGGATGGGTGGGCGCCGCCGACCCCCGAAGGGACGGGAGCGCCGCGGCGCCCGGCTCCCGCTGAAGGTGGCGCCCGGGGACGCCCGGGGACGCTCGAGGACGCTCGGGAGCGCAACGGCCCGGGACGATTCAGCTGAATCGTCTGAGTTCGCCAAGCCTCCACCCGGGCCACAGCTTTCCGAACCCAGGACCGACGATGCCAACCCATCGGCTCAGGGCCGAGCCTCCAGCACCATGAAGGCCGGAGTCTCGGTGGCTCGTCGGAATCGGGTGAACCCCGCTTCCTCGGCCACTCGCCGGAGGGTGGCTTCGCCGGCCTGGGCGCCCAGCGCCTCGTCGGCTCCCTGGGAGAGGGCGCTGGGCGTGCACACGAAGGTGGAGACCGAGAAGAAGGTGCGGGCCCGGACGCTCTCCACCAGCTCCTCATCCGTACACGGCTCGGTGAACATCCAGGTCCCGTCAGGGGCGAGACGGCTCCGGATGTGCCGGGCTGCCCCCACCGGGTCACCCCACTCGTGGAGGGCGTTGAACACGCACACCAGGTCGTAGGGGTCTCCCCCGAAGGAGTCGGCCCCCGCCACCTCGAAGCTGACCCGGCCGTCCACCCCGGCCTCGGCTGCGGCCTGCCGGGCCGCCTCCACCGAACCCTCGTGGTAGTCGAAGCCCACAAAGGTGGAGGCCGGGAAAGCCCTCGCCAACAGGATCAGCGACGCTCCGTGGCCGCAGCCCACGTCGGCCACTCGGGCTCCCTGCCGAAGCTTATCCTCCACCCCCTCCAGGGCCGGGACCCAGCGGTTCACCAGGTTGGCCCGGTAGACCGGTTCGAAGAACCGCTCCGTGCCGTGGAAGAGATCGTGGTGATGTTCGCCCCACCCGATCCCTCCATCCGAGGTGAAGGCTTCGATGGCTCGCTCGGTGTCCTTGTGTGTCGAGCTGGACACCAGTGCTCCACCCACCACGAAGGTGGGGCTCGAGGGATCGGCCAGGCAGGCGGTCTGCTCCGGAGTCAGCCAGTAGCGCTCCTCCTCGGCGTCGTACTCCGCGTATCCGCTGGCCACCTGGGCGTTCAGCCACTCCCGGAGCAACCGCGGCTGGCATCCCGTGGCCTCGGCCAGCTCCTGGAAGGTCTGGGGGCCGCCCCGGGCAAGGGCCCGGTAGAGCCCCAGCTGGTCGCCCACTACGACGGTGGCCGCATGCATCGTTGCCGCCTGGTCCGCGGCCCAACGCTCCATGAACGCCTCGAGTCTGTCCTTGTCCACTGCCATGGCGAATCCTCCTGGTTATAGTGTGGTTCTGGGACGGGCGCGGCCCATCCGCGCCAGGAGCTCTCAGCCAGAGAGCTGGATCTTCCGCCTCACCCGAGAGAAGCTGTCCGGAGCCTGGCCAGGTCCTCCCCCCTTCAAGTCGGGGGGGGCTCCCTGCGGGGGCACGTTGGCTCTCGCCGAGTCACGCACATCGTGTATGTCCGGCGTTGGAGCGGGCGTGGTAGGGATCGTTGTGTCTCCCGCAAAGACCCAGCGCCACCACGCCGTGGCCGAGGTCGGCGCGCTTGCCCGGCTCGATGGTGCCGAACCCGGCCTCCTTCCCCAGCATCTCGGCGGCCCGGAGCCTACCGGCCACCAGCAGCAGCACGGCGACGGACATCATGACCTTCGACCTGAGCCTGGCCCAACTTGATGATTCCGTTTGAGCGCGCAAGGGACGATGCCTCGGTCATGGGGTCTCCCAGGTGATCTCCTCGAGAAGACGCAGGGCCACCTCTGTTGGCCAGAAGTCCTGGTGGAGACCGGAAGGTTCCAGCAAGATCCAGTGACCTGAATCCAGGCCGCATCTTGCCCTCGTCCGCCTCTTCGCGCACTCTGCTCCTCGATCCCCGAACGCAACTCTCACTATGGAGCCCGCCTCATGTGGAGCCGGCCCCCTCGTGCCCGTCCAGGCGCCACCTTCGCCTGCGTCCTCGCCCTGGCCTGCCTCCTTCCGGCAGCGTGCGAACCCGCTCCCGGAGAGCCGGAGAACTTCGAGGAGCTGGCCCAGGCCTCGCTGCCGCAACTCGAGGGCGCCATGGAGGTGCCCGGTCTGGAAGGCGACGTCCGGGTGCTCCGGGACGAATGGGGGATCCCGCACATCTACGCGGACAGCCGCCGCGATCTCTTCTTCGCCCAGGGGTATGTCCAGGCCCAGGACCGGCTCTGGCAGATCGACATGTGGCGACGGGTGAACGAGGGCCGCCTGGCCGAAATCCTCGGCCCCGGAGCACTGGAGCACGACCGCCTGGCCCGCCTCATCATGTACCGGGGACCGTGGGACGAGGAGTTCGCCGTCTACCACCCGGAGGGCGAGGAGATCTTTCAGGCCTTCTCCGACGGGGTGAACGCATACATCGAGCAGATCGGCGAGGACCTTCCGGTGGAGTACCGGCTCACGGGGATCAAGCCTCTTCAGTGGACCCCGCAGGCGTCCACTGGGAGGGTCGCCACAGCCCTGCCCCTGGGCGCGGCTCGCTCGGAGCTGAACCTGGCCCGCCAGGTGGCCGAGCTGGGGCTGGATGAGGTGAATCGACGACGCGCGCCGGGGCACGCCAATTGGGTCGACCTGGTCCTCCCCGACGGCGTGGACGTATCCATCATCTCGCAGGAGGTCGTCGGCGCCCTGGGCCACTTCCGGGGCGGGATGCCCCGTCCGCCCCTCCTGCCCCGGTACCAGGAATGGGAAGACGCGCTGGCCTCGGAGAATCTGGGCCCCCAGGAGGACGCACCGGGCAGCAACAACTGGGTGGTGAGTCCCCGACTCACGGCCACAGGCGAGGTGCTCCTGGCCAACGATCCGCACCGGGGTGTCACGAACCCGTCGCTGCGCTATCTGGTGCACCTGAACGCACCGGGCTACAACGTGATCGGGGCAACCGAGCCCGCCATCCCAGGGGTCGCCATCGGCCACAACGGACGGGTGGCCTGGGGCCTCACCATCGTGGGCACCGACCAGGCCGACGTGTTCGTGGAGACGCTGAACCCGGAGAACCTGGACGAGGCGCTCTGGGAGGGCGAGTGGTATCCGCTGGAGATCGAGGTGGACACGATCCCCGTGCGGGACGAGGAACCCCGGGTGGTGGAGCACCGGTTCAGCCGCCATGGGCCCGTCTTCTACGTGGACTCGGTGAACCACGTGGCCTACGCGGTGCGCTCCACGGCCAACGAGCCAGGCAGCGGAGGCTACCTGGGCGCTCTCCGGCTGGCTGAGGTGGACGACTGCGCCGGGTTCATCGACCAGCTGGCCTACTACCACGCGCCCTCGGAAAACATGATCTGCGGGGACGCCGACGGAAACATCGCCTGGCTCGCCGCCGCCCTGACCCCGAACCGGACGGGAGGCTGGTACGGCCGACTGCCGGTCCCAGGGACTGGCGAGTACGGGTGGGACGGGTTTCGGCCCCACACGGAGCTCCCCCAGGAGTTCAATCCGGAGCGGGGCTGGCTGGGCACGGCGAACCACGACGTCCAACCCCCCGGATACTACCCGCCCCTCATGTTCCGGAGTGGGCCGTTCTCACGCTGGGACCGGCTTCAGCAGATGTTCGCCGAGGTGGGCGAGGGCGAGCTCACCGCGGAGGACTTCGAGGAGATGATCCTGGACGTGGTTCATCCCTGGTGGGAGAACCAGGACCGGCCCCTGATCGAGGGATGGACTTCTACGGACGCCGACGTGGAATGGGCCCGCTCCGAGCTTCTGGCCTGGGACGGACGCTACGATCGGGAGAGCCGGGCAGCGGCCATCCACAACGCCTTCCGCCGAAACCTTGATTCCGATGCCCGGCAAGAAGACACGCCGGTCGCTGACCGGCAGGCACTGGCAGAGGAGGCGTTGGCCGGGGCCATGGACCAACTCACCGGGCGGCTCGGCGAGAACCGAAGCGATTGGCGCTGGGGCCGGATCCAGCGAAGCGAGTTTCCCCACCGGCTGGTGAGCGCGTACGATCTGCCCCGGGTGGAGCGCTCCGGGGGAGGAGGAACGGTGGCGGCCACCGGGGCCACCTTTCGCGAGATCATCGACTTCTCGGACCTGGATCGCTCTCGGGCCACCAGCGCGCCCGGGCAATCCATGCAGCCCGGCAGTCCCTATTACGACAACTTGCTTCCCCTGTGGGCCGAAGGTGAGTTCTTCCCCCTCCTCTTTACCCCCGACGCGGTGGAGGCCGCCGTTGAGCGCGAACTGCTGCTCAGTCCGGGCGTCGTGGGTGAAGGAGATCGCAACGACTCCCGGTGATTCCACTGAATCGCCTCAGAAGGGCCGCGCTCCCCCTCGTCCTCGTGGCGGGTGCGAGATGATGAGCACGGGGCAAGGCGCCTGGCGCACCATCCGCGCCAAGAGAGCTCCCATGCGGCTGCGTCCGCCACGGGGCCGGGTGATTCCCAGGACCAGCAGGTCGAACCCTTTCGCCCTCCGGACGACCTCGGCGATGGCGTCGTCGGCCCGGCAGACGGTGGCCTCCCCCCGTCCACGGGCCTCGTCCTGGACGTATCTGCGAAGGGCTGAGAGGGCCCGTTTTTCATCCTCGGCCGGGGCGTCCGGAGGCAGGACGTGGAGGAAGCTGAGATGCTCCAGCCCCTTCCGGGCCAGCGTGCCGATCATCCGGGCCCGGAGACGGTCGTGGTCGTTGCGTCCGCTGAGCGGGATGAGGACGCGCCGCACCCGGTCCAGATCGAAATCCGCTCCCCCGTGGAGGAGGGAGACATCGCAGGGGAGGCGGACCAGGAGTTGGTCGATGGGATGGGACGGAGTGCCGGCTTCCTCCGGCTCCTGCCCGCCGCCGGGGACCTGAGCCAGGCCGAGGAGGACGCTGTTCACTTCGTGTTCGAGGGCGATCCGGGCGATGTCGTCCCAGGGATCGGTGGCCACCGTCAGGAGGAGTTCGGTCCTGAGCCCCTCGCTGCGAGCCCGCACCAGCGCGTTGCTGAGAGCCGCGTTCCCTTCCGTCATGGCCTTCCGGAGTTGGGCTTCGTCGGTGAGTTCGTCGGCCACCACCACCTGGTGGAGCAGAATTCGACCGATGGAGGGTGGGGCCAGGGCACCCGCGACCGAGGCCAACCCCCCTGCCCTGGCCGGGTTCGCAATGGGAACGAGCACGGAGGTTCGGCGCCCCCGGAGGCGGCTGAACAGGGGGTCCTCCCCGGCCACCGCGGCGTCCAGGGCTTCGGCCCGGCTCGAGAGGAAGCCGGCATAGATGGAGGCGCCGAACCCGATCCAGATCACCAGCAGGATCCCGGCCGTGGGCACCGTCACGAGCTGAAACAGGATCAGCGACCCGCAGGCCGCGATCCCGACCAGGGGAACCAGGGGGAAGAGGGGAGCGGCGTACGCTCCTTCGATCCGCCCTCCCGCACGGCTGCGCACCTGCCAGGCCGCCAGGTGGGTGATGGCGAAGGTCAAGAGGAAGATCAGCGAAGCCGCCTCCCCTGCCGCCGCCAGGTCGGGCACCACCAGGATGAGCACGGCCGCGCTCACACAGATGAAGGTGATGGCGGTGACCGGGGCCTGGGTTCGCGCATGCAACTGCTCCAGGGCCCGGGGGAGCGTCCGGTGCCGTGCCATGGCCAGCGCCACCCGGGAACCGGCCAGGAGGTTGGCGCGGAGCGCCGTCAGGGTCGAGAGCAGTGCAGCGATCATGACCAGCCAGAACCCGAACGCACCCAGATAAGCCGAACCCGCCACGGCGAAGTAGGTCTCCGGAAACTCCCGGGCCACGGCTGCCGGTGAGCCTCCCGGCTGGGGCACTCCCACGCTGGTGACCACAAGAAGCAGGGGAAGGTAGACCAGGAGGGCGATCCCCAGGCTCGCGAACATGGCCCGGGGGACGGTGCGTCGGGGCTCCTTGATCTCCCCCGCGACCCCGGCAATGAGCTCGAAGCCCTGGAAGGTGATGAAGGTGAACCCCATGGCGGCCACGACTCCCATCATGCCGAGCTCGAAGAAGGGGTCCAGGGGCGCCAGGGCGTCGGCGGGTCCACGCTGGACCATGACCGCCAGGCCCGCCGCAATGAGGATGGCGAAGACCGCGAGCTTCCCGATGTTCTCGACCTGCCCGCCCGCCGCGGCGCCCTGGGCGAGCCGGAGCCCGTAGAAGGCCGTTGCTCCAAGGGCGATCAGGAGGGTAAATGCCCGGATCCAGCCGCCTGAAAGGGGGTCCAGCAAAGCGGGAAGAAGAGCCTCAAGCGCTGCCACCGCGTACGCCGCAAAGCCAAGGGCGTAGAGCACCCCCGCCACCACGTGGGCGAAGGTCATGATCCAACCGACCCCGAACGCCGCCCGGACCGAGAAGGTGCGGCGGGCGTAGACGTACTGCCCCCCGTTCTCCGGGAAGGCGGTGGCCAGCTCCGAGAATGCCAGGGCCGTGATCAGCGCGATGCAGCCGTTCAGGGCGAAGGCCACCATGGCCCCCGGGCCCGCCTCCGCCACGGCAACGCCACCCAGAACGAAGATGCCGCCACCTACGATGGCAGCCACTCCGATCCCGGTCGCGGCCACGAACCCGATGGACCGCTCCTGTGACTCGGCAGGCATGACTGCGTACGATCCCCTGGAAAAGTTCAAAGTGTTGGAGCGGCCCGGTCCTCAACTTAGCCATCGCGTACGGGGCGTGCACCGGCGGTCCCGACCACCAG
>PWLA01000085.1 GCA_003559555.1 Gemmatimonadota bacterium | reverse complement strand
CCCTCGAGGTCGCCGCCTTCATGAATCGAATCCAGGGTTTCGTGGCCTTCCAGCCGCAAGGGGAGGAGGACCCGGAGTCCGGCCTGCCCGTCTTCCGGTACGAGGCTACCGATGCCCGAATGCTGGGTGGGGAGGCCACGGCGTCGGCACAGTTCGGCAGGGCCCTCCGCCTGGCCGTGGGGCTGGACTACGTGCGAGGCGACCGCCGCTCCGGCGAGCTGGCCGAAGTCGCCGGCGTTCCCCTCCCCACCATCCCTCCCCTCAGGGGTCGGTTGGAAGCGCGCTATGAGCCCGGTCGGTGGTGGGTCGGCTCCACCGGTCGGGCGGTTCGTTCCCAGCGTCGAGTGGCGCCGGGAGAAGCGCCCACTGGCGGGTACTTCCTCCTGGACGCCGATGCGGGAGTTCGGCTCGACGCCGAGGGGCGCCACACCCTCATCCTCCGGATGGACAACGCCACGAACCGTCTCTACCGCGACCACCTCTCTCGGGTCGAGGAGCGGGGATTCCCCATGCCTGCACGGAACCTGACCCTGGTCTACCGCATGACCTTCTGAGCCGAACGGTGGTGGTACAGGCCGCGGCGTGTCCGTCGCCGGTCCCGGACGATCTGTCCCGTGGGAGGGTGAAGTGGCCCACCTGGATGTCCGAATCGAGGGTCGGCGTGCGGGGGTGCGGGAGGACTCCAGGATGACCGTTCAGCGGCCCATGCGATTCGAGAGCCGGGAACCCACGGTCGGGAGCGGAGAATGCAGAAGGCAGGGAGACGGATGAGGGCGGGCGCGTCCTCGGGTTGGACCGCCTCTTGCACCCTTCGAGTACTTCTGGGGAGGTGGGGACGTGGAGGGTGGACCGGGGCGCGCGAAACTGACCGAGGGAGATCCAGATGGGCAAGGAACACAGAATTGAGGAGATCGACACGAAGACCTGTCTGCGCCTCCTTGAGCGGCATCGCTTCGGGCGGGTGGGAATCACCGATGATCACGGGCCCCTCATCTTGCCGGTGAACTACGTGCTGGACGGTCGAGCTATCGTGTTCAGAACCGACCCCGGCGCCAAGCTTCTGGCCGCGGTGGAGGGAGGGACGGCCTGTTTTGAGCTGGACGAAGTGGACGAGAAGCGGCGCTTCGGCTGGAGCGTGCTGGTTCGGGGGCGCGTCACACAGGTGGTGCAGGAAGGCGAGCGCAGGCGCCTGTCCGAGCGGCTCATCGAACCCTTCGCCGGAGGCCCCAAGGCTTACATCGCCCGGATCCAGGGCGCTTCCATCACCGGCCGCCGGATCCCTCTGTCCGACGATGCTCCCGATGATTGGTTCGATGCCCCGGATCTGGGGAACATCTGGCGCGGTCCCGATGCAAGCGATCTGATGGGTTGAGCGTGAGGCCTCGACTGGTGAACCTCCCGAAGCCCGTATGAGACTCTGGATTGACGCAGATGCGTCGCCCGGTGCGGTCAAGGAGGTGGTCTTCCGTGCCGCCCAACGCCTGGAGCTCGACACCTTCCTGGTGGCGAATCAGCGGATCTACGTTCCGCCGGGCAACGCCTTCGTCCAGTCCGTGCGGGTCGCCGGTGGCCCTGACGTCGCCGACCAGCACATCGTGGATCAGGCCGAGCCGGGCGATCTGGCGGTCACCGCCGACATTCCGCTGGCGGCGGCGCTGGTGGAGAAGGGTGTTCTGGTCATCGAGCCCCGGGGAGAGGAATTCACTCCCGACAATGTCCGGGAGCGGCTCTCCATCAGAGATTTCATGGACGGACTTCGTTCCACGGGCGTGGAGACCGGGGGCCCGGATCCCTACAAGGAACGGGACAAGCGCGCCTTCGCCTCGACGCTGGACCGGATTCTTACCCGCGAACTGTCCGACCGGTAGACCATGTCTTTTCCCGTGAGTGTCCGGTGCTCATCCTTCACGTCCGCGGCAGCCCTCCTCGGCCTCGTGGCAGGTGCCCTCGCGACTGGGCTGACGGTCCCGGCTTCCGTGCAGGGCCAGCAGGCTCTTCACCCCCTGATCCAGGAGGCTCGACCCCTCCTGGATGCCCGTCTCCGCTTCGAGCACGTGGAGCAGACGGGCTTTGAAGACAATGCCCGGGCCCTCACGGTCCGGGTCCGCCTCGGGGCCGAGAGCGGCACCGTGTCCGGCTTCCGGGTCCTGATCGAGGGTGACATGACCCGGGCGTTGGGGATGGACGACTTCAACAGCGGGGTGCCTGACGGGCCGGACGACTTTGCGGCCTCGCAGTATCCCCTCGTTCCGGATCCCGATTCGGAGCGGATCAACCGGCTGCACCTCACCTGGGAAAGCCCGGAAGGGTGGTCGGTGGTGGCCGGGCGTCAACGGATCATCCACGACAACGCCCGCTTCGTGGGAAATGTGGGGTTCAGGCAGAACGAGCAGACCTTTGACGCCCTACGGCTCCAGAGTCCGACGGAGAGCGTCGTGAGGGTGGACTACAGCTACCTCTGGCAGGTGAATCGGATCCTGGGGAGCAACTCACCGGCAGGGACTGCCGATGCGGACACGCACCTGGCCCGGGTCACCTGGGACTTGCCGTTGGGAACCCTGAGCGGGCACGCCTACCTCGTGGATCTGGGGGATGGGCTCGTGGGGGCCTCCAACCGCACTGTGGGCGTTCGCTATGCCGGCCAGCGGGCGCTGGGATCCGATCTGGGCGGGAGCTGGACTGGCGGGTACTCCCGCCAGACTGAACACGGGGACAACCCGTCCGACTTCTCCCTGGCGTACTGGGAGCTGGAGGGGCGTCTCAGCGCTGGAGGCATGACGGCCAGCGCAGGACTGGAGGTGCTGGAGGGCGATGGGGAACGTGGCTTCGCCACTCCCCTGGCCACCTTGCACGCCTTCCAGGGCTTCGCCGACCGATTTCTGACCACGCCTCCAGAGGGGGTCCGGGACCTGCACGGTCGGTTGGCCTACCGCTGGACCGATGTGTCCCGTCTGGGTACGGTTCGGGTGGCCGCCGCCTACCACAGCTACAGGGCGGAGAAAGCGGATTCCGCCGGTGACCGTCGCGACCTGGGACGGGAGTACAACCTGACGCTGACGGCCCAGCCGCGTCCTCGGGTGAACCTGAGCGTGGAGTTCGCAGACTACGCCGCGGGCCACAGGATGGCGGGCAGCCAGGAGGCAGATCGGACGAAGCTCTGGGTGACGGCGGCGCTGGCTCTGCCCTGAACCGGATTTCCGATGAGTCATACCCGGAGTGTCGCCCCCACAGGTGCCCGGGTCCCGGCCCACGGCGGCGGACGGCGCCCCTGACCTGCGCACTATCAAGCGGGAGGGATGAGCCTCCCTTGAACGTTCCCCGAGGGAATTGATATTCCCTGGGCCCGTTTAAGTCCCAGATTACCAATCCGACTCCATCGGAGAGAAGCCATGCAAGTCTTTCGTTTCAGAATCGCCGCCCTCGCTCTCGCCCTCGCCTTCGGCCTCCTGGCGTGCAGCGACGACGGCCCCGCCGCTTCAGGCGATCAGCTCAGCCCCGAGGAGGCCGAGGTCATGCTGGAGGCCCTGGTGGAGGCCGGAGGCTTTGGACTGGGTGCCGTAGGGTTCACCGGATCGCCCCCTGCCGGGGTCGCCGCCTCGACCCAGTTCGACATTTCCGAGACGATGTCCTGTCCCGAGGGGGGCTCCATCGACGTGGAGGGTTCGATTTCGGTCGACGAGGCCCAGGAGGCCCTCCAGTGGACCCTCACTCAGACCCATCGGAACTGCCAGGTGAGCTCCTCCTCCGACGGTTCGGCCTGGCTCTTTGACGGATCTCCCTCGGTGGTATCCAGCTTCAACATGACCTTCAGCGAGACGGCGTTCAGCATGCAGGGCAGCGAAGAGGGCGGCATCGCCTGGGAGAGTGGGGGCCGGAGCGGTACCTGCCCCATCAGTGTCTCCTACGACTTCAGCGGAACCGAGAACACACTGACAGGCACGATCTCGGGCACCGTGTGCGGCAACGACATCTCCCTCTCGGAGACCGTGGACATCTGAGGCATGGTCTGACGGGCTGGAGCGGTGGGTCCCTGCGGGGATCGGACCGCTGACCGGCCCGGGCCGTGACCCACGGCGGCCGACTCCGATCTTCGCCGGTGCCTCAGGCTCCAGGAAGATCCGGAGCCGGCCGCTCCCTCAGTTGCGTCGTCGGGCCTCTTTCTGGCGGGCCCGGGCTCGCTCTTCTTTCCTGCGGGCCTTCATGGCGGCGATTCGCTCCCCGACTGGAACCTCGAAACGCTCGGCTGCGGGGGCATCGTAGTCGAAGGCCTCCAGCGTTCGTCTCGGGAGGGGGCGCCCCACCGCACGCTCGATGGATCGGACGTCACTCTCCTCCTCGGGGGAGACGAAGGTGTAGGCTTCGCCCGTGGCGCCGGCCCGGGCCGTCCGACCCACCCGATGGATGTAGTCCTCGGCCACGTTCGGGACGTCGAAATTCACCACATGGTCCAGTGCCTCCACGTCGATGCCTCGGGCCACGATGTCGGTGGCCGCCAGCACCCGGACCTTGCCGCTCCGGAACCCGTCCAGAGCCTTGGTGCGCTGGTTCTGGCTTCGGTTTCCGTGGATCTGGGCGGCGGAGATCCCCGCCTTCTCCAGCTTCTGGTAGAGCCGCTTGGCCCGGTGCTTGGTCCGGCAGAAGGCAATGACGTTGCCCACTTCGTTCCGCTTCAGGAGCTCAATGAGGAGCGCCGGCTTCCGTTGGGCCGGGACCGGGAAGAGGGCCTGGGAGATCCCGGTGGCAGGCTCCTGCTTCCGCTCCACGTTCAGCCGCAACGGATCGGTGAGGAGTTCGCGGGAGAGCTCCACGATGGGCTTCGGCATGGTGGCGGAAAAGAACATGGTCTGGCGGCTTCGCCCGGGCAGGTGCCGCAGGACCCGGCGGATGTCCGGCAGGAATCCCATGTCCAGCATCCGGTCCGCTTCATCCAGAACCAGAATTTCGATTCCATCGAGGCGGGCGTAGTCATACTGGAAGTGGTCCAGGAGCCGACCCGGAGTGGCCACCAGGATGTCCACACCCTTGCGGAAGGCCTTCTCCTGGGGACGGATGGAGACACCGCCGAAGACAGCCGCCCCGGTGGTTCCGGTGTACCGGGCCAGCGCACGGCGTTCCTCGTCGATCTGAGCCGCCAGCTCCCGGGTCGGGGTGAGGATCAGCGCACGGGTCACACCCCGTGGCAGGTTCTGGATCCGCTGCAGGATGGGAAGGAGAAAGGCGGCGGTCTTACCGCTTCCGGTCATGGCGCATCCCAGGAGATCGCGGCCTTCCAGCCCGGCGGGCACGGCCTGTCGCTGGATGGGCGTGGGCTCGGTGAACCCCATGTCACCTAGGGCGCGGAGGAGTTCCGGGTGAACCCCCAGGGAGTCGAATGAGCTCCCGGCGGTGGCGGTGTTGCTGCGTTCCTTCAGGGTCGAACGTGTCATATGGTCTACAGGCCTCCCACGGGAGGCCGCTCCTGTCAGGGTCATGGGCCGGCGTCATCAGACGCACGGGAGCACATCGGGACGAGAAGAAGACGCTCGGCCGGGTGTGCTGGCCCTGGCCAGGGCGATGGAGACGTTCCGCTTGGCAGCCGGAGCAAGCATGACAAAGGGGACCCGGAAGGCTCCCGGGTCCCCTTCGACTGCCGAACCTGCTGTTCGGATACGCCTACAAGATAACGGAAAGGGGGGAGGAGAAGGGCCCCGGTCGTATTTCAGCAGGGAGTCGGGTGTTGCCGGCGTCCCTGTTGGGTCAGCCTCCTGTCGGTGCCAGCCCCACCAGCTCCCGGCTCAACTCGCGGAGCTTCGCCCGGGCCTCCTGGTCGTAGGCCTGGGGGTTGGCCCGAGCGGCTTCCAGGCCGTTGAAGTACTGGCCGCTCTCAACCGGATCCACGATGAGCTGCATGACAGCGTCCGCGCCCTCGTCCACGGTGGCTCGGGGCTCCACGCCGGCCCGGCGGACCATGCCGGTGTCCATGAAAGTGGCCGGATGCAGCGCGTTCACGATCACGCCGGTGCCCTCCAGCTCCTGGGCCAGATCGAAGGCATGTAGGATCTGGGCCAGCTTGCTCTGCCCGTAGGCCCGACCTATGGCGCCCTCCTCCTCCAGCATGACGTCGTCGAAGTCGATGGGGGACTGGGCCGCAGAGGCCACGTTCACGATCCGGGCGGGAGCGCTCTCCACGATCCGCGGGAGCAGCAGGTCAGTGAGGAGGAAGTGGGAGAGGTAGTTTACCTGGAAGACCAGTTCGTACCCGTCATGGCTCTCCTGACGGCCGTCTCGGGCCGAGCCGATCCCGGCGTTGTTCACCAGCACGTCCAGCCGGTCGTAGTTCTCCAGTACCGTCCGGGCCAGCTCCCGGACCTCATCCAGAGACGCCAGGTCGGCGGCGTGGAACGAGGCGCTTCCCGCCCCCGCTTCCTCGATCTCCCGGACCAGCGCCATGCCCCGTTCCTCGCTTCGGCCGTGGACGATGACATGGGCGCCGGTGGCTGCCAGGCGGCGGGCCACTTCCTCGCCCAGCCCCGAGGTGGAGCCGGTGACCAGAATGACCTGCTGCTCGGCGCCGGGCTCCTGACCGTCGGCCCCGGCGGGGGCCAGAGCCAGGAGGCACACGCCCGCCGCGGCGAAGGCAAGGGACCATCCTCGTACATGCGTCTGGATCATAGGGTGTCATCCAGTGGAAGGCGGGTCGTGGGCAGGCCGGTTCGGAGGCCGGGGCCCGGAGCACCATCTCCAACTGCGTACCCGGCGGAGGTGCTGGAGGTTGCCTCTGCGGCGACTCAACCTCCCAGGACAGGCAGGCGCTGAGTCTTCCCCGTGCCTCCCCTCTCCGACCTCCGGGATACCCCCTCCGCCTGCATGTGCTTCCACCGGGTCGGGATGTGGGTGCAGTAGGGCTCGGCCTCCAGGGGGTCGCCGGTGACGGCGTAGGCCCGAGCCCGGGAGCCACCGCACACGGCCCGGTACTCGCACACCCCGCACTTCCCCTTGAGCCGGTCCGGGTCCCTGAGCGCCTGCAGGAGAGGACTCTCGCGATAGACCTCCACCAGGTCGTCGCTGCGAACGTTGCCCACCCCGAGGGGCAGGAATCCCGAGGGATAGATGTCGCCCAGGTGGCTCACGAAGACGAACCCGTTTCCGTCGTTCACTCCCTTGGCTCGGGCGGTGGCCGGGATCGCGGGCCCGGCCCCGGATCCCCTTCCCATGTGAAAGCCCACACCGCCCGTCAGGGGTTCGGGTGGAGCACTCCGTTCCCCTCGCTTTCGCTCCTGCACCTGGCGCTGCAGGATGACCCGCCGGTAGTGGGGGGCCGCCGTGCTCTTGATGTCGAAAGACGCGTCCTTCGACAGATCGTACATTCGGTGGAAGACCTTCTCGAACTCCTCGGCACCGGCCACGTCCTCCGCCTTGGCTCGGCCGGTGGGCACCAGAAAGAAGACCGACCAGAGGCTGATCCCCAACTCTGCCACGAGCTCGGCCATGGCGTCGAAGGTGTCCAGTGTGGAGCGGGTCACGGTGGTGTTCACCTGGGTGGACAGACCCAGATTGCGGGCCGTCTCCAGGATCTCGAGACTGCGCTGAAAGGAGCCGGGCATGCCCCGAAACGTGTCGTGGGTCTCGGGGTCGGGGCCGTCCATGCTGATGGCCAGTCGCGCGAGACCCGCGTCCCGGAGCGCCGCCAGCCGCTCGGCGGTGACCAGGGGCGTGGCTGAGGGGGTGAGGCCCATCCGCAGTCCGATCCGGGCGCCGTGCTCTACGAGATCCACCAGATCGGGACGCTTGAAGGGATCGCCTCCAGTCAGCACGAAGAGTGGGCGCCCGAACCTACGTACGTCGTTCATGAGCCGCATGGCATCCAGCGTGGACAGCTCCCCCAGGTCTCGGCAGGGACGTGCCTCGGCCCGGCAGTGCACGCAGGCCAGGTCACAGGCCTGCGTGGTCTCCCAGATGACCAGAAACGGGGCCTGGTCGAAGTCCACCTCGGGAATCCGGGGCGGCGCGGAGGGTCGGTGGGTCGATTCCGTCTGGTGACGCATCATGGGCGGTGCCCTTCGTGCTCCGGGGGAGGGGAGGACATCGACACTGGAAATCCCCGTGTCGGCGTATTGATCATTAGGTTATGATAATTATAGCACCAGGGTTCATTCAACCCCGGGACCCTCCTCCATTGCTTGGCGTACGAAGGCGGGAGTCCGTCCCATCCCGTGACCACCTTCGTGTTGCTTCCCCATCCATGCTATCGCAGACCACCGAGTACGCGCTTCGAGCTCTGGCCCACCTGGCGAGAGAGGGTACCGACCCGTCAGCCAGGACCGCGGAGGAGACGATCCTGCAGGCCGAGGAGATCGCCTCTGCGTTGGATGTGCCCCGGAACTACCTTTCGAAGATCCTCCACGCTCTTTCCCGAGAGGGGATCCTGGCTTCGACCCGGGGTCCCCGGGGAGGCTTCCGACTGGCGGCCCCGGCCCGGGACATTCCACTGAGCCGGATCGTGAAGGTGTTTGAGCCTCAACTGCTTGCCGACGAGCAGCGGTGCATCATGGGTCGGACGGTGTGCTCCGACGATGACCCGTGCTCGGCCCACGAGCACTGGAAGGGAGTCTCCCGATCCGTCCGGGCCTTCTTTGCCCGCACGACTCTGGAGGACCTGGCGACCCGAGGCGACGGGCCGACCGGTGGAGGTGGAGAGAACGACGAGTAATGAGCATGGGCCCTCTCGGTGCTTCAACGGCCTTCCAACTCAGGATACGACTCACCTCAGGTCCGGGGGGCCGTATCCGCAGCCTCTCTCCCTTCGGCCTCGACGGCCCGGAGGCCTCCGCCTACTTTGGATGAGCCCCCTTCGCACCTGCGAGGAGGAGAATTCCCTCAGTCTACCGGCCTGGAGGACGCCAACGTGCCCCCGTCCCGAAACGCCCCCTGTCCCTGCGGATCCGGCAAGAAATACAAGCGCTGCTGCCGGCCCGGGGACCTCGCCAGGGAAGGCCGCGGCCGGACCCGCCCCCCTGACGCGGCATCGCTGTACGGTCATCCCGGCAAGGCGGCCCGGCTCCGGGAATCGGCCCAGCGAGACCGGACCTGGGAGCTGGGAGCCATCCCCTTGCCCAGTGCCATCGACAGCGAGCCGAATGCCCGGCCCGTTGCCCTCATGGTGGCCACCCGGGATGCCGTCCTGGCCCTCGACGTGGTTCTTCATCTCTCAGGCGAACCGGAGGAGGTTGCCGCAGCTCTCTCCGGCGTTCTGGACGAGGCCATGGAACTGACCCAGGCGCGACCCGGCACGGTGGCGGTGCATCATCCCGAGGTGGCTCAGGCGTTGGTGTCGCTCCGTTCGGATCCGGAGATATCGGTGCAGGCCATCTGGCCCATGGACCGAGTGTACGAGCCGGCCCGGAGTCTGACGGCCGACGTGGCCGGCGTGGACCTCTGGCCCCCCATGTCGTCTCCCCAGACCTGGACGGCATGGGGTCTGCCCGAACAGGATGTGCGGGAGTTCTTCGAGGTGGCCGCCGCCTGCTTTCGCACCCGACCCTGGGAGGAGCTGACCGATGGCGATGCCCTTGGGCTCGGGTTCCCCGATGGGTCCGAGTGGGGCGCCTCGGTCATGGGGAATGCCGGAGAGGTCTTCGGCCTCAGCATCTACGAGGAGTCGAGCGAGCTCCTGGACGTCTTCTCCGTACTGGATCCCGCGGAGGCGTTCTCCAACATGCAGGGCCGGGTTCTCACCGTGATGTTCGAGGAGGCGCGGGAGCTGCCGCGGCCCATGCGCCGGGAGTTGGCCCGAAAGGGATGGGAAGTGGCGGACCCGGCGGCTTATCCGGTCATAACGGCCATCAACACGCCCGGCGGAGGGATGAGCCGTGAGGACCTTGGACGGCTGACGCGGGCGCTGGAGGCGATTCCGGCCTGGATCGCCCATCTGCGGACGGGGGAGCGACGCCCCGGTACTCGAGTCCCCCACGCAGGAGGGGACGGAGGGTGGCGTCATCCCGCCAGCGGCCTGAGGATAGAGCGGCTGGAGGATCCCTTCTCATTTGCTCACTATCCCACCCCACGGCCGGCCGGGCCCCGAGGGTCCGGGGCCCGGCCGGGTGCCTTCCTTCCCCTTCCCGAAGGGCTGGACGACGTCCAGAACCCGGATGGCGACCCGGACGCGGTCGAGGTGCCTCTGGATGATCCGGAGTCGGAGGGATTGCCCGAGGCCGTGGTGGCCGCCAGAACGCAGGCGCTTCTCTTGATGCAGGACTTCGCCACAGAACTGGACTGGGAGGGACTGAGCTATGATACAGTGCGGGCCCATGCGCTGAACGTGGGCACCTTCCTCCGGTTTCTTCTGGTAGTGGAAGGGGTACCGGTGGGCGGGGTGGACGAGCGGGATCTCCGGCAGTTCCTGCACGATTGGCACCCCCGGAACCATGCCGAGGGCCTGACGGTGGCCCGGCGCATGCCCGTGTCCCTGTCCAGGTTCTTCGGCTACCTGAGCCGGCAGGAAGACCTCCATCTCCCGTGGGCCGAGGCCGTCCTGGAGGACCGGGAGTACATCCGTTGGCGCCTGGACAGCTGCCCTGGTGGTGACGAGGACGATCCGGCAGTGATGGACTGGCGTGCCGAGGTCTTCGGCGAGCTGGATCGTCGGCTTCTGCTCCCGGACCTGCAGGGTCTGGGTTCGTGTGAGTTTCCGTGGGGCACGGCACGAGGGGTAAACCTGCTGAGAGAGCTTCAGCGGAGCTGGATCGTGTGGCGCGACGAGCTCATCGAGGGAGGCATGGAGGATCCGGCCGAGCTCGAAGAGTCGCTTCTGGACCGGCAGTGGGCATGGGAGGTGGAGTCGGGTCTGCGGACCCCGGAGGGGCATGTGAGCCCGTAGAATCCCTCCGAGCGGAGAGATCGTGGCAGAGCGGGGGGCGCCCTCTGAAACCCTGTCCATCGACGGTCCGTAGGGTGGAATTGAGGCCCGACGCCGTCTGTCCCAACTTCAAGTCCAGGTTCAGGAGATTCGAGATGCAGTCCATGACCAAGCGGAGCACCGGGTATGCAGCGGCACTGACGATGCTCCTTTTGACTCTGCCCCTGATCTCCGGAGCGAAGCACGGCGAAGTGCACGCGCAGGGGACGACCACAGCCGGTGGCCCGGGGGTGGAGACGCGGAACCAGCCTGTTCACGTCGAGGCTGGTGCCACCATCACGGGCCCGATTCAGAGCCGGAACGGACGAGTCACCGTCGGCGAGGGGGCGGAGGTTCGCACCGTCACCACCCGAGGCGGTCAGGTCACCCTGGGCGAGAGGGTGCGAGCCGACGCCGTATCTACCCGGAACGGGCGGATCACGGTCGGCCCCAGGGCCCAGGTGGGCTCGCTGAACACCCGAAATGGGCACATCGAAGCAGGGGCGTACACTACGATCCACGGGCCGGTGGAGAGTCGAAACGGCCGGGTGGATCTGGGTGAGGGCGTTCAGGTCGAAGGTGATGTCGACACGCGGAACGGGGCCATCGACCTGGCCCCCGGAGTCCGGGTTCGAGGTACCGTCGAAAGCCGAAACGGCCAGATCCGGCTGGCGGAGGACGGGCTCATCGAAGGCCATGTCCGCACCCGGAACGGAGCCGTCCATCTGGCTGCCGGGTCTTCGGTGGACGGGCATGTGCGCACCCGAAATGGTGCGGTGCGGCTGGAGCATGCCCGGGTGGCACACCACATCGACGTCATGAATGGCGACGTGCACCTGGGTGGCACGAGCCGGGTGGAGGGTGACCTGATCCTCCTGATGCCCGAGGACCGGGGAAGCTGGTCGTGGCTTCCCTTCATCGAGTCCACCGGGCGGACCCCGGTGATCCGGATCGATGCGGACGCCTACATTGGCGGCCGCCTCATCGTCGACGAGCGGGCCCGGATCGAGATCGAGCCCGGAGCCGACGTGCCCGAGCCGGAGATCCTTCCGAGCCGGGAGGCCTGGGAGCGTCAGTAGGTTCGCGGCGACCCTGCCTGCCCCGCCTCTTCCTTCTCCTTGTCCTTGCCGGTGCTCAGGAGGCTTCCTGGAAAGACGATGAGGTGGAGGAGTCCGCCCAGCGCCATTCCCAGAGTGCCGGCGATGAAGAACTGGTTCCGGGTCTCCAGAAACAGATAGCTGTGGAGCGACGCCAGGCCGGCGAAGGTGAGGAACAGTACGAGGAACCCCACCACCCGGGCGGCCGAGAGAAAGGACACCCCCCAGAGGATGGCGAAGCCCAGCGCCGTTCCCGCCACCACACCCCAGATGTCCACCACGACCCCGCCTTCCACGCCGGTGTGGGGAGGACGAAAGGCCGGAAGCTCGTGCACGAAGAAGAGGAAGAAGAGGATGAGGCCGGCCCACCATCCGGCCCGGCCCGCAGTGAGCTGCTCCTGATCCCGGGCCCGATGAACCATGGACCGACCCACCAGGACCAGGCCCGCCAGAATGAGGGGGATGGCTACCCACTGCAAGCCGATGGTGAGGGTTTCGAGGGCCAGGTCGAAGATCTGGTCCCAGGTCATGCGTCCTCCGGGGTAGAGGTGGCGTTCGGGAGAAGGGAGGCGTGGCGCTGGCTGCTGGCCGGCCCACCGGATTGGACCAAGGCTACGAGCGCCCCGGCACCTCCACAAGGGCCGTCACGATCGCTCCCTGGGGGAACGCAGCCCGGCAGCGAGCCAACCCCCCGGGCGTCGTCCGGCCGGTTCAGCCATCCGCCGGACCCGTCCCCATCCCCATCGTTCTCCCGTTGAGTCGAAGCGTTCGTCCGACCCGCCCCCGGAGGGAGAATCATGGCCGACCCCGAAGGACCCCGCTCCAAGCCGTCTCGTCCGCCACGGTCCCGCCCACGTCGCATCTCGTTCACCGAGGCACTGCGACGGGAGAAGGAACGCCAGCGTCTTCGCCGGAGGTTGGTGCCTCAGGACGGGCGCGGCCCTGGCCAGGAAGGGGAGGGCAACGGCGTGTCGCCTGAGGGGGTGATTCGGGAGTCCATGGACAGCCCGGGTATCTCACCTCCCACCACCGATGCGGAAAGGAAGGCCCGGGCCCTGGACGCCATCGTGGAGCTGGAAGAGGAGGTGCGTCGTCTCCAGCGTGCCATCGTTCGCCTGGAGGAGGAGATGGCGGGAGGAGAACCACATCGGCGAGATCGCTCGGGCTCGGCGGGTCATCGGAGGGCGGACGGAGGGTGGGGACCGCCAAAGGCGTGAGCCTTTCTCGGGCGAGGTTCCTGGGTCAGTCCTTCCGCCGGACGGCCACGTACTCCCGCAGTCCGCCCTTCAGGGTGAAGGCCCGCATCACCTCGAAGGGGGCCAGCAGGCGTTCCACCTCGGCCGGGAGAAGGGGATCGCGGGCCGGGCGGTCAGGGCCCGCCGTCCGGTAGTGGACCCGGTCCACGTCCGCCAGCGCAAAGTGGAGCGGGGCGGTGGTGGCGCGCTCCGACGATTCCACCACGGCGTGGAGACGGGCTCCAGGCTCCGTGATCCGGGTCAGATGCTCCACCAGCCGGGGGCGTTCCTGGGGATACAGCCGATCCAGGATGTCCCAGGCGAAGACCAGATCGTAGGGATCCTCGGGCTGGGGTGGGAGCGCACGCAGGACTGCGGGCCATCCTTCGGGTGAGCGGGCAGCTTCCAGAACTTCGGCAAAACGTACGCGACGCCCGTACCGGCTGTAGATCTCCAGGCTGGAGGGGGCGGCGGTGCCCAGGTCCAGCACGGCGTGGCTGCGGTCTTCCGCGACATTGTCCAGGAGGGCGGCTACGCCAGGCGCGGAGCGTTGGCGCCACGCCACGGGCGGCGCCTCGGCCCGGGAGACGCCGGGAACGTCGTCGCCTGGCCCCCGTCGCTCAAAGCTTCGCTCCGAAGCTCCGGGACTCCGGGTGGCCCTCCGAGATGTGGTGTCCCGGTCCGAATCGTCAGCTTTGTCGTCTTCCGCTGGGGTGCTCCCCAGAAGTCGGCGCAGCCAATCCACCGGGGGAGGGCCTATGAGCGGGGGTCCGCAGACGCCGTGGCGGAGGCGCCGGTTCGGACGCTTCCCCCGGTCTCCCCCTTGCCGCCCCCGTTCTTGTCCTTTGTCTGGGTCCCGACGTTGCGGGTCTGGGTGACCGAGGCCTTGCGAGCGGCCGCCTCGGTCCCCTGGGCGGCTCCGTCCCCGGGGTTGTCGTCCCGAATGGGGTCCCCGCCCATGTCCACGCCGCCCCGGAAGCGGGCACCGTCGTCCAGCACCACCCGGGGAGACGTGATGTCGCCCTCAACCCTGGCGGAACTACGGAGCACGACTCGTTCCTCGGCGTTGAGGTCACCCACCACCGAGCCTTCCACCGTGACCACCCGAGCCCGGATGCTGGCCTTCACCTCACCTTCCTTGCCCACCGTCACCGCGTGCTCCCTCAGGTCGACGGAGCCGTCCACGGTCCCTTCGATGAGGAGATCCTCGTTGCCGGTCACCTCTCCCTTGATGGTGATGGAGCGACCGATGGTGGCCTGTCTGGGGGGAGACTCGCTTCGCTTTGGTTCCTTCTGGCGGGGGGGCGCTTCCGGCGTCTCCTCTGCCTCGTCCTTTTTCCACATGGTGCCTCCTGGGTGTGCGTGGACCGGAAGAAGGAATCTCACGGCGAGGCGAGGTCTCGTCAAACCATGGGGCGGCCGGGCTCCAGAAGCTCCTCGGCCGACATCTCGCCCACCGGACCTATCGACCTGTTGCACACGCCGCCGGGTCGGAGGGGGGCAAGTCGGCCTTCTAGCCTGCGAGGCGGTCTGCCAGCTCCCGGGCGCGGGCCAGGCGGCCGGGAATTCCCACCCGCGATTCATAGTTGCTGCACAGGTGCAGGCCAGGGGGCAGGGTGACGGCGTCCATGGCCGTCCAGCTGCGATCCCAGGCCGGAATCCGGGTTCGGCTCACCTTCAGGGGTTTGGCCGAGCACCCGGTGATCGCCAGGAATTCCTCGGCGGCGATCTTTCCCAGGGAGTCATCGGAGCGCGTGACCGCGTCAGGATCCCGGGAGCCGCCAAGGAAGGCGGTGTACACCCCCCGCCGGGCCAGGGCACTGGCGTTCCAGGTGACCCCTCGCGTGCGGAAGGTCTCTTCATAGCTGATCTGGTACCCCAGACCCTCCAGGGGGCAATCACCCACCAGGTGGACCAGCGCCAGATCGTTGTACCGGAGTCGGTCCAACCGGTGGGCGCTCTCCGGGGCGGCACTTCGGAGGAGCTCGGCTGCCCGGTCCGCTTCCAGGGTCAGCACCACGTCGGTACAGGTCAGCGTGTCGCCGTCACCGGTTCCGAGGGTCCACCCTCCATCTCCGTCGGATTCCAGCGCAGTGGCGGGCGTGCTGAGCGAGACCCGGTGGCGGATCCGCTCCAGCATGGCCGCCGTGAAGGCCTCCATGCCGTCCCGGAAGGAGATGGCGGGGGGGGTCGCACGGCGGTTGAATGCACCGCGGAGGAAGGCCCAGACGAAGCTCCGGCGCGCTTCCCCGGTGTCCAGCAGCGCCGCCAGCGAATGGCGAACCAGCATGTCCGCAGGATCGGAGCCGTAGAGGCCTCCGAAAAGGGGCCCCATGAGGTTCTGGTAGGCCTCTCTCCCGAACTTCCGAACCAGGAAGTGGGCCACGGTCTCGTCCGGCCTCGGACCCCGGCTCAGGGGTTCTCGCAGAAGCCGGAGCTTTCCACGCCACGAGAGCAGGTCGGTTCGTATCAGCTCCCGGGGAGTGAAGGGAACCCGGCGTAGCCTCCCGCGCCGGTAGACGAAAAGGGGGAGATCCCGGTCCACCGGGAGCACCTCGTCCTGCAGATCCAGGAGGCTGACCATCTCGGCCACGGCGGGCGTGGCTCGGGTCCGTTGGGGGCCGTGGTCCAGGACCCGGCCCTCGACCTGGCTGGAGCGAATCGCTCCTCCGGCCCTGGGGCTGGCTTCCAGCACGCGGTGCTCAACCCCCCGCTCCTCGAGATACACGCTGAGTGAGAGGCCGGTGATTCCGGCGCCGACCACACCGATCATGGTTCGCGGGATCCGGTCAGTGGGGCTGGCGCATGCGATCGCGTCATGTGTGCCGAGATCCGTGAGGCGGCTGGGAGGGCGAAGAAGCGGACTCTTCCAATCTCCACCGGGGCCTGTTCTGATTCAAGGAGGTGCTTCGAACCGGGGGCCGAGGTCCGGGGTAGGTGGG
>PWLA01000034.1 GCA_003559555.1 Gemmatimonadota bacterium | reverse complement strand
GACCGGCACCCCCTCTTTCCCGGCGACGGAGCCCGGGAGCTGGCCCGGAGCGCCGGCGTGCCCATCTGGGCCCGCGTCCCCTTCGATCCCCGGCTGGCTCGTGAGACCGACGAGGGCCGCCCGTGGGTGCTGGAGGACCCGGAGGGGGAGGTGGCCCGTGCCTTCGGGGAGCTGGCCGATGAGCTCGAGGCGTCGAGGGAGGAGGCCCCATGAAGTTCCTCTGTCTGGGCTGTGACGAGGTCATGGCCTTCGCCGAACGCCAGGTCCCCGGAGACGGGACCATGGCCGCGGTCTTCGTCTGCGGCGAGTGCGGACGGGAGATGGCCATGCTCACGAACCCCATGGAGACCCAGATGGTGAGCTCGCTGGGGGTGAAGGTGGGCGGCCGCACGGTGCCGGCTCAGCCCATGGAGGGGGTTCGCACCTCCCTGGAGGGGGGCCGGGAGGGCGCGTTCGAGGCGGGGGAGGCCTCCTCCGACGCGGCGCCCCGACCCGGGCCCGTGGAGTGGAGCCCCGAGGCGGTGGAGCGGTTGGGTCGGGTCCCCACCTTCGTGCGGGGCATGGTGAAGCGGATCTACACCGATTACGCTCGGGAGCGCTCCATCCGGGTCATCACCCCCGAGGTCATGGATACCGCTCGCTCGGATCTGGGCCTCGAGGGGATGTAGCCGAGGATGTCCGAAGCGGCCCGCTCCCGGAAGTTCAGGCAGGCCGCCTTCGTGTACCTGCACGTGGGGCTCCTGTACCTGGCGGCGGTCTGGGTCATGGCAGGGGAGGGCCTGATCCCCGGCGAGCGGGGACCGGTGGGGCTCTGGATGGCCATGGGGGTGGCAATCCTGGCGGTGGTGGTGTGGGGGCTCTGGAGCTGGCAGAACATCTGGTTCGCCCGGGTCATCTGGGCGCTCCACGCCCTGCGTCTGCCGGCCCTCATCGGCGGAGCCTTCTTTCCGGGCGGAGAGGGAGCCGACACCGCCGGCCAGATTCCGTCGTCGTTCTATCTGACGGCTCTGGTGGTGGTGCTGGTGAACCTCTGGATGCTGGCTCGGGCCGGGTGGGATCTCTGACGACGGTCCGGCCGGTGCGGGCCCGGGGGCTGAGGTACCGCTATCCGGGCACGCGCCGGCAACCGGGACGGGTGGCCATCGACGGATTGGCGCTGGAGGTGGAGGCCGGGGAACGGGTGGCCCTCATCGGCCCCAACGGTTCGGGGAAGACCACGCTGGTTCGCCTTCTGGCCACCGACCTGCCTCCCACCGACGGCACCCTGGAGCTCCTGGGCCGGCCGGCCCGCCCGGCCTCGCCGGCGCTGCGCCGACGGATCGCCTACGCCGCCGACCGACCCATCCACTGGGAGCCGCTCACCGGCACCGAGAACCTCCGCTTCCTGGCGGAGGTGCGCGGCGGAGGTCTGGATTCGGGTGGTCGGGATCCGCTGGAGGTGGCCCGGGCGCTGGGGCTGGGACCGGTCCTGGATGAGGCCGTCTCCCGGTACTCCTTCGGGATGCGCCGCCGGCTTCTCCTGGCCGAGGTGCTGGCCACCTTCGCCCCTCTCCTCCTCCTGGACGAGCCCACGGTGGGCCTGGACCCGGAGGGAGTGGCGGCCCTGGGTCGCGAGCTCCGGCAGCGGGCCGGGGCCGGTGCCGCGGTGGTCTTCGCCACCAACGAGGTCCGGGAGGTCCCGGGCTGGGCCACCCGGGTCCTCTTTCTGCACAGGGGGCGGGTGGTGGCCGATGCCCCTCCGGACCAGCTCCTGGCCCGGGTTCGGGGCCGGACCCGGATCGCCGTCACCTGCGTGGGAGGCGAGGGAGCGGAGCTGGCTCCCCTCCTCCGGGACGGCGAGGAGCCGGTGGCGGAGGCGAGCGAATCGCCGGGCCTCCGGACCGTCCAGATCCGGACGGCCCGGGGCGCCCGGCTCCTGCCGCCCCTCCTGGACGCCCTCCTGGACGCCGGAGCCGAGATCCGGCAGGTCCGGGTCCGGGAGCCCGACCTCCGGGACGTCTTCCAGGAGCTCACCGGGGTGGAGCTGCAGGCGGAGTCGACTCCCGGACGGGACGAATCGTGATGGGCCCGGTCTGGCGCCTGGAGTGGACCACAGCCCTCCGCCGTCGACGGCTCCTGGCGTTGAACACGGGGATCCCCCTCCTCCTGGTGGTGCCCATCGCGGTGGGGGGTGCGCCGGCCTTCCACGCCGCGGCGGCCTACGCCGTCCTCTTCGTCCTCTTCGCCACCTTCGGCTCGGCCATCCCCCTCGTCCGGGACGGGGAGGGGGGACACCTGCGACGGATGCTCCTGGCCGGGGGATCGGGCCAGGGCATCCTGGTTCCCCGACTCCTGGCCGGGGCCCTCCTGGACACCCTCCAGCTCCTCCCGGCCGTCCTGGTGATCCTGGCCCTGGGCAGGGCGGGGACCCACCTGTGGCTTCTGGCGGGCCCGCTCCTCCTGGGGGCCGTCCTGGCCGGGAACCTGGTGGGGGTGTGGGTGGCGGCGCTGGCCCGCTCCCTGGCCGAAGGGGCCCTCTTCGCCGCGGTGGTCTCCCTCTTCCTGCTGCACGGCTCCGGGGTCTTCCGGACGCCCGCTCCGGGGAGCCTGGCGGCTGCCGTGGAGCCCTTGGTGCCTTTCACCGCGCTGCACCGCCTGCTCCTGGCCGGCGCCGGGGGAGTGTCCATGCCCCCCGGGTCGATTCCCGCCGGGCTCCTGGCCACCTGGGGCGGCGCCCTCCTCCTCCTGGGGGTGACCGCGGTCGTGGCTCAGCCGCTCATGGAGCGAATCAGCCCTCCCGTGCGGTAGGGGACGACCCTTTCGGGGCGTGCAGAGCGGGGCATTTGACAGCTTCCGCACCGGCCGGATATACTGAGCGTCGACCCGGAGATGGGTCGTTCCGACTCAGGTCGGGACGATTTCACCCACCCGGGGTTGACATGGGAACCGAAGGGCGCCTCCGGGCGCCTTCACGCATAGAGAGCCGGCCTGGTTCGAAGACCCCCGGGCCGGCTCCGCAGAACGCATCTGGAACGAAGTCGGCTCCGCGCCAGCACGGGCGGATCGACCGAACGAACTACCAGAGAAACGCGAGAGGGCGAGAACGACTCGCCCCCTCTGCCCCGAATGGACACCGAGCCTCTCAGGTGAGAGGGGCCTCGCCCCGGCGGAGTGTTGCCGGGCTGGGGGATCGTGCGGCCCTCGAGGGAGGGACGTACGCCCGGTGCACCCACCGGGAGCAGAGGAGCTGCGGACCCGACCGACCGAGGTGCCCATGTACCGTGAGGTCTTCGTCCCCGTCGACAACTCTCCCCATTCCCACTGGGCCGTCGATCGGGCGATCGAGCTCTGCAAACGCTTTGACGGACGGATCACCGGCAACCACGTCTACGCCGCTCGTCTCCACGACGTCCGCTTCCGCCAGCTGGAAACCGGGCTCCCCGCTCGCTTCCAGACCGACGAGGAGATCAAGCGCCAGCGGAAGATCCACGACAAGCTCATCGAGAAGGGCCTACAGCTCATCTCGGACTCCTTCCTGGACCAGACCGACAAGCGGTGCAAGGAGGCCGGCGTTCCCCTGCGTCGCCAGCTCCTGGAGGGGATCAACTTCGAGGAGATCATCCGGGAGTCGAACCGGGGCGAAGGCCGGCTCCCCAGCCTCATCGGCTTCGACCGCAACATCGCCGACAAGTACGACGGCGGCGACACGGTCCGGGGCGACGTGAAGCTGGGCGACGACGGCCGGATCGTGGCCGAGGACGAGGAGCAGGACGAGAAGCTGGCCGGCGAGAGCGGTCGGGACTACGACCTTCTCTGCATCGGCGCCCACGGGATCGGAAAGCAGCCCTACTCCCAGCTCGGGGGCGTGGTGGGTCGGGTGATCCAGAAGGTGGAGAAGGACACCCTCATCGTCCGGGACGACCGGCCCCTGGAGGGCGGCGACTGGATGGTCTGCGTGGACGGCTCGTCCTACGCCTACAAGGCCATGCGGGTGGCGTTGGAGATGGCCCGGGAGTACGGGGCCAAGCTCTGGGTCTGCTCGGCCTTCGACGTGGAGTACCACCACGCCGTCTTCGGCAACATCAAGGACGTGCTCTCGGCGCAGGCGGCCAAGATCTTCAAGTTCGAGGAGCAGGAGGAGCTCCACAACAACATCATCGACAAGGGGCTGCTGCGGCTCTGCCAGGCCAACCTGAAGCGGGCCGAGGTCATGGCGTCCGAGTATCCCGACGTGGAGATGGAGACCCAGATCCTCATCGGGAAGCCCTTCCAGTGCATCCTCCAGTGGGCCGAGGAGATCGAGCCCTCGCTGATGGTCCTGGCCCGGCACGGCGGCCACCGCATCG
>PWLA01000217.1 GCA_003559555.1 Gemmatimonadota bacterium | reverse complement strand
CTCGAGCTTCACCGGGTCCGCCCGGTCTCAATCCCCATTCCAATCAGGTGCCGAAGCCAATGCAAGAACGCCTCGAGCCCATCTTCCTGAACGTGCTTCGAATCATGACCGGCTTTCTCTTCTTCCAGCACGGAGCGGCCAAGCTCTGGGGGTGGTTCGAAGGCTCGGTCGTGGAGTTTCCCGAACTGCGGTTCTTTGCGGGAGTCATCGAGTTCTTCGGGGGACTCCTGATTCTAATCGGTTTCGGCACGCGCGCGGTGGCCTTCCTCTGCGCAGGGCTCATGGCCGCGGCCTACTTCATCGTCCATGCCCCCCAGGACTTCTGGCCATACGTGAACGGCGGAACCACCGCGGCGCTCTACTGCTTCATCTACCTGTACATCGTGGTGCGGGGAGGGGGCGGATTCTCGGTGGATGGCCTGCTGGCCGGCCGAAGAGCGGGAGAGAGGACCTGACGGACCCCGCACCAGGAAGAGGCTGAGCCGGGCAGGGACAGACCGCTCCGGCCACGTCGGACCTCCAGGCGTGCAAACTCGATCGACTCCCCGTAGAATGAGGGATCCAGAAGCCCCGAACTCGACGCACCCCTGGAGGTCCCGCAATGAGCCGTCCGGTTGTCCCCTCTCACGTCGCCCGCGGCCCCCATGCCCCCGGAACCGGAGGGCTCTCCTCGGCCCTCCTCAGGTCGGATCTGCCACCGATCCTCGTCCTGATGCTACTGGCCCTGGGCGTTTCTCTGCCCGTGCCGGCACCGGCCCAGGAGCGGGGGCATGAGGCCGTCATCGTCTCCGATACCACGACCCGGGGGGCAGACACCGATGCAGGAGAGCGGGCTGAGGATCCGGACGAACCCCTGGTTCCCCAGAGCTTCGACTGGCACCTCGAGGTGCCCAACCCCGCCCACACCTCCTGGGACCAGCCCGTCGATACGGCCGCCACCCGCCTCATGCGTTCGTGGACCACCGACGCCGAGTTCACCAGCTCCCTGGTGGACCACCTTCCCCTGGCCGAGGGAGTGGTCTCGCCTGTAGAGCACTTCGGCTACCCCCTGGGGAAGCCCGGCCGGCTCCACACCACCGCCGAGTTCTACGGGTGGTACGAGGCGCTGGCGGGCTCGTCGCCCCGGGTTCAGTTCGAGTACCTGGACGACACGGAAGAAGGACGGCGCTTCGGCCTGGTGAAGGTAGGAAGCGAAGCCAACCTGGCCCGCCTGGAGGAGGTCCGGGAGGCCTACCACCGACTCACCGACCCCCGCAACACCTCCCGGGAGGAGATGGAGGAGCTGATCCGTGACCTGCCTGCCATCTACATGGTCTTCTCCGGGCTCCATTCGCCGGAGACGGGCCATCCGGAGGTGACGGCGGAGCTGGCCTACCGGGTGGCGGTCTCCGAGGACCCCATGATCCAGGAAATTCGCGAGGGGGCGGTGCTCTTCATCATGCCGGTGACCGATCCCGACGGACGGGACCGGGTGGTGGAGTGGTACCGGCTCCATGCCCAGGACGTCTACGAGATGTCCGATCGCCCACCGGGACCACCCTTCTGGGGGAAGTACATCCGGCACGACAACAACCGGGACGGGCTCCAGTTGACCCTGGCACTGAGCCGGCAGGTGGTGGCCCTTTTCGAGCACTGGAAGTACCCGGTGGGACTGGACCTCCACGAGTCGGTCCCCTTCCTCTACGTCTCCACCGGCACGGGCCCCTACAACCCCAACATCGACGCCATCACCCGCCACGAGTGGCAGTGGATCGCCCACCACGAGGTGACCCAGCTCACCTCCCACGGAATGCCCGGCGTCTGGACCCACGACTTCTTCGACGGCTGGAATCCCGGGTACATGGTCTTCGCTCTGAACAACCGGAACGCCATCGGGCGCTTCTATGAGACCTTCGGGAACTCGGTGCCCACCACCATGGAGCGCACGGTGGGCGGCAACCGGACGTCGGTGGAGTGGTTCCGGGCCAATCCTCCCTATCCGGAGGTGACGTGGTCCCTGCGCAACAACCTGAACTACGCCCAGAGCGGCGTGCTCCACTCCCTTCACCTGGTGGCCCGCAACCGGGACGAGGTCCTGCGAAATTACTGGCGAAAGAACCACAACGCGGTGGAACGGGGCGGTACAGAGACCCCTCACGCCTGGATCATCCCCGCCGACCAGCTTCGCCGCGCCGACGTCTCCCACATGACGAACCTTCTGCTCACCCACGGGGTGGAGGTCCACCGGGCGGCCGAAGCCCGGGTTTTTTCCGACGACATTGAGGTGGACGAGTCGGAACCGACCCCGGAGGCGGAAAACGCCCCCGAAGGCGAGCGGGAAGGGGTGGGAGTCGCCCCTGGCGACCTGGTGATCCGGGCAGACCAGCCCTACGGGGATTTCGTTCGCAACCTGATGGAGGTGCAGCACTTCCCGGCCGATGCCCCTCGGCCGTACGACGATGTGGCATGGACCTTCCCCCTGATCCACAACGTGACGGTCCTGGAGGTAGAGGATCCCTCAGTTCTGCAGATGAGCATGACCGTGGTCACTGACTCCGTTCATCTGGCAGGCACCGTCCGTGCAGGCGGCGCGTCCGATGCTGACTGGTGGGTGGTGCGCCCCGAGGCTTCGGCCCACTCGCTGGAGGCTCGCTGGGCGCTTGGGGAGGAGACCCCGGTCTGGACCACCCACCAGGAGGTGGCCGTCTCCGGGGACGAAGCCTTCCCCCCGGGCGCCTGGATGGTGCCTGTCGATGCCTTCTCCAGGGTCCAGGCGGAGGCGTGGGCGGACCGGTTCGGATTGGAGGTGACCGGGGTCTCGGACAGCGCGCTGGACGGGGTGGAACGGCACCGGCAGCGGCTGCCCAGGATCGCCGTGCTCCACACCTGGCGGAACACCCAGGACGACGGTTCGGTGCGTTACGCACTGGACACCCGGGAGATCCCCTATACCTATCTGCCGGAGGACCGCCTGGCCGAGGGAGATCTGCGGGAGCGCTTCGATGTGATCCTCTTTCCGGATCAGGGGCGGAACGCCAGCGCACGGCAGATCTTCGAGGGCCTGGACCCGGATGACGGCCCGCTGGCATGGGAGCCCCACGAGACGTACCCGTCCCTGGGCCGGATCTCCCGGACCGCCGACATGACCGGCGGCATGGGCTACGAGGGCCTCATGGCACTTCGGGACTTCGTGGAGAGCGGGGGCACCCTCCTGGCACTGGGGTCGGCGGCCACGCTCCCAGTGGAGTTCGGGATGGTCCGGGGCGTCTCGCTCCGCTCACCTTCCGGGCTCTTCAGTCCCGGCTCCATCGTGCAGGGCGAGGTCACGGACCCTGCCCACCCCATCGTCTGGGGATACCAGGAAAGCTTCCCGGTCTTCGACCGTTTCGGCCCGTACCTGTCGGTGTCCTCGGCGCTCTCGGACAACGTGATTCTCCGCTTCGCCCCGGCCGACGACGTCTTCCTCAGCGGCCTCGTGGTCGGGCCTGGAGGACTGGGCGGGCACCCGGCTGTGGTGTCGGTGCCCCTGGGGGAGGGGCACGTGGTCCTCTACGGGATCCGCACGCTGCACCGGAACCAGACCCGGGGAAGCTTCGCCCTGGCCTGGAACGCCATCCTGAACTGGGACCGCCTGGCGCCGATGGAGCAGAAGGATGAAGAGGCGGTGACCGACGACGATGGGACCGGTTCCGAGAATAATCGGGTACATGGGGAGGGTGCGGCCGATGCCGAGCTCCCCGACACCGGTAGCGCCGGGAGGCCGTGACGCCCCGCCCACCACGCCCCGATGACCTTCCCCGGACCCTTTGGAGCCCCATGCACCTGAGCCGCACCCTCCTTCCCCTGGGCCTCCTGCTCCTACTCCTGGGTGCCGGAGCACCAGGGTGTGAGGCGGGGGAGCCCCGTCTGGACGCCGATGGCGTCACCGATGTGTGGCCGGAGGAGAACGGGCCATGGCAGGAGGAAGCCGGTGCTCCCGCCGCCTACCTGGACATGGAGGCGGACGATGATGGACCGGAGCTCGAGCGGGAACTCCGAAGCCGAGTCGAGGCCGGCGCCGCAGGTGCGCCCATGAGCGCCGCCGGAGTGGCCATCCACACCACCCACACCCTACCCAGAGTCTATGCGGAGCGGGGATTCCAGCCCATATGGATGGGGGGGGGCGAACTCAACTCCCGGGGACGAGCCCTGGTGGACGAACTCCGCGGGGCCGAAGACGATGGGCTGAATCCGAGCCACTACCATCTGGCCGTCCTGGACTCCCTCGTGCCCATCCTGGGCGCCGGAGACCCCGCTGACGCAGTCCGGCACCGGGCCGACGTGGAACTGCTCCTGACCGACGCATTCCT
>PWLA01000067.1 GCA_003559555.1 Gemmatimonadota bacterium | reverse complement strand
CGGGAGCCGTACCTCCAGGAGCGTCTGGTGCCCCTGGACGAACACCCCCTGGGGTCGAACCCCGTCGTGATCGACACCGGCGCCGCCCGGGTTCTCGTGGATGCCGGATCAGGGATTTCGGACGTTTCGGACGACCCGGCGGCGCGCCACAGGGGCCGGCTGCTCCCGATGCTGGCGGCGGCCAGAATCCCTTCCGACAGCATCGATACCATCATCCTCACCCATGCGCATCCGGACCACCTGGGTGGACTGGTGGACCGGGACACGGGCGACGTCGTCTTCCCCGAGGCCGAGATTGTCGTCTCGGAGGTGGAGTTGGACCACTGGAGTGACGAGGATCTGGCGTCCCGTTCGGCGGAGTGGACGGCCCCCATCGTGCCGGGGGTCCAGGAGGTTCTGAGGTCGGTGGACGACCGCTTGCGGACGGTCCGAGATGGAGATGAAGTGGTGGCGGGAATCCGGATGGTGGCCTCTCCCGGGCACACCCCTGGGCACATTGCCCCGGATCTGCCCTCATCACTCCTCGGCGTCCCGGTGCACCAGGACATGGCCTTCGGACCCCCGGATCACCTTGTCGGCCACGCTCCCCAGGAGAAGGCGGGTTGCGGGATCCCTTCCGTGGGTCGAGAGTGCCACCACGTCGGCCCCCGTCCGCTCCTTCTCCGAGAGGATCCCCTCGTGGGCCGGGACTCCGGTGACCACCTCGTGCTCCACCTCCAGACCCCGCCTCCGGATCTCCTCTGCGGTGTCCTTCAGGTAGGATTCCAGCCCGCGGGCGCGGGCGTCCTGCACTTCCTCCCCACCGGTGGGTTGCGGGATCAGTGTGGAGCCGAGTGGTTGTTGGGGGGGAACCACACCCACCAGGCTGAGGCGCGCCTCGAAGAGTCGGGCCATCTCCTCGACCCAGGCAAGGATGGCTCCGGCCATCTCCGAGCCATCTAATGCCACGAGGATGCGCTGAAGGGTGGGGCGGCTTTCGAGGTCCACCGGGTCCTCCCCCGTTCCCCTCCACAGGAAGACGGGTGCGGGCACGCTGCGGAGCAGGCCGTCCGCTACGCTCCCGAGCCACATCCTCTGGAGGCCGCCCGCTCCGTGGGTGGTCATGACCACCTGGTCGATCCCTTCCTGGAGCACGTGGTCGTGGATGGCCCGCACCGGGCGTCCCGAGAGGAGGTGGGTCTGGATGCGCGAGGTGGTCCCTGCTGTCTCCATCCGATTCCGGACCTGCGCCAGGTAGCCCGCACTCCGGTCCCGGGCGTCGTCCAGCCAACCCGTCGATTCCGCGTGGGTGGTCTCGAATGCTCGGAAGGGCCGGAACGTAGCCACGGCCTGAGCCAGGTGAATGTCCCCCTCACTCCGTTCCGCCAGCGAGAGGGCGAAGGGAAGGGCGGACTCGGCCAAAAGCGAGCCATCCAGCGGAACCAGGATCTTGCGGTACATGCGTGCCTCCCGGGGGAAGGGTGAGGGACTGTGTCCCCGGCCCCCGCTCGCGCAGTGGAAGGCGGGCCGGGGCCGGCTGGAAAGTAGGCTCCTGGCTCCGTCCCGTCATCTTCTGCGTCAACGGAGGCGCTTTTCCGCCGCCCGGTTCGCCCGGGCCTCACGCCCGAAGCTCACCAGCCCGAAGACGATCCAGAAGATGGTGAGAGCCAGGGTGAGAAGGAGGATGGGTTCCGGGCCGAACGCGACGATGAGGGCCACCGAGGAGCCGGTGAACAGACCGCCTCCCACCACCGGCTCGAAGAGGAGCTGCTTGTACCCGAAGCTCTCCATGGCGCCGGACCGGTTGCCGGGATCGGCCACCCGCATCAGGAGAAGTCCCGTCACCGTGACCCCCATGGACTGCCCGAAGTCCCCGGCGGCACGCTCGAACCAGTAGGTGGGGATGACCCTGGGAGCCAGGAAGAGGACGGCGGCGATGGACCAGATGATTCCTCCCCCTGCCAGGAAGAGGAGGGGAACCAGGTGGGTCCCGATGGCCTGGAGTGATACGGTGGCCACCGCGCCCACGATGATGAGGTCCAGCGAGGCCCCGGAGATGCGGTTCATGAGGCGGCGGCTCACATGGGGGCCCCATCCCATCCGGTCCACCATCACCTGGATCGCCACACCGCCCAGCATGGCCAGGGGGAACAGGGGGACGTACCCCAGGATCACCAGGGGGTCATCCCCGCTGCCCCAGGTCAGGGTTTCCACCAGGACCAGCCCCTCCCGGAGGAGCCATCCCAGCCCGATGGCCACGGCCACGATGCCCAGGTGGAGAGACAGCGGATCGGTGGGTTGGCCCTCCCGTTCCTTCTCCCGTTGAAGCTCCGCCACGTCTTCCGGGCTCACGGTGTCGTCGTAGAGGCGAACTTCTTCCAGCGAGGACGACTCCTCCGGCGGTTCGATCACGCCCTGCCGTACCGCCCAGTTGATCAGGACGGTACCCAGGAGCACTCCTCCCACCAGACCGACCGTGGCCAGGGCCACCGCCAGGTCGTATCCCTCGGCGAAGCCCACCGCGTCGAAGGCGGTCTGCATGCCGGCGGCGGTCCCGTGCCCTCCCTCGAAGCCGATCTCGATGAGGGCGCCGGCGGCGGGAGGGAGCCCGAAGACGGGGGTGAGGACCAGGATCGCCAGGAGAAGTCCCACCACGTACTGTCCCCAGGCGATGGTCTGGCCCACCACGACCTGCGGCCCTGCCGTGCGCCATACCGTTCGGAGCCCCGGAATGGGCTTGCCCAGGAGGAGCGCGGCGAAGACCACGTTGATGAGAAGGCCGGGAAGGGTGCTCCAGACCTGGAGGACTGGTTCAGGAAAGAGGCCCTGCTCGAGGATGGCCGGAAGGGGCGCCCACGGGAGCACGGAGCGGAGTCCTTCCACGGCCCAGCCCAGGAGTTGAGGCCCCAGGAGGAGCCCCAGGCCCCCGGCAATGAGTGAGCTGGGGAAGAGGATCCTCCGGAAGATCCGGGTCCGCTGCCGGATCACCCGGGCCGTGATCAGGAGGAGTGCCAGCAGGAGGACTGCCCAGAAGACCTGTTCCACCGTCATAGTGGAGGGCTCCCGCGATCCTGTCCGTCATGGGTGGATGGGGCGTCACGGTCGGCTGGGGCCGGCCCTCCGGTCTCCGGCTTCCGGAAACGTTTCCGGAGGCGCTCCAGGAGGAGGACCAGGAGGGAGAGAGTTACGGCGCCCACGATCACTACCAGGGATCCAGTGAGGCTCTCCATGATGGCGGGATCCACCAGGAGAACCCCGGCCAATGCGATCATCACCATGCCCCCCACCAGCTTGAGCGCGCGGCCATGCCCCTCCTGCAGCCTGGTGGCCTGGAGGGTGACCAGGGCCCCCACGAGGATTCCGATCTCCACTGCCAGGTAGACGCCCAGGTAGAGGAGGAGGAGTCCCACGAAGGCGGCCTGCCCCACACCCGCCTCCGAGACCAGGGTCGTCCAGATCACAGGAAAGCCGGCGGTGCAGGGGAGCTCCACCAGGGCCACCCCCCCGGCCAGGCCCACCGTGATCCCCAGGGTGACCAGGAGGGGGCGATCCTCTCTCAGGGTACGGCCGCCCCGGTAGATACGGGGCTTGAACCGGTCGGGGATGGTGAGGGAGGGGCCCCGCTTGAAGACCAGGTAATCCTTCACGTTGATGAGGCCGAAGGCAAGCGCCAGGGCCGCCACGGCTACCCGGATCCAACCCAGGTGGGGCGCCACCTCCAGCGCGGCGAAGAGCCCGACGATGAAGAGCCCGTAGATGCTCGCGGTGACCAGTAGAAAGGTGAGACCGACCGCGGCGGTGCGGGCCCGTGAACGGGTCCCCAGGATCATGGCCAGGAGGACGGTAAGCACCCAGAGGGAGCAGGGGTTGAAGCCGTCCACGAAAGCGATGAGGACCGTGGCCATGGACATGGGCTGGCCCCTCAGGTCCAACCTGCCCAGGGGACCCAGGTCCAGGACCTCCCGGCCTGTGGCTTCCACCTCCACCGGCATCCCCAGGCGGGTGCGCACCGCGGCCTCGATCTCCTCCGTCAGTGGCCGGCTGAACCCCACCCACACCTCCTCCCCCAGGATGAAGGTGGGCACGGCGGTGGCTCGGGCGTCCCGCTCCGCCATCATCCTCTGGAAGAGGGCACGGCCGGCCAGATCGCGGGCCACTTCCACCTTCTGAACCGCGAGCTGGGGATGGTCCTGTGCCAGGGCGTCCAGCCACGGCTCGGCCTGGCGGCAGACCGGGCATTCGGGGTGCCAGAAGTACCAGAGGACCGGCGAGGGGGCCTGGATGGTGTCGGTCCACGCCGAGGCGGCCGTTCGGTCCTCCACCTCCAGCCCTGCCGGGAACGCGAAGATGGAGGCG
>PWLA01000088.1 GCA_003559555.1 Gemmatimonadota bacterium | reverse complement strand
GAACGTTGGGTACGCGGGCTCGCGAGTGCGAGCGGGCGCCACCTCGGGCAGGGTCCCCTGCGCGAGGGGACCCCCATACACACAGGCGCCAGATGGGCGGGCAAGGGTCGCGACGTTGGGATGCGCACCTCACGGGAGCACCGCTTCGATCTGCTCATGACCCCGTGCGCTCAGACTCCGGGGCTTGCAGCGATTCCGGGGCGGTTCGGATCGTTACTCCGGAGGCCGGCACCAGGTGCGCATGGGCCTCCTTGGAGGGTCTTCCACCGACGACGGCAGCGAACGAAACGATATCGAGCCCGTCGCCACCACCCGAGGGGAACCCCACTTCCTTGGGTCCCCAACTCTACAAACGACGGGGTCTCACGGGACGGTGGCATTGGAACGGGCCCTATGGGACACGGGAGCTACAACCGTCCTTCGCGAGAACCGACGGTTGGAGAGTTGGCGACCTATACGGACACAATCAATGCAAGCGTCCTCGAAGGAGGCCTCGAGTGTGGAGAAACGGTCCCTTCGGGAGGGGGTCCGCGGCCTCAAAGTGCGCGACCACCGCGTTCGACCCCGCGATCGCCTCGATCTCGGAGAAGTTCGGCTGTACGTCGGAGACCCTCCGGTGCTGGGTCAGGCAGGTCGATCGAGACATAGGTCGCCGTGAAGGTCGCACTACGGGTGAGCGTGAGCGGATCAAAGAACTCGAACGGGAGCACCGGGAGCTGAAGCGGGCGAGGGAGATTCTCCGCAAGGCGTCCGCGAAACCCACGCCTTGCGTGGATGCCCGGCCCAGGCGGAGCTCGACCGCCGACCGAAGTGAATGGTTCGTTTCATCGACGATTACCGGGACGTCTACGGGGTCGCGCCGATCTGCCGAGTGATTCCGATCGCCTCGTCGACGTACTACGCCTTCAAGGCCCGAGCGGCTGACCCAGGTGTTTGCTCGGCCCGGACGAAGCGGGACGCGGAGCTGAAGCCCGAGATCCAGCGGGTGTGGAACCAGAACGTCCAGGTCTACGGTGCCGAGAAGGTCTGGAAGCAGCTGAACCGAAAAGGGATCGCCGTGGCACGGTGCAAGGTCGAGCGGCTGATGCGTGAGATGGGACTCGAGGGGGTCGTACGCGGCCGCAGGGCCCGTACGACGGTCCCGGGAGACGACGCAGCTCGCCCGATGGACCTGGTGGACCGTGACTTCACGGCGGAGCGGCCGAACCAGCTGTGGGTGTCCGACCTCACGTACGTGGCGACCTGGCGCGGCTTCGGCTACGTCGCCTTCGTGGTCGACGCGTTCATTCGCCGGATCGTCGGCTGGAGGGCGTCGAGCTCGCTCAGGAGCGACCTGACACTGGACGCGCTGGAGCAGGCGATCTGGGAGCGGCAGGATGCGTCGAAGGACGGGCTGGTCCACCACAGCGATCGCGGGGTGCAGTACCTCTCGATCCGCTACACTGAGCGGCTGGCCGAGGCGGGCATCGAGCCGTCGGTCGGAAGCCGGGGCGGTTCAGTCCTCCACCACACGGACCACTTGGACAGCGACTCCCCCACCCAAACCGACGTATGACCAGGGTGCGGCACAAGCAGGTCATCTCTGCCTCTGCGGCAAGCGGAAGGGTTGCCGGGACAGACAGCGCGCCCCGGGGTCCGGCGGCGCGGCCCCCGACACAGCTCGGCGGCGGCGGTCCCATCACCCTGGACAATCGCTTTGACCTGAACGTACTATGAGGGTCCGACGGTGAACCGAAGCGAAGGAGGAACCATGAAGCGCGTTGCGATTCTCGCGATTTCGGCCCTGATGGCCGTGACCCTTCTGGCAGCCTGCCAGGAGGCGGACACCCCGCCGGCCGATCCCTACGACGAGACCGAAGCCGCCCACCCGGCCACCCACGACGCCGACGACCTGGGCGAAGTAAACTTCCAGGTCTCCTGCGACGAAGCGGTCCAGGACGACTTCGATCGGGCGGTGGCCCTGGTCCACCACATGATGTACGCCGAGGCCCAGGCCGCCTTCCAGGCCATCAGCGAGGCCGCGCCCGACTGCGCCATGGCCCACTGGGGCATCGCCAAGACCCTCTACCAGCCCATGTGGCCCTCCCGGCCCAGCCAGGCGGACCGCCAGCGGGGCTGGGAGCTGGTTCAGGCGGCCCATGAGCTTGGCCCGGGCAACGAGCGGGAAGAGGCGCTCCTGGCCGCCACCGAGGCCTTCTTCCAGGACCCGGAGATGGATGAGTACTGGCCCCGGATCCTGCGGTGGGCCGACGCCATGGAGGAGGCCTACCAGGCCCACTCCGACGACAACGAGGTGGCCGCCTTCCACGGGCTGGCCGTCATGGCCCGGGGCCAGACCACCGACGATCCGGTGGCCCACAACGCCCGGACCACCGAGATCCTGGCGGAGGTGCTGGAGCGGGAGCCCCTCCACCCGGGGGCCATCCACTACACCATCCACGCCGATGATGTCACCGGCCGGGCGTCAGAGAACCTGGAGGTGGTGGAGCGCTACAGCCAGATCGCACCCAGCACCCCCCACGCCCTCCACATGCCCAGCCACATATACGTGCGCCTGGGCGAATGGCCCGACGTCATCGAGTGGAACCGGCAGTCCGCCCAGGCGGCGCTCCAGCACCCGGTGGGCGACGCCGTCTCCTTCCACCACATCCACGCCCTCGACTACAAGCTCTACGGGTTCCTGCAGCGGGGCGACGACGAGCGGGCCCGAGAGGTGCTGGACGAGGCTCTCTCCACCGGTCCCTACCAGGAGAGCTTCAACAGCGCCTTCCACCTGGCCATCATGCCCGCCCGATTCGCCATTGAGCGCCGGGCCTGGGAGGAGGCCGCCGAGCTGGAGCCCCGCCAGCCCGACTACCTGGAGTGGGACCAGTACTTCTGGCCCGAGGCCCTGAGCTGGTACGGCCGGGGACTGGGAGCCGTGCACACCGGTGACCTGGAGTCGGCCCAGGCGGCCGAGGCCCGGATGATGGAACTCCGGGACGCCGCCTCGGAGGCCGAGGAAGCCGCCTTCGCCACCTACATCGAGGTGGACCGCCTGATCCTGAGCGGGCGGATCGCCCATGCCCAGGGAGATGCGGACCGGGCGGTGGCGCTGACCACCGAGGCCGCCGAGCTGGAGCAGACGGTGGAGAAGCACCCCATCACCCCCGGCGCGCTGCTCCCCCCGTACGAGGCCCTGGGTGATCTGCTGGCCGAGCTGGACCGGCCCGCCGACGCCCTGGCCGCCTACGAGGCCGGCCTCGACGTGTGGCCCAAGCGGTATCACAGCCTGGTGGGGGCCGCCCGTGCAGCCCGGGACGCCGGCCAGGAGGAACGGGCCCAGACCCACTACGCCACCCTCCTGGACGTGGCCGACGAGGCGGCGGAGCGGGCGGGGGTGGCCGAGGCCCGGCAGGCGGTGACGAACTACTGACGCCCGCCGGGTGGTGAACCGCCAGGAGCACGTCGTCCTCACCCGCGAAGACCGAGATCCGGTAGACCGACTCGGCCTCGAGCCGGATCGTTTCCGAGCCGGATCCTTCCATGGTGAAGGTGACGAGGTGCTCCGCGCAGTCGTCGCCAGCCAGCTCATAGATCTCGACCTCGGGTGAAAGAGCGGGATCGAAATCACCAGCGTAGGAGGGCGGCTTCACCAAGGGTGGCAGCCAGTAGAACCCTGCCTTGAAGCCACGCTCGGCATCGGCGATGGCGAACGTCGCTTCTGGATGGCCAGGGTCCGTGAGGTGCGGACCGTCCGAGCACCCGCTGACAAGGGCGACCACGGCCAGGAGCGGAAGAAGCCAGAGACGGGAACGCCTGGGAACCCCTCCTGTGGGTGGAACGGTGTTGCTCTTGGGACTGAACACGGTGTGCGGATGAGACGGTAGAGCCCCGAAGGGGCTCAGGCGGGAACGTTTCGTGAAGCCATCACTGTGGGGCCTCCTTGACATCACCGGTGAGGTTGTTGTCGTTCGGGCGAAAGCTCCAGAGCTGGGTGTCGAGGTGGCCAGAGGCCATGCTCAGCTTCTGAGCAACTCAGTCGAAGGCGAGCGTGGGGTGGACCGAACGCCCTCGAAGACCCCGGCGCCGAAGTCCGGACGCAGGGTGGAATTCAGTTTGAACACGAAGGGGTCGGGAGTCGGAACCGTCACCGCACGGTCGAACGTGTCCAAGGTTCCCCGGAGGTCACCGGGCACATCCTCGGCGCTCAGGAAGGGCCCCAGGAAGGCGGGGGCGGGCAGTGGGTCGTCCGAAACCTCAAACGCCTTGTACGTATGCGACGTGATGAAAAACTCCGCCCCCCTCGCCTGCTCCGGAGACAAGGGCTGGATGATCGCTGTGGTGGCCAACATTTCCACCAAGGAGCGAGGAACGGG
>PWLA01000229.1 GCA_003559555.1 Gemmatimonadota bacterium | reverse complement strand
CTCCTGGATCGGCTGATCTGGAACCTGGTGGAGAACGGAGTCAAATTCACGCCGGAGGGAGGGTTCGTGGACGTAGTGGTGGGCCGGCAGGAGGACGGGGCTCCGATCTTCGAGGTGCGCGACACGGGTCCCGGCCTGGAAGAGGAGGACCTGGAGCGGGTCTTCGAGCGCTTCTCCCGGGGAGACCGGGCTCGAGGCAGATCTCCGGACACACCGGGAACGGGGCTGGGGCTCGCCATCGCGCAAGCCATCGCCGATCTGCACGAGGCGGAGCTCCACGTCTCAAATCGTCCGGGTGGCTTGGGAGCCGTGGCACGGGTCCAGTTCCCGGACCGGGTGAAGAGTCCCTCCGAACAGGCTGTCACCGTCTGACGTAGGATCAGGCAGCTGCCCCGGGCCAGGAGGGGTCCCGGCGGAGCGCCGAAGAATCCGTCACCGGCGGCTCGACCAGTGGAAGTGGCGGATTCGCCAGCCCTCGGGTGTCTCGACGAGGAAGGCCGTTTCCACCCCCGGCGAGTCGATCTCCCGGTCGCCAAACACACCATGGCTCCGGACTTCGGCCAGGTAGAGGGCCGAGCCGTCACCCATCACCACCTCGTCCTGAAGCACCTCCCGCTCCACCTCCTGCGCGAAGGCCATGTCCATGGCGAGGTGGCCTGCCCGGTACTCCTCCAGGGTCTCTGGGTGGCCCTGCTCGAAGATCCGGACCTCCGGGTGGAGGAGCGCCAGTGCCTCCTCTTCGGCACCGTTCGCCAGTGCGGTGTGGAAGGCCAGAACCGTCGCCCGTACGTCCGCCTCGGGGGCGACGTCGGCGTGACCGTGGTGCCCCTCCGGGTCCGGTTCCGGCTGTTGCGGTCCGGTGTGTTCGTCCGCATGGCCATGATGCTCGTGGTGCGGCGCCGCCCGGAGCGTGGCGGCCTCGGGGAACCAGCCCACTGCAGCGCCTCCCTGGGCGTCCAATCCGTGGCCCAGGGCCATGGCGATCCACTCGTCCCGGGAGACCGCCATGGAGCCGGGATCCCGGAACAGATCCGCCTGTCGGTAGATCTCTTCGCGTTTCCGGTTCCGGGGCACCTGGTCCGAGACCAGGATGTCCGAGATCACGTCGTGCATCATGTGCAGGTTGTCGAAGATGGCGGCAAACTCAGGGTATCTCTCCGTGAACGCCGGGGCGATGGCCGGCGTCATGGGCATCTCCGACGGAAGGGCCTCGGGCGGATCCTCGAGCATCTGCCAGAATCGGGCGAGGACGGCCGTCATGGCGGTCTGGCGCGCCTCGGAGTCCTCATAGGTCACCAGGGGCTCGTAGACGGCGACCTGGAGCCAGTGGTAGGCCCAGATGAGGCCGTTGAACCTGGGGTAGCTCTCCCGGAACTCCTTTGAGAAGTACTGTTCGTCCATGATCTCCATCCCCTTGGGCGCGGTGGGGAAGGCGAGATCGCTGATGAGGTAGTAGTCGAGCAGCTCGGCCATGCTCCGGTCTCGTTCCTCCTCCGACAGCCGGGGATCCGCCAGGATGTCGTAGGTCTGCCTGTGCAGGACGTGAGCCCACTCGAACATCTCCTTGGCCAGGGGAACGAGCCGGGCGTACCGGGGCATGAACGAGGCCTCCGGCATGGGAAGCCGGGGCGGGTTCGGGAGGATCCGCTGGGTGAGGTCGGCGTAGATCTCCTCTTCGAGAAGTGTGACCGGCGCGTCCGGTCGGGACCAGAGGGTCTCATAGAGGATCCCATGGCCGTAGTCGAAGGCGTTGAAGAGCCGGTCCACCGCCGGGTACTGGTCCCGGAAGGCCCAGTTGTGGTCCGCCGGCAGGTACATGGAGTGGTAGACCCGCTCCACCTGGGCCTCGGCTTCCGGGGGCGACATTCCAGCCACGACGACCAGCAGGGCCGCCGCCGCGACCGTCCTGACCACCGACCTGCCACTCCGACTCCTGCTCATTGCGTGTCCTTTGTCCGGGGTGGTGGTTCGGGTGCCCATCATCGCCCCCGGAGAGGCATGAGGGTCCGGACGGCGAATTCGTGGGTGATGCCCAGGGTGATAGACCAGTCTTGCCGGTGACTCCCGGACCACCCTCGTCCGACCCCGGCGTCCATGGCCAGGGTTGGGGAGACCTGGTATCGGAAGCCTGCGGTGGTGTGAATCGTGCGTCGTTCCTCCTCCCCGGCCAGGGACCGGGGCTCGGCCACCCAGGTCTCGGCAAGCAGGAGGGTGTGGCGGAAGGGCAGGACGTAGTCCAGGGCCGCCCCGATCCACCAGTCTTCCGTCCGTCCGTCACCTCCCAACCAGGCGCCGTTCAGGTGGGCCCGGACAGGGCCGAAGAGCCCTCGGGTCGCCATGGCCCGGACCTCGATCCAGGCGGATTCGTCGGAGTCGGTGGGTACGTGCCCGGTGACCCGGGTCCCGACGGCGGGAAGCGTGGCGCTTTCCACCCAGAGGTTCGCCCGGGATGACAGCTCTACCGTCCCGAGACCCGTGGAGGTCTCGCCTCCCACGCGGTCCACCTCTGCGTGGGTCCCCACCGAAACGTCCAGCCCCGGGAGCAGTCCGTGCTTGAGCTCAAGGGAGGGCCGGAAGCGGAGAAGGTCCTCCCCCCGATCCTGGGACAGGGTCAGGGGGGACGCCTGTAGCTCGAAGGCCCACCGCTTCGTGGCGAAGGCGTCCTCCACCCGGAGCGGACGGTGCTTGTCCAGGTTGTAGAAGTCGGTCTGGGCCGCGAGGGGAGCAACGGCGATCCCCGAACCGACGCCGGCTGCGAACAGAGCCGTCACGACCGCCCGGGGGACCATGGAAAAGCAAACACGGCAAGGGAGGGTAGGCATAGTGCTTAACTATCGGTCGGCCTCCATGAAGAAAGGGTGAAGGCAGGATGAAGATTTCTTCATGACGTATCAGCCTTCACCCGGGTGCCCAGGGTGCGGATGGTCCGCGTCGGTCCCACCCGTCATCGGGCCCATCATCGGGCAGTCCGCGGCATGAGGCTCCATCATTCCCGCGCCCGGCCCGTGCTCCTGTCCCCGCATCATTCCGTGCATCATGCGGTGCATGCCTTCCATGCGGTGCATCCCTTCCATGCCTCCCATGTCGTGGCGCATGTCGTCCATCATCCCGCCCATTCCGGACCGCATGCGCTCGCGGAGTGCCTCGCGCTGCTCGGGAGTGAGGACCTCATGGGCGGCTTTCATCGATTCCACCATTTCGGCACGGAGCTCCATGTGCCGCTCCTGGAGGGCCTCCAGCTGGGTGATCTGCTCGGCACTGAGCTCCAGTTCGTCGGCGTGCTCCAGGAGGAATCGGTCACCCATCATCCCCCCGCCTGCCATGGGACACTGCTCCATCATCTGGTGCATCATCATGCCCGCTCGCGGGGCCTCCTCCCCGTGATCATGGCTCGGATGTCCTTGGGCCATCAGGGGTGCGGCTCCGACTGCGGCAATCAGGCCCGCGGTCGCCAATACCTTCGTGATCGTCGCCTTCATGGTATTTCTCCCTCTTGTTGTTGGGTTCCTGCGCAATGTGCGACCCGGAGCGCCTCGAGGACTCGAGGCATCCGGGTCCCTACTGCGTCTTGAACTTAGTCCGTCCCGGATGAAGCGCAGGTGAGGATCGGATGAAGACGCGTTCATGCAGCGAATACCGCATCAGCCCTCCCGGAGCCTCCGGCGGTGTCGGTCCACGAGTCCTTCCGACGCGGCCAGGTAGGCCCGGATCGTCTCCAGCGCCGGTACCGTGAAGCCGGCCAGGAGCGCTTCCTCATCCCGGTGCAGCGGGCCGAGGGCCTCCTCCAGGGCGGCGCGGCCGGCATCGGTGAGCTCCACCAGGGACCTGCGCCGATCCTTCGGGTCGGACGTCCGCCGCGCCAGACCGCGTCGGGCCAGGCGGTCCGCCACCCCGCTCGTGGCCGGCGAGGAGAGGCCGATGGCCTGAGCCAGCTCACCCACGGCGCGTGGCTCCCCGGTCAGTCGTATCATAGCCCGGACGTCGGAGGGGTGGAGGTCCAGCCGCTGGGCCGCTTCGGCTTCCACCTCGCTCAGGGCGCGGGGGAGCGTCCGGGCCCGGGCGATGATCTGGCGGGTCAGCTCGCTTCTGGATGGGTTCATGAAAATGGTTGGCCACAAATATGGTTGGTCACAAATATAGTTGGCTACCAATGTAAATGCCCGCGCTGCTCAGCGACAGTCCGGGTCCCCGGCCGTGGGTCCCACCTTGCTACGACGATGGGGTGGACCCACTTTTCTGAGGAGGGGACTCTGGCCCGTCGTCTAATGGCAGGACACCGGTCTTTGGATACCAGCCGGGCGTTTTGGTCTGGTTTGGGAGGCTCCGTTTTCCCTTGGGAGACGGGGCTTTTCTCGTTTTGCGAGTTTG
>PWLA01000205.1 GCA_003559555.1 Gemmatimonadota bacterium | reverse complement strand
TCCGCCTGGATCCGGTTCTCCTCCTGACGCTTGCTCTCCTTCCCGCTCTGGTGCTCCCGCCGGCTCCGATTGGTGCTCAGGAGTCGGGGGGGGAGGCGGCGATCCCGGACGCGGCCGTCCAGGAGAGGGCCTTCCAAGTATTTGTGGCGCAGGAGATGGCGATGGTTCAGGGGGCGACCCAGGCAGGGGCGACGCAGAAGAGAGCGATCCAGGCGGGGACGACCCAGGCGGGGGCGACGCAAAAGAGAGCGATCCAGGCGGGGACGAGGCAGAAGAGAGCGATCCAGGCGGGAACGACGCAGAAGAGAGCAACCCAGGCGGGAGCGACGCAGGAGGCAGAGGCGGAGTGGCTCCGGTACCCGGCCATCTCTCCCGACGGGCAGACCATCGCCTTCACCTACCGGGGAGATCTGTACCGGGTGCCGGCCACCGGCGGGGAGGCCCAGCCGCTGACGACCCACACCGGACACGACTTCATGCCGGTGTGGAGTCCCGACGGCCGCTGGATTGCCTTCGCCGGACACCGATACGGCAACTTCAACGTCTTTGTGATCCCGGCCGAGGGGGGCGAGGCGAGGCGTCTGACGTGGCACTCGACCGACGAGCTTCCCTACAGCTTCAGCGCCGACGGCTCGGAGGTGATCTTCGGCGCCACCCGCTTGAACGCGGCCGAGCACCGGGGCTTTCCCACCGGGCACCAGTCCGAGCTCTACAGCGTCCCGGTGGATGGCGGACGCCCGGTTCAGCTTCTTACCACCCCGGCCGAGGGGGTGAGCGTGAGTCGCGACGGGTCCTTCCTCCTCTACCATGACCGGAAGGGCGGGGAGGACCCCTGGCGGAAATACCAGCGCTCGGCCATCACCCGGGACCTCTGGCGCTACGTGCCGGAGACCGGAGAGCACCGGCAACTCACCGACGACGAGTGGGAGAACCGCCATCCGGTCCTTGTGGATGACGACCGGGCCCTGGTCTACCTGAGCGAGGAGAGCGGTACCTTCAACGTGCACCGCATGGAGGTGGAGTCGGGAGACCGGAGCCAGCTCACCCGGCTGGACGGCGCCCCGGTTCGCTTCCTGAGCGCCGCCTCCGACGGGACGCTGGCCTTCAGCCACCACGGGCGGATCCACACCCTGGCGCCGGGTGCCGGCGAGCCCCGGACGGTGCCCATCCGGATCCATGCCGACCGGCGGGCCAACGACGAGCGGGTGATTCAGGTGAGCGGCGGCGTGGACGAGATGGCGGTCTCTCCCGATGGCAGGGAGGTGGCCTTCGTCTTCCGGGGCGACGTCTTCGTGGCCAGCGTGGAGGAGGGCACGACGAAGCGCATCACCTCGACGGCGGCCCGGGAGGTCGGGGTGGAGTTCTCGCCTGACGGCGACGCCCTCATCTACGCCTCGGAGCGGGACGGCCGGTGGGGGATCTACGAGGCCACCCGGACCCGGGACGAGGAACGCTACTTCTTCGCCTCCACCCTCATCGACGAGGAGGCGGTGCGGGCCGGTGACGGGGAGTACTTCCAGCCCCGGTACAGCCCGGACGGGGAGCGGGTCGCCTTCGTGGAGGACATCAACACGCTCCGGGTCCTGGACCGGGCGTCGGGTGACGTGGTGACCCTCCTCACCGAGGAGCACATCTTCTCCACCGGTCCGGGCCACCAGTTCGAGTGGAGCCCCGACGGCGAGTGGATCGTCTTTACCCATGCCGTGCCGGGGCTCGCGCCCCGGGAGATCGGGATCGTGCGGGCCGACGGGTCGGGCGAGGTGGTGAACCTCACCCGGAGTGGGTTCCACGATGTGTCCCCCACCTGGGTCCTGGGAGGGAAGGCCGTCATGTGGCGGAGCAACCGGGACGGCCGGCGGGCACTGGCCAAGACCGGCCCCACCGAGATGGACGCCTACGCCATGTTCTTGGATCCGGAAGCATGGGACCGCTTCCAGCTCTCTGCGGAGGAGCTGGCCCTTCTCGAGGAGGAGGAGGAAGAGGAAGGAGAGGAAGGGGAAGGGGAGGGGGTGTCCGCGGATGCGGCCTTGGAGATGGAGTTGGCCGGGGCCCGGGACCGGCGGGCCCGGCTTACCATCCACTCCTCGTCCATGAGCGATGCGTTGCTGAGCGAGGACGGAGAGACCCTCTACTACCTGGCGCGTTTCGAGAGGGGCCTGAACCTCTGGACCACCAAGGTGCGGACCCGCGAGACCCGGATGCTGGCGGAGCTGAACGCCGGCTCGGCCCGGATGGTCTGGGATGCGGAGGGCGAGCACATCTTCCTCCTGGCCGATGGCCGGATCTCCAGGGTGGACCCCGACTCGGGGAGCCGGCACACCGTGTCCATCAGCGGTGAGATGATCACCCGGGCCTCCGCCGAGCGGGAGGCCATGTTCGACCAGGTCTGGCGGCGGACCCGGGACACCTTCTACCGGAGCGACTTCCACGGAGCCGATTGGGAGGCGGTGCGGGAAGCCTACGAGCCCTTCCTCCCCCACATCGGCAACAACCACGAGTTCGCCGAGCTGCTGAGCGAGATGCTGGGCGAGCTGAACGTGAGCCACAGCGGGGCGCGGTACGCGGCGTCGGAGGATGGCGACGATGCCACGGCCTCGCTGGGGATCTTCTACGACCAGACGGAACGGACCGCGGGCATCCGGATCACCGAGGTGATGGAGGGGGGACCGCTGGATCGGAGCGACCTGGAGCTGGAGCCCGGTGCGGTCATCGAGGCCATCGACGGTCAGGAACTCACCGCCGACGTGGACCCGGCCCGACTCCTGAACCGGGCGGCGGACCGGAACGTCCTGCTCAGGATCCGACAGGGCGAGGAGGCGGAAGAGGTGGTGGTGAAGCCCATCTCGCTGGGCCAGGAGCGGGGACTCCGCTATCGCCGCTGGGTGGAGCGCAACCGGGAGGAGGTCGTGGAGCAGAGCGACGGCCGCCTGGGGTACGTGCACATTCCCGGGATGAACGACGCGGCGTACCGGTCCACCTTCGAGGAGGTCATGGGTCGGCACGTGCATGCCGAGGGCATGGTGGTGGACACCCGTTACAATACGGGAGGGGACCTGGTGGCGGACCTGGAGATGTTCTTCACCGGCCGGCGCTTCTTCGACTACACCACCGACACCCGGAGCAGCGGATTCGAGCCCAACTTCCGCTGGACCCGGCCCTCGGTGACGCTGGCCAACGAGGCCAACTACTCCGATGGGCACTGCTTCGCCTTCGTGTATCAGCAGATGGAGATCGGCCCGCTCATTGGGATGCCGGTGCCGGGGACGTGTACCTTCGGAGGTGGCCAGGGACTTCTGGACGGACTTCGCTGGGGGGTGCCGGGCCGGGGGGTGAAGGACACCGAGACGGACCGGTTCCTGGAGAACTGGCAGACGGAGCCGGACATCCGGGTGGCCAACGAGCCGGCCCAGGAGGGATCCGGCCGGGATGCGCAGCTGGAACGGGCCATCCAGGAACTGCTGCGCCTGGTGGATGGTGACTGACTCGTTTCCCCATTGCCTGGACGGGCTCCCGGACTCGCTCCCGGACACGCTCTCGGGCTCGCTCCCGGGCACGCTCCCGGACACGCTCCTGTGACGGAGGAACTGCATATGCGCTTGCTTGGATCGGTATTCGTGGTACTGGCACTCCTGACGGTCGGCTGCGGCGAGGGGACGATGGGCAATGACGAAGCCGGCACGGCCCTGGACGAGGCTCCGGAGACGGCGGAGGACGTCCGGGTCCAGGCCTTCACCAATGCCCGGATCTTCGACGGCACCGGGGGACCCCTCATCGAGGACGGGGTGGTCCTGGTCCGGGGCGGGGTGATCTCTCAGGTGGGCGCGGCCGACCAGGTGTCGGTGCCGGAGGGGGCCGAGGTGGTGGGGCTGGACGGACGCTTCCTCATGCCCGGCTTCATCAACACCCACGGCCACGTGGGGCCCGGCGGAGACCGCTCCGACGTGCTGGAGCAACTGGACATCTACGCCCACTACGGCGTCACCACGGTCTTCAGCCTGGGGGACGAGGCCGAGTCACCCCGGGCGGAGCGGTGGAGCCCGGATCTGGGCCGGACCCGTCTCTTCGTTTCGGGACCGAGCCTTGCTCCCGAGTCGCCGGAGGCCGCCGAGGCCGAGGTGGCCCGGGTGGTGGAGATGGGGGCCGACTGGGTGAAGATGCACGTGAACGCCGCCCGGGGCCGGGACACCTATCCCCAGGTCATCGCTGCTGCCAAGGAGCGACCCATGCCGGTGGCCATTCACATCGAGGAGCTGGCCGACGCCAAAGGGGTGCTGGAGGCGGGGGCCGATCTCCTGGCCCACAGCGTCCGGGACCAGCCGGTGGACGACGAGTTGATCGAGGGCATGCTTGAGCGGGACGTGTGCCTGGTGCCCACCCTGACCCGG
>PWLA01000114.1 GCA_003559555.1 Gemmatimonadota bacterium | reverse complement strand
CGCCTCGACGTAGCGCAAGGCTATGCCTTCGACGAACCGCCCGACCCGCCTCTGGCGGGTGCCCGTGGGGCCCCTGGGGCTCCCAACGGTGGCGCCCTGCCCTTCTTCAACGGCCTTCTAGCGAGGCCCTGGCGCCGCGAGGGCCAGCGCCAGGATCTCCTCCGGCGGCAGCTCCCCTACCAGTGCCTCATCCAATGCGCCTGAGCTCCAGATGGCAGCGGAGACGGGATCCCGGTCTTCCCAGCTCAACGGCAAGGCGTCGGAGAGGTGGGGGGTTCGGGGGGTGGCGTCCTCTGCCCGGAGGAGGAAGTGGTACAGCCGCTGGCCGTCTCGCTCATAGAGGATCACGGCTCCCCGCTTCTGGCCCAGCGCGCATATCTCGGCCCCCACGAGCTCGAAGTCGCCGAAGTCCCGAGGGTGGAGCATCAGACCCAGCCCTGCGGCCAGAAAGTGCATGACCTCCTGCGGGTCGGACGACTCGATCCCCTCCACTCGCGCAGCCTCACGAACGAAGTCCTCCACCAACGTGATGTCGGCCGCGGAATCCTCGCCTGCAGTGCGAGCCCCGCCAGCCACGTCCGGTTCACCGGGCCGCATCAGGAGCCATCCACCCACAACCACAGCCACCAGCGTGGCGGCGACCAGAAGCTCCCGGGCGCCGGGGAAGAGGGATCCGGGAAGCCCCGGGGTCGAAGAGGTCTCCGTACCGGCGGCAGACTTGGAGACCCTCGGGGCCCGATCCGACCGCGCCCGCTGCCGCCTCTCCTCGGCCAACGCCTCAAAAACCCGCTCCCGGAGTTCGGCAGGGGCCGGTGGAAGGGAGATCTTCCGGAGCCGCTCTCTCAGCCGCCGATCATTCTCCATCACCTGTCGGCAATGGGGGCAGGATCCCACGTGGCGCCGGGCCTCCACCACTTCTTCATCGGCCAGTTGCGGGCCCTCCAGGGGCCAGAGCAGCGCCAGCGCTTCTTGGCATGTCATGATCCGTAGGTTCCCCTTTCCGTGGGATGGGCCCCGGCCCGCAGGATGCGCCGATGCCCCTGCCGAACCCAGTGGGCAACGCGGTGCCGGTCGGTATCCAGCACGCGGGCCACGTCGCCGTAGGCCCACCGCCGGACCACCACGAGCCACATGGTGCTTCGGATCCGCGGCGGCAGGGCTCCGAAGGCTTGCAGCATACGTTCGCTCTCCCCGGTCTGTTCATTGGACGTCGCCGTACTCCCCGATCCGACTTCCCTGCCGGTTTCTGGGTCCCCAGACGGGGCGGAGTTCCACCACGAGAGCCCCAGGAACGTGCGAACCAGCCGCTCGTCGAACCAGTCCTGCAGGTTGCGAGGATCTCCTTCGGCGTAGAGCTCGCCGGCCCCGAGCACGGTCTGGACCAGGAGATCTCCCGCCGCCCTCCTGTCTCCAGCCTCCAGATAGAGTGCCCCGGCGTAGAGCGTGTCGAGCTCGGCGGCCACCAGCTCTTCGAAGGGTTTTTTCATGGGGCCAACCTGGACCGGGGAATCTGGGGTGGTCTCGGGCAGAGTCGGTTTCATTTGCCCCAACTCGCCTCGACCCCGTAGGGTTCCCCAGACACGACCCACCCCGTCCCCAACCCCCGGCACGCCATGAAGGCCGTCCTCGTATCTGAACCCAGGGGCACACCCGTCATGAGGGATGTGCCCGATCCCCAGGTCCCTCCCCACGGAGCCGTGGTCCAGGTCCGTGCCACGGGGGTCTGCCGGAGCGACTGGCACGCCTGGGTGGGGCATGACCCCACGGTGGACTTTCCCCACGTACCCGGACACGAGTTCGCCGGCGTGGTCCGGGCGGTGGGGCCGGAGGTGACCGGATTCCAGGGAGGCGAACGGGTGACGGCGCCCTTCTGCTGCGGATGTGGTGCGTGCAGCACCTGTCGGACGGGACTCCAGAATCTCTGCCAGCAGGAGTACCAGCCCGGCTTCGATGGCTGGGGGAGCTTCGCCGAATACGTGATGGTGCCCTGGGCAGACGTGAACCTGGTCCCGCTCCCTGCCGGCCTGGATTTCGACGTGGCTGCAAGCCTCGGCTGCCGCTTCGTCACGGCCTTCCGGGGTCTGGTGGACCAGGCCGAGGTGGTCCCGGGCGAGACGGTGGCCGTGTACGGTTGCGGCGGCGTGGGGCTGGCAGCCGTCATGATCGCCGCCGCCTCGGGGGCCCGGGTGGTGGCGGTGGACATCCATGACGAGAAGCTGGACCTGGCCCGGGAGCTGGGTGGCCACGAGACGGTCAACGCCCAGGCGGCGGACCCGGTGGAGGCAGTGCGGGAGCTCGCCGGGGGTGGAGTCCATGTGGCCGTCGACGCCCTGGGAAGCCGCAAGACCTTCCAGCAGGGCATCCGCTCACTCCGACCAAGGGGCCGGCACCTCCAGCTGGGACTTCTCCTGGCCGATGACGCCCTGCCCCCGGCCCCCATGCACGAAGTGATTCGCCAGGAGCTCACCGTGATGGGAAGCCACGGAATGCAGGCCTGGCGCTACAGTTCTCTTTTCGAGTTCATCCGGAGCCGGAACCTCCCCCTGCGGCGACTCATCGGTGCCCATCGCCCGCTGGCCGAGGCGGGGCCGGCGCTGGCGGCCATGGCGTCGTTCGCCCCGGTGGGAGTGACGATCCTGGAACCTTGACGCCAGCCCAGGGGATCGCCCCATTGCAGATCAGGGCGGAAAGCCCGGGGCTTCGACCCCGGGATGAGCAGAAGGCTGTTGAAGAACGGGAGTAGCCACCCAGACGGGGTCTCGCGGGGGAAGCGCCCTGAGCGCGTTGCTGGGCCACGACATCAGCCGCTCGGTTGGGGCGGCAGGGAGCCGCCTCGCACGTTGGCACGCTTGGCGTCGCTCGCCCGCTGTGCCTGCGGCATGCCGCACGACCCGCCTCTGGCGGGTGCCCGCTGGCTCCCTGGCGCTCCCGACGGTGGTCACTCCCGTTCGTCAACAGCCTTCCAGCCGGGACCAGGAGACCCGTTATCGGCGGTCCCTGTACACCTTCAACAGCCCCCTGAACCAAGGAACATCCATGAAGATCCACCGCGCCCTCCCCACCCTCGTCCTCCTCGTCCTGGCCGCCCTCGGGTGCGAACTTGCAGATGAGGAGCCCCCGATCCGGATCGGCGCCACCATGTCCCAGACTGGAGCCTACTCCACCCAGGGCATCCCGGCGCGGAACGGCTACCTCCTCTGCCAGGACCACACCAATGCAGAAGGCGGCCTGCTGGGACGCGACATCGAGTTCGTGATCCACGATGATCAGTCCGAGACCGATACCGCCATTGCCCTCTACGAGCAGCTCATCGAAGAGGAACAGGTGGACGGTGTCATGGGACCCTACGGAAGCACTCTGACCGAGGCGGTGGCGCCGGTGACTGAACGGCACCGAATGGTGCACGTCTCGCCCCTGGCCGCCACCACCTCCATCTGGGAGCAGGGACGGGAGTACCTCTTCATGGTGCTCCCCCCGGCCGAGCTCTTCCTGGCCGGCCTCATCGAGATGGGAGCCGAGCACGGATACGGGACGGTGGCCGTCATCAGCGAGGACCAGCTCTTTCCCCTGGCGGCCGCGGAGGGCGCCGCGGCATTGGCCGAGGAGCGGGGCATGGAGGTGGCGTTCCAGGCCACCTACGCCAGCGGCACCGAAGATTTCAGCCACATCCTCCAGGAGGTGGACGATGCCGGGGTGGAGGTCCTGGCCATGGCGGCATCCGCCCTGGACGACTTCCAGACCGTGACCCGCCAGATGGAGGCTCAGGACGTGAATCCCCAGATGTTCGGGACCTCCGGCGCGGTGAGCGAGTTCCAGGAGGAGTTGGGTGAGCTGGCCGAGTACGTCTTCGGGCTCTCGGCCTGGGAGCCCAGCCTGCCGAACCCGGGGATCGACCAGTTCGTGGAGTCCTACCGGGAGGCCTTCGGGCAGGAACCCAGCTTCCACGCGGCCGGAGCCTACGGGAGCTGCCAGCTCTTCGTGGAGGCGGCGGAGCGGGCAGGCACCCTGGACTCCGACGCACTTCGCAGCCAGCTCCTGGAGATGGAGACCACCACCGTCTTCGGCGACTACGCCGTCGATGAACGGGGATACCAGGTCGCCAACCAGGGCGTGTTCGTCCAGTGGCAGGATGGGGAGAAGGCCGTGGTCTGGCCGGAGGAGCTGGCGACCGCAGCCCCCCGCATCCCCATGCCCCGCTGGGACCAGCGCTGACCGCTCGCCCGATCGGTTTCCTCCCTGGCTCCCGACGAAAGGCGGTGACCGGCCCGCGAGGAGCCGGAACCGGCCCGAAGGAGAAGAAATGTCCCTCGACGTGGAGGTTCTGTGAGTCGAGTCGTCTCCACGCCACCCTCGATATCACTTTAGCTCATGTAATGTAAAACACTGCTGTGT
>PWLA01000097.1 GCA_003559555.1 Gemmatimonadota bacterium | reverse complement strand
GCCTGGCTCGCGCTGAAGTAGCGGATCTCCTCGATGTCGGTACTCGAGATCTCGTGCAGGCTGTCCACGCCGCCGAACCGGCTGCTGCCCAGGTAGACGACGGGCATGCCGCCCGTGGGGTCCTCCAGGGAAGTCCGGCCCCGGGATCGGAGCCACCTGGGCTGCAGTCGATCGACGACGTCGTGGGCCGTGGTCACCGAGATCTCCTGGATGTCCTCATAGGTGATCACGTTGGCTGCACCGCCGGAACTCGACTCCCCCGACGTGGCACAGGCCGGAAGGAAGGCCGCAACAAGCAGGCATGCGACAAGCTTGGGAAGGGGGAGGCGCATGGCTGTCTCCGGGTCGGGGTGAGGAGGATACCTTGAAGTTTGCAGGAACAGTATCATGAAATCAAGCGCCGACGGCCACCTCCCGAGAGGTGGTTACGGTATCGGCGAAGCGGATGCCCTCGGGGCGGCCTTCTCCATCCTCCCAACTCCAGAGTTGCACGTGGAGGTTCCCCGCTGGCCGCTGAAGGTCCGGCGTCGCCGCAGGCCGCGGCGTGATCTGCCTGGAACGATGGAATGCCCAGGGGCGGAGGGAGGCTCGTCGCCCTCCTCGACCGGGGGAACCACGGAGCCGGTCGTGCGGTAGAAACTTCTTTGATCAGTGTGGAACTGAGAGGACACCACCACCATGAAGTACTCCCGCTCCCCGGGATGCGACCTTCACCGCTCCCCAGTCGCCTTCCGTACCCTTCTCGGGGTACTGGTTCTGGCCGCGCTGGCGCTGGCGACCTCAGCCTGCCTCCCGTTGGGTGAGCGGGACGAGGTCTGGGGCGTGGGTGGGGCGAACAGCGACACCTTCACCCTCCAGGTCGAGAACCGGAACTACAACTCGGCCCGCCTCTTTGCCCACTGGGACGGCGAACGCCGCCGGATGGGGACCGTGGGGGGCAACCAGACGGAAACCTTCACCCTGGACTGGCGAACCCGAGACTTCCGCGTGGAGGTGGATTTTCTGGCGGGTGGTGGCTTCATCTCCAGCCCCATCACCGTGAACCGCGGTGACAACCTGGTCTTCCGGATCCCGCCCCAAGCCCGTTAGCAGGCGTCTTCCGCCAGGAGCCTGATCCGACCGCCAGGCACCGGATCCGACCGCCAGGCGCCGGATCCGACGCCTGGCGGGTCGCTGTGCCAACGCAAACCACCTGCGGCTCAGTTCCGGTCGCTGGCGTCCGTGATCGGGCCGGGGGGGCCGCCCCAACGCTCGAACCAACTCCTGAGGTAGAGCTGAGTCCGAATGAAGTTGGTGGGGTTCGAGCTCGTTCCGTGCCACTCGTTCTGGAAGCGCAGCATGGCGGTGGGAATGCCCAGGACCTTCAGCGCCTGGTAGTACTCCTCGGTCTGCGCCATGGGGGTGCGGAGGTCGTTCTCTCCGGTCATGAGCATGGTGGGTGTCGTCACGTTGCCCACGTACATGAGGGGCGAGCGCTCCAGGTGCTCCGTGGGGTCGTCCCAGGGGAAGTGCTCGAAGTTCCGGTACCACCCGATCCCGTCGGTCGTCCCCACAAAGGAGATCCAGTTGATTACCGGACAGTTCGAGGACGCGGCCGCGAAGCGATCCGTATGGCCCACCACCCAGGCGGTCAGCACCCCGCCGCCCGAGCAGCCGTACACGTACATCCGATCCTCGTCAACGTATCCCCGGGCCACCAGGGAATCCACACCGATCACCAGGTCGTCGTAGTCCTGGCTCGGGTAGGCGTTGTTGATCTCGTTGGCGAAGGCGCTGCCGTACCCGCTGCTCCCCCGGGGGTTGGTGTAGAGGATCACGTACCCGTTGGCCGCATGCTCCTGCCAACCGAAGTTGAAGCCCACACCGTACATGGCGTGCGGGCCGCCGTGGATCACGAGCATCATCGGGTACTGGTTGGCCGGGTCGAAGTCCGGGGGCGTGATGATCCAGCCCTGAATGTCCAGGTCGTCGACGGAGGTGTACCAGATCTCCTCCACCTCACCCAGGCGGACATCCCGCAGCAGGTCCGAGTTGACTTGGGTGAGCCGCTCGAACTGATCGGGACGACTGGGATCGATGAGGTGGATGTCCCCGGGCTCGTGGAAGGAGGTGATGGTGGTGGCCAGCATCCCCCCATCGCTCATGGACGACAGGTTGACCTGGTGGATTCCCTCGGTGACCTGGCGAACCCCACCGTCGACGGAGGCGAAGTAGAGGTTCCGGTGGCCCTCGGAGTTCGCGGTGAAGTAGAGCCCGCTCCCGTCCGGCGCCCAGGTGAGGCTTCCCATGGAACGATCGAAGTCCCCGGAGATGATCCGGGGGTTCGAGCCGTCGGGTGCCATCAGGTGGATCTTGCGGTTGCGGTACGTGTCGTCGTGCCAGTCGTCCCCCAGGTAGGCAATGTGGCGACCGTCGGGCGAGGGGACGGGTCCGGAGTCCGGGCCGTGCCGGTCGGTGAGCTGGCGAATTTCCCTCGAGGCCACGTTGACGGAGTAGATCTCCGAGTGTCGCCACTGGCGCTCGGCATCCTCCTCCCGCAACCCGCTGAAGAAGATTTCCTGCCCGTCTGCGCCCCACTCCGGAGAGGAGTGATTCCAGTCTCCGTCCGTGAGCTGGCGGACCGCGCCGCCTTCGGCGGAGACGACGAAGATGTGGGTGTACGTGTCGTCCACATAGCCCTGCCGGTCACGGCGGTAGACGGCTCGCTCAACGATCTTCGGTCCCGGAGTCCACTCGGCCCCCTGGGGCCGGGAGGGCATCGGGATGTCCCAGCCGGTCGTCGGATCGGCCACGGACTTGTTGAAGGCCAGGTGCTCGCCGTCGGGGGACCACTGGATGCTGGAGGGTGAGCGATCGAGACGTGTCACCTGACTCTCGGAGCCTTCCTCGTCCATCCAGCGGATCCAGATCTGGTTGCCGTCCGGCTCTCCCTCCCGGAGGAACGCGATCCGGGTTCCGTCCGGCGACCAGATCGGAGACGAGCCTTCGGTCAGGACCCGCTTGCGGGTTCCGTCGGCATTCATGATCCACATTTCAGAACGCCGGCGGTCGTTCTTCTGGTCGATCCATCCCCGGCTGTAGATGACCTGACTTCCGTCGGGAGAGATCTGGGGGCTGCCCACGGTCTGGAGGTCCCAGAACATCTCCAGGTCCAGGGCGTGGGAGGGGGCCTGGTCCTGTGCCGTGACCTCTCCCCCGGCGGCGACGAAGAACGCTATTACCAGGAGCGGGAGGGTCAGGAAGCGAAAGCGGGTGGAGCGCATGGGATCCTCGCATGGTGAAGGGAGGCCGGGCGTCTTCCCGTGCCTCCACGGTACGGCTCGCAAACTGCAGGGTGATTCAAGAGAATACCGGAGCACCCGGACGGGCAAGCAGGAAGGTGGATTCCGGCACCGGCTCCGGCGGTCCGTCCGGGGAGAAGGGCTTCTTTCCGGCCGTCAGAAGGCCGGGGCCAGGAGGACTGCGTTCATGAAGAGCTGCTGGGTGCCCTCGGCGTAGCCCCTGAAGTTGGGGTCCTCGGCAAAGGCCACCACTCTGCCCCGGCCCATGGACTGGTGCATGAGGAAGGCCTTGGAGGCCACCTGAGGGCGGGCGTCCTCCCAGACGATCCCGCTCATGACCAGACGGTCCAGGGGAGCGTAGACGGCCACGTTCGTTCCCTCGGCCAGCGTGAGGGGAGTGAAGATCCGCGAGCTGGACACCATCACGCCCATCTCCTCCCCGGCCCCGGCGGTCAGGACGTGGGTGGTGTCCAGCACGGTCCGGAGGATCGCGCCCGAGATGGGCTCGGGGTTCTCCTGCTGCGGCACGATCGCCTCCAGCAGATCAATGGGCTGACGCTCGGGGTCGGGGGCCCGGGCCGGAGCCGGTCGGTCGGATCCGGCCCGAAGCTCAGCCTGGCTCGAGAGGAGGCCCACCTCGTCGCGGGTGGCCCAGCGGGTGGACTCGCCCATGGTGATGAGGGTCCCGCCGTCCCGGATCCACTGCTGCAACCGCTGGAGGGTTCCCCCCGAGATGGCACTGGCGTAATTCCCACTGGGCAGGACCACCACCGAGAAGCGGGAGAGATCGGCTCGCCCCAGCGAGGAGGCACGCACCGCGGTCACACCCTTCCCGTAGCGTCGTTCCAGGACCCAGCGAGCCCAGCCGGCCGAGAGGGTCGAGGCGGGGGCGTCCCAGACAAGGAGGACTCGCCCGCCGGGCAACGCCCGCATCTGGTTGCTCCCCAGCGACATCCCGTCGTCCACGAAGGCGTCCTGGACCGGCACCACCTCGGCGCCGTGCGTGGAAGCCAGTTGGGCCAGGTCGGCCTCCTGCTCGGCAGTGAGTGCGGCTGCCCGGACGTGGATCGTTCCCGGCCCGAAGCTCCGGCCCTGGAGGGTGAACCCCCGGCCGGCGGC
>PWLA01000180.1 GCA_003559555.1 Gemmatimonadota bacterium | reverse complement strand
CCTCCTCGAACTCCATCTGTCCCCGGGGCGGGGGAGACCATGCCGCCCGCCCCTTTTCGGTGGGGGGTGGGGACGGCACGTCGGAAGGAAGCCTGTGGAGGAAGCAGCGGACCCGCAGACCCGGCAGCCGGGTCCGGAACTCGGGCTCCTCCGGATGCAGGTTCTCCAGGTAGATCTCCTCGTCGCCGTGCAGGAAGCCGTCGGCCTGGAGAACGGAAGGCGCCGCGTTGAAGAAACCCCAATCCAGGTCCTCGGGAAACCAGGGCCAGCGGGTCCGGAGCCACTCGTCTCCGTAGCTGCCCACCATGGAGCTGCGGGGCTCCCACCCCTGGGGAATGGGCCCGAAACCGGCCGGAGCGGGGCGATCCGAGGGAGAAGCGATGCGCCGTTCCGGGTACTCGATGTTGGGCAGAGGCCAGGCGGCCCGGCCGTCTTCGAGGGTGATGGCCCGGTTGCCCCTCCCCACCGGGTTGTCGGCACATTCGGGGCCGCCGTAGGCCCGTTCCCACGAAAGCTCCATCTCGCTGAAGGGCACCGGGTCGGTCATCTCCGAACCTGCTCCGCTGGCGGCCCACCAGCGATCTCCGTACACCTGCAGGCTGCGGCCCACCTGGCCTACCTGGAAGGTGATCCGGCACGAGGGAACCGCCCTGCCCCCGGGGGGATGACAGCGCCCCACCAGCATGAGGTCGGCCCGGGGCTTGTAGAAAGCGAAGTCGCTGGCGTAGCGGATCTCAGAATGTTCGTCCTCGTCCTCGAACCGGGGAATGTCGCCGGTGGGGAAGGCCAGCTCGTCGTCGTCGAGGAGCTCCTGCAGCCGGCCGGCCTCCAACCGGAACAGCCCCTTCACCACCACGGTGACGGAGTGGCCGGGGAAGGGAATGCGCCCCACCACCGGGGCGACGGTCAGAGGGAGCTCGGTGTGGATGCGCATGGCCGGGGCCGTTACGGGGATGGATGAATGCTCACGACCCACCGAAGGGACAACCTTCCCCTCTGGGAGTCAAACGGATCCGCAAGGGCCGGGCGGGCCTCATCCGGTTGCAGGCTGGTGGTAGATTCACGACCATGTAGCGAGCGGGGGTCTTGCATTCAACCGAACGGGGAGGAGATAGATGACGGAGTCGAATCAGGTCTCGGCATCTGCGGTGGGATCCGACAGCGACGGAAAGCCGCCGGCTCTGAACTGCTGCCAGGGCCGGCCGGCCCCGGAGGGCGTGGTGCAGGGCTGGAAGCAGCTCTCGGCCTTCCCCACCAGCAGCCAGCAGGCCTTCTTCGAGCTCCTCACCAGCAGCGTGGTGCAGCCCGACGAGTCGGCGCTCGCCACCGCGGTCAACCGCTTTCACGAGGACCACGGGATCCAGCGGGAGCAGGCCCTCATGGCCCTCCAGACCTGCCAGTTCCTGCTCCAGCGGTCCGCAGCGCTGGACCTGGAACCGGACCGCTTCGTCGAAGACCTCCATGCCCTTTCTCCCGAAGAGAGTGGAGCGTTGCGGCTCCTGGCCACCCGCTACGCTCCCCTCAAGAAGCGCGTGCGGGAAGAGCTTCTCCTGCAGTCGCTGGCCGACCACGGGAAGGTCCTGGTGGACCTGGACTGGCGCGTCGACACCGTCTCGGCCAGCGACCGGGCCGTCAACCTGAACGCCCCGGTGGTCTTCCTCACACTCCAGCTCCAGGGAACGGACGGCGCGGAGCGGATCAGCGTTCAGCTCACCACCAAGTCCGTCCAGATGCTCCAGCAGTTCTGCCAACGGTTCTCGGACGCCTGAGGCCGACCCCCGGAGGCCGCCCGCCTCACCCGGCCTCGTAGGCGAAGTCCCCGTCGTCGTCCAGCGCCACGTGCACCCGCGCAGGCGTGGCCTCCTCGGCCATGGACTGGAGCAGGAGCCGGGAAATGTCCGGCAGCAGGGTGTTCGTCAGGATGTTGTCGATGTTCCGGGCGCCGCTCTCCACCTCGGTGCACCGGTCGGCGATGGCGTCCACCACCGGATCCGCCACCTCCAGCTCGACCCCGTGGGCCTCGTAGAGCCGCCGCTGCACCTTGCCCAGCTTGAGGTGGATGATGGTCTCCAGTGCTTCGTCCCGGATGGGGTAGAAGGGGATGATCACCGTCCGACCCAGAAAGGCGGGCTTGAAGGTCTCGTCCAGCTCCGGCTTCAGCGCCTTGGCCAGCCCCTGGGGCGTGGGCATGGTCTCCGGATCCGCCGTGAGCTTCATGATGGTGTCGGTGCCGGCGTTGGTGGTGAGGATGATGGTGGTGTTCTTGAAGTCGATCTCCCGCCCCTCGCCGTCCTCCATCCGGCCCTTGTCGAAGACCTGGAAGAAGAGCTCCATCACGTCGGGGTGGGCCTTCTCGATCTCGTCAAGGAGCACCACCGAGTAGGGCCGGCGCCGGACGGCCTCGGTGAGGACACCGCCTTCGCCGTAGCCCACGTATCCCGGGGGCGACCCCTTCAGCGTGGAGACGGTGTGGGCCTCCTGGAACTCCGACATGTTGATGGTGATGAGGTTGTGCTCACCCCCGTAGAGAAGGTCGGAGAGGGCCAGCGCGGTCTCGGTCTTTCCGACTCCCGACGGCCCCACCAGCAGGAAGACGCCCACCGGCTTCTCCGGATCCTCGATGCCGGCCTTGGAGGTCCGGATCCGGTGGCTGATGGCCTCCAGGGCATGGTCCTGGCCCACCACCCGCTTGCCCAGCGTCCGCTCCAGCTGGAGCGCCGCCTCGATGTCGTCCCGGAGCATCTTGCCCACCGGCACCCCCGTCCACCCCGAGATGACCTGGCCCACCAGCTCGGCGTCGACGCTCACCGGCACCAGGGGATCCTCGCCCTGGAGCTCATCCAGCTCCCCGTTGAGCTCGGCCAGCACGGTGCGGAGCTCGTCGTCGTCCTTGTCGGCGAGCTCGGCACGGAAGGCGGCCAGGGCCTCGTCCTCTGCGGCGGCCGTGGCGGACGCCGACGTTCCGCCTCCGAAGCTCTCTTCCTCGGCGTCCTTGGTGGCGGTGGCGCCCTCGGCGTCCCCATGCCCGGGGTTGTCCCCCGTCTCGTCCTCGGCCGCCGCGTCCGCCGGGCCGCCGGCACCGTTGCCGCCGGCACCCTCGGCAGCGGCTCCCTTTGCCTTCCGGTCCGAGCCCGGCAGGTCGGCACCGCCCGGCGTCGTGCTTTCGAGGCGCTCCCTGACCGTCCGGATCCGACTCACCAGATCCATCTCCTGGTCCCACCGCCCCTCCAGCGACTGGAGGCGGTTGCGGACCATCTGGGTCTCTTCTTCGATGTCGGCGAGGCGATCGGAGTGATCGATTCCCGTTACCGCCTCACGGTTCAGGATCCGGGCCTGGACCTCCAGGTCGTCCAGCCGCCGCCGGGCGTCCTCCACCGAGGCGGGGGTGGCGTTCTGGCCCAGGGAGAGGCGTGCGCACGCCGTATCGAGCACGCTCACCGCCTTGTCCGGGAGCTGCCGGTCGGGAATGTAGCGGTGGGAGAGCTGGACGGCGGCGTGGGCCCCGTCGTCCATGATCCGGACACCGTGGTGGCCCTCCAGCGAGGGCACGATCCCCCGCATCATGACCATGCACAGATCCTCTTCCGGCTCCTCCACCTTGATGAGCTGAAAGCGACGGGCCAGCGCCGCGTCCTTCTCGAAGTACTTCTTGTACTCGGACCAGGTGGTGGCCGCCACCGTGCGGAGCTCACCCCGGGCCAGCGCCGGCTTCAGGAGGTTGGCGGCGTCGCCCTGCCCCGCCTGTCCGCCGGCCCCGATCATGGTGTGGGCCTCGTCGATGAACAGGATGATGGGAGCAGGCGACGACTTCACCTCCTCGATGAGTCCCTTGAGCCGGTTCTCGAACTCGCCCTTGACCCCGGCGCCGGCCTGCAGGAGCGCCAGATCCAGCGAGTGGAGCGACACGTTCTGCAGGGGAGGGGGAACGTCGCCGTCGGCGATCCGCATGGCGAAGCCCTCTACCACCGCGGTCTTCCCCACCCCAGCCTCACCTACCAGGATGGGGTTGTTCTGCCGGCGGCGGGTCAGGATGTCCACCACCTGTCGGACCTCCCAGTCCCGACCCAGGACCGGGTCCAGCTCCCCGTCCCGGGCCCGCTGGGTCATGTCCACGGTATACTGGTCCAGGTGGGGCGTCTTGCCCTTCTTTCCCTTCTTCCCATCGGGTCCGGCCCCCGGAGCCCCGGCGGAGGGCGCCGCCATCCCGACGCTCCGCTCCTCCACCGATCCCCCCACGATGGAGTCGAAATTCTTCCGGAGGTCTTCGGGGTCGATCTTCTCCAGCTCACGACTCACGTCGCGGATCACGCGCCGGAGGTCGTCATCCAGGAGGATGACCAGGACCACGAAGCCGCTGCGGACCCTCTGGCCTCCGAAGTCCACCGAGCCCAGGGTCCAGGCCCGGGTGAGGGCCTCCACCAGTTGGGGGCTCAGGGCCGGGGTTCGGGCGTTGCCCGTCTTGAGACGATCCAGCGACTCGGTCAGCTCCTGGGAGAACCGCGACCGGTTTACCTCGTAGTGCCGGAGGATGGCCGCCAGGTCCGAATCGGTCTGGTCCAGGAGCTTCAGGAGGAAGTGCTCCAGCTCCACGTTGTAGTGGGTCCGGGAGAGGCAGACGCCGGCCGCCGCCTCCACCGCGTTGCGGGTCTCCTGGTTGAGCTTCCCGATGAGGGAGCGAAGGTCGACGCGCATGGCATTGTCTCCTGAAATTCAGAGGTGAGTCTAGTAGCGATCAGAGGTTCAGAATGGTCTCGTCGGCATCGTGGTCACGGGGGCGGGACCGGATCCAGGTCCCCCACCCCAGGGGGGTGGGCTGGTCCCCGTCGCCACCCAGCACCGTTCCTGGCACGTGCTCCCGGGCCAGGACCAGCTGCAGCTCCACCTCGAACTGGTCCCGGGAGAAAAAGCGCACCAGCCGGCGAAGGATCTCGTGGTCGTCCTGGCCGGGGAGGAGCCGGTCATAGGCATCGCGGGTCAGCGGGCCCATCCGGATCCGAATCTTTGCATGGGGATCCCAGACCTCGTCGCCCACCACCGCCCCGGTCCCCAGGGTGTCGGCCTCGTCTTCCTCGCCCAACCGGCACAGATCGGCCTCCCGGAGGGCGAGCCAGCCCCCCACGAACGGCTCCACCTTGACCTGGGTGTCGAACCGGTCGGTCAGGAGTTGCTCGAGGGCCGGGGCGCTCCGGGTGGGGGGAGCGAGAAGCCCTGCATACCACCCCAGGGTCTCCCGGGACACCCCGGGGAGGGCTTCGTCCGGTTCATGGCCCACCCCCACAAGATCCAGGAGGTGGTGAAGGTGCTCGTCCTCCTCGCCCCGTTCCAGCGCCAGCTCCGGACGACCCTTCCGCCACGCCGAATAGAAGAGCGAGAGGATCCGGTGGTGGAAGATGTCCAGGAAATCCCGGGCCGTGCGATCCCGGTCCCGCTGCCGCTCCAGCACCATGATGGAATACGGGTGGGGCATGACCCCCATGGCCCCCACGAGCCCCAGGATGTTGGAGGTGAGTCGATGCGGGCCCTCCTCCTCGAAGGACATCTCCTCGATCTCACGGGCGGGAAAGCCCAGGGCCGGGTTGTGGGAGATGCGCACGGCCTCGTCGGACGGATCCCCGAATCCGCCCACCGGCTGGCCATCCTCCTGGATCTGCTCCAGCAGCCGGAGGGCCTGGAAGAGCCCGAAACCCGCCGACTCCTCCTGCATGGCCTTCTCCACCCGCCGAAGGCGCACCGACCGACCCTGGCCTTCCGTGGGCGTACTCATACCAGCGCCTTCCATCCGGCCCGGGGGGGCCACTCCCTGATGGGGTCCTTCCGCTGGAGGCTCCGAGCCCGGAGGGTGGTGAAGCTGTTCATCGAGGTGTAGAGCCCGAAGAACCGCTCCAGCACGCTGGCCATCAGGTAGACGCTTCCGCCGGCGAACTCCTCCTCGTCGAAGACGATGTCCACCCGGTGGCCCCGGGCGAAGGAGATGCCGTGCTCCGTCCGCACCCGGGCGTGGACCGGTTCGCTTTCCAGTTCGCGAACGCCGTGGATCTGCCGTTCGCCGGCAGCGGAATCCGAAAGATTCTGCAGGTCCAGGAGCTGACGGAGGGAGACGGCTCCCCCCTCGACCAACGCCCCGTAGTTCAGGGAGAGCTGCGAGACCAGGCGCCAGATCCGGGACTTGCCCAACGCCGGGTGCACCGCGGTGGTGGGCTTCACCAGCGCGACGATCCGCTCCACCGGCCCCCCTTCCTGGAGCTGAAAGTCCCCTTCCTCCAAGCCGAAGGGAAGCCGCGATGGAAGATCCCCGTTGTGGCACGTCAGCCGGAGCGTGGCCACATCCTGGTCCGGGTGTACGATCCGGTTCGAAGCGTCCACGAAGGAGATCTCGACCCGGTCGCCTCCCGCCCCCTTCCAGTTCAGCGGCTGCCGTCGCGTTCTCCAGAAGATGGGTAGACCCCCGCGGCGGCGGACGGGCGTGTAGAAGGAATCGATGATCTCCGGCTCAGGGAGCTCGGGACTCACCAGCCGGACCTGATTCACCGCGTGGGTGAAGATGGACTCCCGGCGCCGCAGATCCGGAACCACCGGATACTCGGTCCGTCGCTGGTTCAGCAGGATGGGCTCGGAGGTCCGATCGAAGAGGTTCACCACCGGGGTGCAGCCCAGGCGGAAGGTCTCGGCCGAAAGTCCTTCCTCCAGACGGCTCCGCCAGTCGCTTCGCTCGAAGTTCCGGAGCTGGAAGAGAAACTCCACCCGGTCCGTGAATCCCCGTTCGCCCAGACTCTCCAGCCCCTCCAGGTCCACGAAGTGGAATTTCTCGGGAAAGCTGAAGTATTCCTGCAGGAAGGAATAGGCCAGCAACGCCCTGCGAGGAGCTCCCACGAGCGTCTCCTCGGGTCCGAAGCCTACCGGCGAAAGGGCGGTGGGGGGAAGGGAGAAGGGCTCCACCCGGGTCCCGGGCGTGGGATCGCGGACCACCACCTCCAGGCAGTGGTTCAGCAGGAGCTCGTAGAGGGCGCCGGCCAGTCCGGGGCCGGCGCTCAGGTGGAACCGGAGGCCCTCCACGGCCAGATCGGCGAAGCTGCCTCCGGTGAAGGTGCGGAGCTGCACGCGAATGGCCCCCACCGCCTGCCGGGAGCGGGGGGAGAGCCCTCCCCCGGCCCCCGCCCAGCCGGCCTCGTGCACCTCCAGGGGCCAGACCACCGTGTCGTAGCAGGTCCTGAACCGGCAGGGCTCCCCGGCCACGGGGCGGGACTGGAGCCCTTCTCCTCGGGCAATCTGGAATCCCTCGCTGAGCTGGCTCTGGGACCGGTCCAGGTGGACCTGGACCACCGACCGTGAGGGGAGAGGTCGGATGTACTGCGGATGGAGGGTGGAGAGGAGCGCCTCGGAGATCTCCGGGAGGTCGTCGTCCAGGCGTCGGTGGATCCGGGCCGCCAGGAGGGCGAATCCCTCCAGGAGCCTCTCCACGTGCGGATCCTCGCACTTGTTGGCCTCCAGCTCCAGTCGGCCGGCGACCTTGGGATACGCCTTTGCGAACTCGGCGCCGGAGCGGCGGAGAAAGGCCAGTTCCCGCTCGTAGTAGTCCAGGAGTTCGTCCCGCATCGGCCTACTCCTTTACCGAGAAGGCGCCGCTGGACGTCTCCAGGACCGTGTCGAAGACGATGCGCTCGGGGTCCGGGTCCATGAGGAGGGTGGCCTCAATCCGGAGTCGGACGGCCCGTCGCTTCGAGGCGCCGTCCTCGTCCTCCCCCAGCTCCACCTGCACATCGGTGAGACGGGGCTCGAAGAGGCGGATGGCTTCGTCAACCTGCCGCAGGAGGTACTGGCGAGAGTCGGTGGAGTCGGCGCTCAGCGAGGTGACGTCGGGAACCCCGTAGTGGTAGACCGACGCCCGAACCTCCGGATGGGTGCGCTCGGCCACCCGGATCGTGCGGCGGGTGTTCAGAAGCCACTCCAGGTCCCGCAGTACCGCCGCCCGGTAGCGGGCCACCGACTCGGCCCGGGTGGGCTCCGGCTCCCGAGTCGTCCGGGGATCGTGGTCGATGAGACGGTCCAGGACCGAAGCCCGGACCGTCGGCTCAGAGCTCCTCGTCGCCATTTCCGCCGGATCCTCCACCGAAGTTCATGGCCTGCATGGGATCCAGCCGGCAGATCCTCAGGTAGAGTTCCTGGCGTTCGCCGGCGTCCCCGTCCAGCTTCTCCATGCACTGGTAGAGAAGGGCCAGCGGCTGGGCCACCGTCTCTCCCTCCTCCCATTCCTCCAGGCTGTGTCGCTCGATCTGCTGGGCCATCTCCCGGAGGATCGGTATGGCCACTCCCTCCAGGCCGCAATCCACCATGATGCTGGCAGCCTGCGAGCGGCGGAGGAAGCGTGCCCGGGCGCTCTGCTCCTGGGAGGCCTGACGCATGAGGAGCTGGATGGCCTGCTGCGGCTTCGTCTTCCGGAGCCGAGCCACCTGGCGTTCCAGGGCCCGATCCGGATCGGCGGCGGGTCGGGCCGGTGCAGGGCTCCCATCGTCATCGTCGCCCAGCCCGATCCTTTCCTCCAGCCAGCTACGGGTCTCTGCGTTCGCGGTAGGACTGTCATCCATCAGGGTCGCCGAGGGCAACTCGGGCAGATCCTGCAGGAACGTCCTGAGCGCCCCGGTGATTGCCCTGGCCACGATGTCGAACTCGCTGCCGAGCCCATCGCACGCCTCCAGGGCGTAGCGTTGCAGATCGAGCCAGCCCCGGCCGTGGGAGGTGGCCATCACCTCTTCGCAAGCGTCCAGGAGCTCGTCCCACTTTGCATCCAGGGTGTACCCCTTGAGCCGGGTTCGAACGCTGGTGGGCGGGGCCGTGAGCAGCCGGGGATCGATCCCGTCGCCGCCGGCTCGAAGCTCACCCCAGCGGAGTCCCCGGAGCATGAGGTAGGGGGCTGGATCGGCAGGGTTGGCCCGACGGAGGAAGCGGGCCGCCTGTGCCACGGCTTGAGCGGCGTCCGCGGGGCTGGCGATCTCGGTGAGCCCGCCGGCGCCCCCGGAGGTGCCCGTGGAAGCGCCCGCACTCTCCGTCGCCGAGCCTCCTCCAGAGCCTTCCGCCTCATCCACGCCGGTCTCCATCTCAACCGGATCCGGATCCAGCTCCAGCTTCCGGGACAGGTACTGCTCGGTCAGTCGATGGATCTTGGCCAGGAGCTCCCGGAGGGGAATCAGATTGGGGCTGACGTCCCCGAACTTCTCGTCCGAGAATTCCTCCAGTTGACTGAGCTGCTCCTGGGCCTCCTCCAAATGGGCCACCACGTCCTTGTAGAAGGCCTTGGATGAGCCTTCCACCCCTTCCTGGAAGAGTTCGGGGGGGACCCGGTCGGCAGCGATGGCGTCCTTGCGGACCTGGGCCTTGGAGGAATCCCCTTCGGCCTCGTCCTCGGACGGAATGGTGCGGCTGTCCCGGTACGCCAGATAGCCCAGGCCGCTCTCGGTGATGGGGACCCGTTCCACCGATTCCTGGAGGTAGCGACCCACCCACTCCAGCGGAACGGCCCGGAATTCCAGATCGCCGTCTTCATCGATCGCGGGATACAGGTGGTCCCAGAACTCCTCCATGAGACGACGCATGAGCTCGAGTCCCGAGGCGAGCCCGGGGAAGCCCTTCTCCCGGGTCCAGGCCTCGGTGAGCCAGGCGGCCACCTGCAGATCCTTGGATCGTTCCGTCAGAACCTCGGTGGCCAGCTTTTCGGCCAGGGGGAAATCAGCAACCTTCAGCTCCCGCTTCCATTCCCCCTGGGGAATGTTGTCGTCCTCCTCCTCCCGAGCCCGTTTGATCTCGTCGTAGACGGGCTCGTAGCGGAGGTTCGGACCTGCGGGGTTCTCGCCCTCGATGGGCTCCAGAAATCCGTCGATGTCTTCCATTTGGACCGATCAGTCCCCGGAAGTGGGGTCGTCGTCAGAGGGTTGGTCGATCTCCAGTTCCCGGATCTCCAGCAGGGGCACGGCATCGTCGTCCGCCAGGAAGAGCTTGGGACCGTAGAGGGCCTCCTCTCCGCCATCCAGCGCCTCGACTCGGGTCTCGCGACCCAGACGGACGACTCCGTCGGGATGTCGGTGGGATCCGGGGTTGAGGGCAGGGATCAGGACCTCGCCCAGCTCCAGTTCGCTGAAGCGGGGCCCGGGGATCACCTGTGCCGGAAACCAGAGGAGGTCCCGGAGCTGCTTGGGTGCCTCTGCCCGAATCGTCTTTATGTGCTCCAGGGGCAACCAGGTGTACTGACCCGCGGCGTAGACCTCCAGGCGAGCCCCCAGACGGGGGTCGGCATCCTCCAGCGCCTCGAAACGCTTCCCGTTCAGGGTGCCCGAGACCGGGGATGGCCCCGACTCGCCCTGGGGGTAGGCTCCGGAGGCGAACATCTCGTCCCGCTCCCGTTCGGCGTGGAGGGCGCTCCGGAAGACCATGGCACCCATCTCCACATTCTCCCCGTCCCGGGCCAGCACGTCGAGCTGCTTCTCGGCCCGATCCCACTGCCCGGCAAAGGAGAGAAGCTCGAAGAGGAAGGTGCGCCGGGCCGTATCGGCGGGGTTGTCCCGGAGCGCCTCGGTCAGCGCCTGGATCGCTCCGTCCAGGTCCCCCCGCTCATAGAGGGCACGGGCCTTCATGAACGGGGGGCCGGCGCGGCGCCGGTGTTCGTGGTCGAATCAAGCCTCACTGGGTGACCCTGAGCTGATCCCAGCTGGCCACCACCGGCGAGCCCTTGTCGCCCGTCTCGGTCTGCGGCGTATAGGTGATCTCCACCTTGCCGAAGGCCAGGGAAAGACTCTCGGTGGGCCGGTCGTCACCCCCGGAGCTGCCGCTCCACTGGATCGACTCCACGAAAACCTTCTCGAACTCGTAGACCAGGTAGTCCACCGCCTCGTCGCCACCGGCCTTGTGGAGGGTCACCGTGGCCTTGGGAAAGTGCTTGCCGCTGCAGCAAGCCTGGAAGAGCCCGGGGCTGGCCTTGTCGGACAGCTTCATCACGTTGAAGCTGCTGAGGCTCGCCTTTCCGGCTCCGCCTCCTCCGCCGGCGCCGATGGAGGTGGGGTTGTTGGCGCCCCAGCTGAACGAGAGGACCTCGATCTGGTCCTCGAACCCGTCCCGGGTGGACTCTCCATCCACTCCCTCGATCTTGAGAAATGCGTCGAACGCCATGTCAGTCTCCTTGTGGGTTGTGGTACCGGTTGATGAACAACGATGGGGGCTTCAGGCCTCGCCCTCTGTCGGGGTAAAGCGGAAAAACCCCCCTCACCCCGACAGCAGGAGATTATCCGCTGGCCGGAGGCGGCAGATCCGCCACCAGTCGCATCGACACATTCAGCTCATCCAACTGAAAGTGGGGACGGAGGAAGGCCACCGCCCGATAGGCTCCGGGCTTTCCGGGCACATCCACCACGTCGACCCGCGCCTCCCGCAGGGGGCGCTTCGCCTTTACCTCGAAGGAGGCGTCGTCATTGCCCACCACGTAGTTGGCGATCCAGTTGTTCAGGAACGTCTGAGCCTCGGAGCGAGACATGTAGCCACCGATCTTGTCCCGCATCATCGACTTCAGGTAATGCGCAAACCGGGAAACGGCGAAGATGTAGGGAAGCTGTGCCGAGATCCGAGCGTTGGCGGTGGCCGCATCCGAGTCGTAGACCTTCGGCTTCTGTGCGCTCTGGACGCTGAAGAAGGCAGCGTTGGACGTGTTCTTCTGGTGGACCAGAGGCACGAAGCCCAGATCGGCCAGCTCCTTCTCGCGGCGGTCGGTGATCTGGGTTTCGGTGGGGCACTTCATGGCCAGGTCACCGGACTCGGTCCGGAAGTTGTGGACCGGAAGGCCTTCCACCAGCCCCCCGCTCTCCACACCGCGGATGGTGGCGCACCACCCGTGCTTGGCGAAGGCCTGGGTGATACGGGTGCCCAGCGCCCACGCCGCATTCCCCCAGAGGTAATCGTCGTGCTCAGAGCCGTCCACACCCTCGTCATAATCGAAGGCCTCGACGGGCACCGTGTCGGGCCCGTAGGGCTCCCGAAGGAGCATCCGCGGCAGGGCCAGAGCCACGTAGCGGGCGTCCTCGGACTGCCGGAAGGCCTTCCACTTGGCGTACTCGGTGGTGTCGAAGATCTTGGCCAGATCCCGGGGCTGATCCAGCTGGGTGAAGCTCTCCAGGTTGTACATCCCCGGCGAGGTGCCCGTGATGAAGGGCGCGTGGGCGGCGGCGGCGACCTGGGACACCTTCTCCAGGAGCTCGATGTCCTGCCCCGAACGACCGAATTCGTAGTCGCCCAGGAGGGCGCCGAAGGGCGCACCGCCGAAGACCCCGTATTCCTCCTCGTAGACTTTCTTGAAGAGGGCGCTCTGGTCGAACTCGGGCGCCTTCTGCAGATCCTTGAGGACCTCCTTCTTCGAGGCATTCAGCACCTTGATCTTGAGCATGGTGCTGGTCTCGGACTGATTCAGGAGGTACTTGAGCCCCCGCCAGGTCCCTTCCAGACGCTGAAACTCCGGGTGGTGCATCACTTCCCGGAGCTGCCTGGAGATCAACTGGTCGATCTGGGCGATCCGGGCGTTGAGCATGGACTCGGTGTCCCGGGACACCTGGATGGTTCCGTCGAGCACCTCCTCGACGAACCGCTTCACCAATCCCTTGCCCCGCTCCTGCTGTCGCTCCTCCTCGCCGAATCGACCGGACTCGACGATCTGATCGAGAAGGGAGACCTCCTCGGTGGTCTCCGCAGCGGCTTCCTGCTGCTTCTGTGCGTCAGCCATCGGACTCGTCCTCCTTCGATTCCAGCTCGCCCTTGAGCCGGTTGAGGGCCTCTTCATCGGAGATGGTCTCCTGCAGGATCTCGTCCAGCTTCTAGTTGCCCTGCAGGCTCCCCCGGAGATCGGCAAGCTGCTGACGGAGCTCCAGCAGTTTCTTTATGGGCTCGACCTGCTCGGCCACCTTGTCCGGATTGAAGTCGTCCAACGACTTGAAGTCCAGGGATACGTTGAAGGCGCCGGCGTCATCGTCATCGCTCAGCTTGTTGTCCACCTTGATGTCCAGGTGGGGCTTCATGCTGTGCAGGACCTCGTCGAAGTTGTCGGGTGTCACCTCGACGAACTTCCGATCCTTGAGGCGGGGCTGACCTTCCTGGGGGTGGCCCGAGAGATCTGCCAGAACTCCCATCACGAACGGCAGCTCCTTCATCTCGATGGCACCGCCGGTTTCCACTTCATAGCTGATCTGCACCCGGGGAGCCCGGACGCGTTCCAGCCGCTTCTGAATACTCTCTGCCATGATCACTCCTGGCCGGCCGGCCGGCGAGAACTTGGAACGAATAAGAACCGGAGAAGGGTTGCCGGAGGGGGAATCGGAGCCGCATGTGACTGCAGCAGAACCCATCCACCCCCTGCGCCGACAAAATCCGTCTCCTCCACTGTAATTGGGCACCATACGCCTCCCCCCTGTCGAAAGTCAAGCCGGTGCGAGTCACACCTTCGCAAACACTCCCGCCACCACGTGCAGGAGGGACTTTCGTAGGGGAGCCCGGACGGCTGGCCCGGCGCCCGACCGTCTGCGCCAGACCCCGACCGGTTCCTTGCTTCTGGCTGCCCATCGGGGTTGATGCGGGAAGCCTCGCCTCTCTCCGACACGGCTCCGCGGGACGCACCCCGGGCACTTGCCGCAGCCGCGACGGGCCTCAACCTTAGAAGGCCGTTCCCGGCGACGACCCGACTTCATCTCAACCGGCAGGATCAACCATGCGACAGATGCAAGGGGTACTCTGGACGAAGGGCACCCTTCTCACCCCGCAGCATCTCCAGATTCAGGACCGGTTTCTCGAGGACCTCCTCCAATTTCAGTTCTCCTCGCTGAGCTTCCGACCCTGGGGATTCCGAGAGCTGGAGATCGACCGGGAGGCGCTGGAGGGGGGCTCGCTGGCCCTCAGCCGCGCCTCGGGCATCTTCCCCGACGGGCTGCCCTTCGACATGCCGGGAGGTGATCCCACCCCCGCCCCCCGTCCTCTGGAAGATCTCTGGGAGCCGGACCAGGAAACCATGCTCCTCTACCTCGGGGTCCCCGAACGTCGATCGGAAGGGCGGAACGTGGGTGTCCAGAAGACCCGCGACGACGCCCGTTTCCTGGCCGAGGTGGAGCTTCGCCGGGACGAGAACACCGGTCAGGTCGAAAAACCAATCCAGGTGGCCCGAAAGAACGTCCGCATCCTGACCGAGGGAGAGAGCCTGGAGGGGTTCGCCGTGCTCCCGGTGGCCCGGGTCCGACAGGGAACCGGCGGCGGACTGGAGATGGACGCCCGCTTCGTCCCACCCCTGGTGAACATCGCCGCCAGCGAGTATCTCCTCTCGGTGGCGCGTCGGCTCCTGGAGCTCCTGGTCGCCCGGAGCAGTGCCCTGGCCGCCGGCCGGAGGGAGCGGGCGGGGGGGCTGGCCGAGTTCGGCTCCTCCAACGTGGCGAACTTCTGGCTCCTCTACACGCTGAATTCGGCCATCCCCCGCTTTCGACACCTGTTCGAGGTGAGGCGGGGCCATCCAGCTCTTCTCTACCAGAGCATGCTGGAGCTGGGAGGGGCGCTCTGCACCTTCTCCAGCCGGATCTCGCCCGGAGACTTTCCGACCTACGACCACCTGAAGCTGGGTCCCGTCTTCTCCCAGCTGGATGAGCAGCTCCGGGAGCTCCTGGAGACGGTGGTCCCGGCGAACCACGTCACCCTCCCCCTCAAGTCCACCGGAGCCTCCACCTACGCCACCGCCCTGGAGAAGGAGGCGTACGTTCAGGCCCCACAGCTCTTCCTGGCACTTCGCGCCGAGGGTGACCAGGCCAAGGTCCTGGAGAAGGCCCCCCAGCTACTGAAGGTGGGCGCCGGCGACCGGGTGGCCCAGCTCGTCCGGCAGGCCCTTTCGGGGATGCAGCTCCGCCACGTGCCCAACCCACCGGGAGCCGTACCGGTTCGCACCGGGCACCACTACTTCGCTCTGGAGCGATCAGGCCAGGAGTGGGAGGCGGTCCGGCGAGCCCGAAATCTGGCGGTGCACGTGCCTTCGGACTTCGTGAACCCGAAGCTGGAGCTCGTGGTCATCCTCCCGGAGCAGGCGGGTTGAAGCTGTAGAGGGGATGCTCATGCAACCCCGGCATGCTCCGGGCCGTCTCTTCAGCCCCCGCCTCGTCGGTGGGTTCGTCCGCCCCGTTCTCCTCTCCACCATCTGAAAGGGCGAGAAAAAGGACCACCCCGAGGGCCAACAGGAAGATCACGGCCATCCCCACCACCAGTAGCAACGTCGATGGCCCTCTTCCGCCCCCACCCGAACGAAAGCCCGGCGTTGGGGGCGGCCTGACCGAGGGCGGTCGGGGGGCGGAGGGCTTGCGGGGAGCGGAAGGCATGCCGGGCTTCGACGCAGCCGCGATCACGCGGGTGAACTCGCTGGGACCCGCAGAGCCTCGACCACCACTGCCACCCTGCCCGGACCGGGGGGGCGGGGGGGGGGCATCCCCGCCACCCGCGCTCGTCGAGCCTGGCGTCGCCCCGGCTGAACCCGGCGGTGGTGGCGGCGACGGAGGAGTTTCCCCTTTCCCCGACGTCCCACCGGGACCTCCCGGCGACCGCAGGCGATCCAGGTAATCGTCGCTGGCCGATCCCGGGCCGCTCTTCTTGTCCGATCCATCCGACCCGCGGTCCGGGTCGGTGTAGGAGAGCCCGGGTCCCGATGAGGACGGTGGCGGCGGCGGGGTCTCCGCCGGACGTGGGGGCGCAGACTCCCCCTCCCCGGGCCGCTCCACCCGTCCGAACTCCTGGGTGAAGGAGCCGGGGCTCGAGGGCGGGTTCTCCGCAGCCGGCGACTCGGGCTCCGGCGGCGACGGCGGTGGCCCCTCGGCAGCCGGCGCTTCCGGCTCCTGCACGTCCGGCGCGGGCGGGGTCGGTGGCGGTGGCGGTGGAGGCGGCGTCGTGGGGCCAGCGGCGTCGGGACTGGCCGGGGCCTCCGGACCGGGGCGAATGGCTTTGAAGAGCCTGGTGAACTCACCAGGTTCACTGTCGGCGTCACCGGACGGATCCGACGGTGGGGCCGGCTCGCTGGACGGTGGGGCCGGCTCGCTGGGCGGCGGGGCCGGCGGCTCTGGTGGCGAGGGGTCGTCGGGAACCTGCTGTGCCTTGAAGAGTTTGGTGAACTCTCCCGGCTCATCGTCGCCCACGGCGTCCGACTCCTGGTCTTCACCGGGACGAACCGCCTGGAAGCGCTGGGTGGCCTCATCGGACTCATCGTCGGTGTCGCCGGACGGCTCCGACGGTGGGGACGGCTCGCTGGACGGTGGGGCCGGCTCGCTGGACGGTGGGGACGGCTCGCTGGGCGGTGGGGCCGGCGGCTCTGGTGGCGAGGGGTCGTCGGGAACCTGCTGTGCCTTGAAGAGCTTGGTGAACTCCCCCGGCT
>PWLA01000136.1 GCA_003559555.1 Gemmatimonadota bacterium | reverse complement strand
TCGGCCTCCAACTCCCCCAAGGCTTCCGAGCCCTGGCTCTTCTTCTCGAACAGCCGGTCCGCGTTCTCATAGACCTGGTCCCGCCACCGGTAGTACAGGCCCGTGCTGATCCCGTATCGGCGACACACCTCGGCCACCGACGTGTCCGTCTGTAGGCCCTCCAGAACGATCTGAACCCGCTGCCGGGACGTAAACTTCCGACGATTCTTCATGGCTCCCCTCCTCTCGGCTCAAGCCTGTTGGAAAACAGCTTGCCCGGAGCGGAACCGCACACAACTTCGTCCCTCGTGTGTCTCAATTCGCCAGAAACATTTCAACCCTACTTGCTCGCCACGTGATTTCGCATCGCGTGGCCCTTATGCCCACTCCGGACATCTCTCGGAGAGCTGACTCTCCAACTGATCCGTCAGGCCCTGGTCCCGAACCTTGCGAGTCCACTCGTCACGAACCCAACAAAACGCTTGGTGCGGGTCATCTTGTGCCCATTCCTTGAAGCTCGAGTCCGACTCCATCTGGAAGTCATACACCCCGATCAGAAGTCCCAGGCAGCACCGAAAGGCCTCCTCTCTCATGCCTGACCTCCAGTACCGATCAACCTCCCCGAGGTACGGTCGAATGACTTCCTCCACCATCTCCCACGCGACGTCTGCTGGGTGGTTGTAGCCGCGGGAGGTCTTGCCGGATCGATCCCAGAGGTCCTCTCGCGTAAGAAGATCAAGATCCGAGAACACCCGCTCGGCTACCTCCTCCACCTCAACCGAACGTAGGTACTGCTCGATCTCCCGGAGGACGGCCTCTCCAACCTTGCCCCCTCGGTTCCACAGGCGGCGCAAGACTTCCTGCGTCTCACGCGGGTCAAGATCCTCGACTCCCGGAAGCTTGGCCTCTTTGGGCTTCTTCACCACCACGTCCTCCATCCGAAATCCTCGTCACAGACTCGTTCTCCCCCAAGGGGAAGACAAGCCACCCCATCGTGTCTCCAGTTCGGTTGAGCGATTCACGAAACCATGGATCCGGCCGCCCGGGGCCGGCAGGCCGGAACCATCCAGCGAAAGGGCTCCCTTTGCAAGATGGGCGCCTCCGTCGGCGCCGAGCCCCTGCTCACCTTCAAGGACCGAGTCGATACGCGACGGTCGGGTCCACCGGAGGCCCTGGGCGTGATCGTCGCCACGGGCTTCGGGAATCAGCGCCCCGATGGGGTAGGCGTGATTCCCATCGGTGCGCTTGGTCCTTGAACGGCTTCCTCGCCTTCCACCAGGCCGAGGCCCATCCGCCTACCCTCTCCCTCCGTCTCAGGCCGATCGCTCAGCCCCCCCCCGAGCCCCACTCCCCCCAGCGGCGTCGTGATGAATTGCTCCCCGAACCGCGAGATCAGCGGCCGACCCTTCTGAATGGCCTCCTGCACGGCAGGCAGCGAAAGCGATGCCTCGTGGTTTGCCTGGCTCTCCCAGACCTCGGTGATCCAGAGCCCGTTCGGGTCCTCCGGGTCGAGTGCCACCACGTAGCTCAGGCACCCTGGCATCCCCTGAATGCCCTCCAGCAACACGGACGCCAACTCCTCGCGTGCCCCTTCCACTGCGATGATCCTTCCGATGGTCCCGTACATGGCCTCCCCCTCCTGCGCATGGGTCAACCGCCGCGCCTGGGCCTCGAGCACAGGGGGCGCCTTGCATCCGAACGCCACAAACGTCGACATCAACACAAACCCACGTCGGTTCATTCGGCTCTCCCCCGACCCCCGTGCCCCTACGCGGTGCGTGGTCCCGGTCAGTCGACCCGGCCACGCTTCTCCTCGATCTCGTCCCTTCCGCTCCATGTCTTCCACACCCATCGGGCCAACACTCCGACCAGGAAGACCGCAGCTGCGGCAACGGCGAACGAGTAGAGCGTCAGGGGTATTTCGGGCGCAAACATCTTCCGCTTCCTCCATCGTAGATTGCCCAGACCCCGGTCATTCACCTGTCGTTGTGGGAAGAGACCTCGCAGACGCGTCCGGAAAGTGAGAACGGCGAACACGCACCATATTCCCCCTCAGCCGTGCGAGCAAGCCGTCTCGGCGCCGCTTACCTGCTCCAGTTCCAGGGCCGGCTCGTCATCCGTTGAGTGTTCCTCTCCCACCACGGCTTGCATCCACTCCTACTGCCCGGGGTCGCCGCAGAGGGCGCCACGTGGTGGGGCCCATCGCCGACGAGATCGCCGACCTGGCACAGAGGCCCCCATGGGTCGCACGCCGGAATCCGGCGGCGATGAGCCACGAGTCCGCACCTTCCCCCGACAGCCACGAGGTCGCTGACGACGGAGCCCGAGCCGGTCAGTGGAAGTCTCCACTTCCTTGCCCGGCCAGAAACCGTGTCCTACCTTGCTTTCCGTCCATCTCAGGACGTTTGCGTTCTCTGGTTCTGGAGGCATTCGATGTACCATGCGCTCTTCTCCTTGGCGGGCCTGGCCCTGCTCGGTTGGGCGCTTCTCATCTTCCTCCCCACCTGGCGCCTCACCCGCAGGATCGCGGAGACGGCGGCGTTCCCCCTGTTTCTCTGCCTCCTCTACCTCATCGGGATCGTGGGCGTCCTGGGAGAACTCGGCCCGGGGATCCTGGCGGACTTCGGCTCCGCCGACGGGGTGCTGGAACTCCTGGCCTCGGGTCCGGTGGCCCTCGTGGCCTGGATCCACATCCTGGCCTTCGATCACCTGGTGGGCGTCCTCGTATACCGGGACAACATGAGGCACCGCTTCGTGCCCCTGCCGGTCCAGTCCCTCATCCTCTTCGCCACCCTCATGCTGGGTCCGGTGGGCTTCCTCACCTACTGGGCCATCCGGGTCGCCCGCACGCGGACGGCGCGCGTGGCGTGGGACCAGGGCGGGACGATGTCCTCATCGGCGACGCCGGTTTCGACCTCCGGCGAGGCGAGTTCCTTTCCGGAGACGCCTCCCCCCGGGACTCCGGCCGCTTCCTCTCCCCCCCGCGAGCGCGCACCCCGCTTCCGTTCCGTCGTCACCGCCGCCTCTCCCCTCAGGGCGGTCCTCAAGCTCTGGCGTCAGGAGCGGGTGCTGGCGGGCCTCGGAGTCCTCGGCTTTGCCCTCGCCGGAGCCACCGCAGTGGTGGCGGCCGTCCATGGAAGTTGGTTCATTGAACCGGAAGGCCGCCTCCTGGAGGCCGTAAAGTTCGACGGCGCCGTCGGGATCTACGTCCTCACCGTAGCCCTCATCCTGCCCCTGACCCCCTTCTCCTCCCGGGGTCGGCGGCGGTGGGTGGCCTGGATGGTGGGGCTCACCCTCTTCAGCTACGGGATGGAGACGGTCCAGGCCTGGCGAGGCCTGAATCCCCGCTTCACGGCAGCAGGCGGGCCCCTGGACCAGGCTCTCGGTGGTGTGTTCTTCCTCGCCGCCCTGGGGATCATGGTCCTCTTCATCATCCTCATGGTCCCCTTCTTCCGCCGGCATGCGATTCCGGATCATCCGTCCCTCCGGCTTGCCCTCCGCTACGCGGCCGGTGGTGCCATGCTCGCCTTCGGGGTGGGGATCCTGATGTCCGCGGTCGGCGATCGCTCCATCGCGGACGGAGACCTCATGCTCCTCCACGCCGGAGGCTTCCATGCTCTCCAGGCGGTGCCCCTGGTCGCTCTCTTCCTGGGAGCCGGGGACACGGATCGGCCCACGACCATGGGGTGGATCCATCTGGCCGGAGCCGGCTGGCTCCTCCTCTGCATCGGCCTGGGTGCACAGGCCCTCGCCGGATGGTCTCCGGGTCGGCCGACGCCCTTCCTGGCGCTGACGGTGGTGGGGGCCCTCGGCTGGGGGACGGTCCTGGTCTATTCCGGCCTTCGAGGGCAGCCCCTGCGCGGAAACTATCCACCCCGCTGAGACGTAGCACCACTGCACGCAGACGCAGCACCAGCGCGAGGGACGGGACGCGCAGAGCAGGACGCGGCCCGGCGACCGACACGACGAACCACTCAGGCCAGGGGGCACGGCACCATGCAGGATGACCGAAGCGAAGCGCGGACGAGCGGACTCGGGGCGACGGCGGCGGAGGCGGGCGCCAGGCCTACGACACCGGCCACCGTGACCGCAACCCTGGCCGCGGGCCTCCTCGTCGCGGGCGTGGCCCTGGGCGCCCAAGGGGCCGAGGCGCAGCAGACCACCAACAATCCCTTCCCCGACCCCATCGAGACCGAGGAGGGGCTGGCCGTCGTGGACGTGGTGGAGTTCGCGTCGCTGCCCGACCACGAGCGCGGCGTGGCCCGGATGATGGTCATGTTCGACGAGCCGGCCACCCAGCGGCTCTTCGTGAACGACATGTGGGGGCCCATCTACAGCGTGAGCTACGACGGCAGCGAGGTGGTCCTCTACGTGGACATCAATGATCCCGAGTGGGGCGTGGGCGTCGAGGCCTCGGGGCGCGAGCGGGGCTTCCAGAGCTTCGCCTTCCACCC
>PWLA01000030.1 GCA_003559555.1 Gemmatimonadota bacterium | reverse complement strand
CCCAACGAGCAGGTGAACTTCCAGGGCCGGATGCCGGGGCATTCGCCCCTGGAGCTGAAGCTCCTCCTGCACGGCGAGCTCCCCTGGGGTCTCCGGGGAGGGGGCTTCCTGCAGGCGGCCCGCGGCGAGCGCTTCACCCCCTATTTCCAGATCAACCGGCTCCACTTCCAATACCAGGCCGAAGACGGGGCGCCCCTGGACGCCAACTTCACCGCTCCGGTGGCGGGCCAGCGGCTCCTGGTTCAGCCCCGGGGCTCGGCCCGCTATCCGGACCGGTTCACCCTGGACCTTCGCCTGGAGAGGGAGATCCCGGTGGTGGGCGGGGGCTGGTCCGCCACCCTGGATCTCTTCAACGTCTGGAATTCAGGCACGGTGACCCGGATCAACGAGGCGGTGAACCACCCCCAGACTGTGGTGAGCGGCTCGTTCGGGGTGGTGGATCCCAGCGCGGTCTTCGGTGCCGTCTGGGAGCGGGTGCCCCCCCGGACGCTCCGGCTGGGTGTGGTGGGGCGGTTCTGAACGACTTCGGCCACCCCCGGAGTCACTCCGGAGATGGCCGCCGACGCTGGATCGCAGTGGAACCCGGGGGTGCCCGGGAACCCGCCTGCGGGGGTGAGGCTCCTCTCCTACATCTCGCCCTTGCCCATCTTCCGCAGCACGGTGTGCAGGATGCCGCCGTTCAGGTAGTACTCCAGGTCCACGTCCGAGTCCAGGCGGACGTCAGCCTGGAACTCCACCGTCTCACCCGACGCCTTTCGGGCGGTCACATCGACCTGACCGCCGGGCTCGAGGCCCTCGGCGATCCCTGTGATGTCGAAGACTTCGGAGCCGTCGAGCCCCAGCGCCTCGGCATTCTGGCCTTCCTGGAACTGGAGGGGGAGCACACCCATACCCACCAGGTTGGAGCGGTGGATGCGCTCGTACGAGGTAGCGATGACCGCCCGCACGCCCAGGAGCGCCGTGCCCTTGGCCGCCCAGTCCCTGGATGAGCCGGCGCCGTACTCGGTGCCGCCCAACACCACCAGCGGAGTGCCGGCTTCCTGGTACTTCATGGCGGCGTCGTAGATGGGCATGACCTCGCCGCTGGGAACGTGCCGGGTGTAGCCACCCTCCTTGTCCTCCAGCATGAGGTTCCGGATCCGGACGTTCCCGAAGGTCCCCCGCATCATGACCTCGTGGTTGCCTCGCCGGGCCCCGAAGGTGTTGAACTCCCAGGGCTTGATGCCCCGCTCCTGCAGGTAGCGGCCTGCCGGCTCGTCCTTGGGGATGGCGCCGGCCGGAGAGATGTGGTCGGTGGTGACGCTGTCGCCCAGGAGGGCCAGCACCTGGGCGTCTTTCACGTCCTGCGGCTCCGGGACCTCCAGGTCCATGTCCTGGAAGAAGGGAGGGTTGCGCACGTAGGTGGACTCGTCGTCCCAGTCGTAGAGGGCGGCGTCGCCCTCGGGGAGGGGAAGGGCCTTCCAGAGGTCGTCACCCTCGAAGACCTCGGCGTAGCGCTCCCGGTACATCTCGGGCTTGAGCGACTCCCGGATGGTGTCCCGGATCTCCTTCTGCGTGGGCCAGATGTCTCGCAGATAGACGGGGTTGCCGTCGTTGTCGTTGCCCAGGGGATCGTTGTGGAGATCCACGTCGATCCGGCCCACCAGGGCGAAGGCCACCACGAGCATGGGCGAGGCCAGGTAGTTGGCCCTCACCATGGGGTGGATGCGGGCCTCGAAGTTCCGGTTCCCCGAGAGGATGGACGAGACCACCAGTCCCTTCTCCTGCACCGCCTCGGCGATGGGCTCAGGCAGGGGCCCCGAGTTGCCGATGCAGGTGGTGCACCCGTAGCCCACCACGTCGAAGTGGAGTTGCTCGAGGTAGGGGAGCACGCCCGAGGTCTCCAGGTAGTCGGTGACCACCTTGGAGCCCGGGGCCATGGAGGTCTTGACCCAGGGCTTCACGTCGAGCCCCTTTTCTACGGCGTTCCGGGCCAGGAGCCCGGCGCCCACCATGACCGAGGGGTTGGAGGTGTTGGTGCACGAGGTGATGGCCGCAATGACGATGGAGCCGTCGGTGATGGCCATGGACTCGCCGTCCAGCTCGATGGCGGCCACCCGGGGGTCGTCGGTGCGAGGGGTGTCCATGACGGCCGAGTGCGTCGAGCCTCCGGTGGCCAGCGCCGGCTCGGCGGTGTCGCCCCCGTCGGCGGTGGCCCTGGAGGAGCCGCCGCCTTCGCCGGCCCAGGACTCGCTGGTTCGTCCTTCCTCGTTGTTCGGGTCGGTGCCTTCGGGAAGGCTGAAGCCCTGGGGGAGGAGCCCGGGGAGGTCTCCGTGGAACGAGGGCCGGAGGCTCGAGAGCGCGATCCGGTCCTGCGGGCGCCGGGGGCCGGCCACCGAGGGCTCGATGCTGTCCAGGTCCAGCGTCACCTTCACCGTGTAGTCGGGGTCCGGGGAGTCGGCAGTGTGGAAGAGTCCCATTTCCCGGGAGACCGCCTCCACGCGCTGGACCACCTCCGGGTCCCGGCCGGTGCCCTCCAGGTAACGGAGCGCCTCGGTGTCCACGGGGAAGAAGCCCACGGTGGCGCCGTACTCGGGCGACATGTTGGCGATGGTGGCCCGGTCCGGCAGCGGAAGGGTCGGAAGCCCGGGGCCGTAGAATTCCACGAAGCGGCCCACCACCCCGTAGTTCCGGAGTAGCTCGGTGACGTGGAGCACCAGGTCGGTCGCCGTGGCGCCCTCGGGGAGGGAGCCGCTGATCTTCACGCCCACCACCTCGGGCATGAGCATGTAGTAGGGCTGGCCCAGGAGGACCGCCTCGGCTTCGATACCGCCCACGCCCCAGCCCACCACCCCGAGCCCGTTGATCATGGTGGTGTGACTGTCGGTGCCCACCAGGGTGTCGGGGTAGGCCAGCTCAAGCCCGTTCTCACTGCGGCGATGGATGACGGAAGCCAGGTACTCCAGGTTCACCTGGTGGACGATCCCGGTGCCCGGGGGCACCACGCTGAAGTCCTCGAACGCGTGCTGACCCCACCGCAGGAGTTGGTAGCGCTCCCGGTTCCGCTCCATCTCCCGTTCCACGTTCAGGCGGTAGGCTTCCTGGGTCCCGAAGAAGTCCACCTGCACCGAGTGATCGATGACCAGGTCGGCTGGAACCCGGGGGTTGATCCGCCGGGGGTCGCCGCCCATGTCGTTGAGTCCCTCCCGCATGGCCGCCAGGTCCACCACGGCAGGCACCCCGGTGAAGTCCTGGAGCACCACCCGGCTGGGGAGGAAGGGAATGTTGGCGCCGGCGTTGGTGGGGCTCCACCCGGCCACCGTGCGCACATCGTCCTCGCTCACGTATCCTTCCCCTGCATTCCGAAGGACGTTCTCCAGGAGGATCCGGATGGAGAAGGGAAGGCGGTCGATGGAGGCGATGCCTTCCTCCTCCAGCTTGCCGAGACGGTACAGCGAGGTGGGGCCCTCAGGGAGGTCGAGCGAGGTGAGGGCGCCGAACGGGTCTTTGCGGGTGTGGGCCACGATTGATTTCCCTCCTGCGGGATGTCGATTATGTCGTTCGTCGTCGTTTGGTTCGGTGTCGGCCCGGGCCGTGGAGCAGCCGCCGGCCGGGACCGGCGGGGTACGGCTTGGAGGCCGTGCCGTCGGTGGGCTCCCCGGGGCGCCTCCCCGCGGTGGGTCGCACCGGAGGAGGCGGCCGAAGGGCCGGACAGCCTCTTAACGTATGAAAATCGCCGGCGGCATGACAGGGAGCGTGACAGGCCGAAGGGGCCGTGCCGGCCGATTGCGGATCCCGCGCCGCCGTCCGGGGGTTTGAAGGGCGGCACCCCGAAGGCGGCACCCCGATCCTCAGCGTTCGCTTACTCACGTCAACATGGCACCTCCATGCCCTGCGCTACCGTTCACATGGCCGTGGCCGGCCGGGTTCTCCGGCAGTGGAAAGCCACCCCTGGGCGGGCGCCGATCCAGGTGGAGCGGCCGGCGGTGCGCGACGCCTTCCTGCACGGAGCCCTGGCGCCGGACATGGGGTTCGTTCCGGGCAACCGGCGGTTCGTTTCGGAGGCGGCCCACTATCTTCGGCCCGGCGACCTGACCCGGGCGCTCCTGGCCGCCGCGGGGTCGGACGAGGAGGAGGCCTTCGCCTGGGGGTGGGCCTCGCACCTGTTGGCCGACGTGGAAATCCACCCCCTGGTGGGGCGGGCGGTGGGCGAGCGGCTCTACGGTGACCGCGGTCGACGCATGGACGCCCTGGCTGACGTGGCCACCCACGTGAGCCTGGAAGTGGGGCTCGATATCGCCGTGCTGCGCCGGGAGGGGACCGGGCTTCCTGCGCCCCCCGCCCGGCCCTTCTTCCCCCACCACGGCCGGATCCGATTTCTGACCCGGGCGCTGGAGGAGACGTACGACGTGCGCTGGGACGGGCACCTGCTGGCGAGGCACCACGTGCAGGCGGT
>PWLA01000291.1 GCA_003559555.1 Gemmatimonadota bacterium | reverse complement strand
TGGAGTACCCGAACGTCCTCTACACGATCAGCAACGAGACCAACGAGTCGCCGGTGTGGAGCGCGCACTGGGCCCGGCACCTCCAGTCTCGGGCCCGGGAGCGGGACACCGGGGTGGAAATTACCGAGATGTGGGACCCGTGGGACCTCTCGGACCCCATGCATCGGGCCACCTTCGACCACCCCGAGCTCTATTCCTACGTGGACATCTCGCAGAACAACCACCAGGTGGGCCAGGACCACTGGGATCTGGCCCAGAGGGCCCTGTCCCGGCACGTCGCCGATCCTCCTCGGCCCGCGAACAGCGTCAAGATCTACGGGGGCGAGCGGCACGGTGGCGGAACCGAAGAAGGAACCCGCAAGCTCTGGCGCAACATCTTCGGGGGACTGGCCAGCAGCCGGTTCCACCGGCTGAGCAACCCGCTGAACCCCTCGGGGATCGGCCTCAACCCGCTGGCCCAACGCCAGCTTGGGAGCGCACGCATGTTCACCGACTCCATGAACGTGTTCAGGGCCGTCCCGCGCCTGGACCTCCTCTCGGACCGGGAGCCCGACGAGGCCTACGCCATGGCCGACGAGGGGTCGGAGTACGCGGTCTACTTTCCGGACGGCGGATCCGTGACCCTGGATCTGTCGGAGGCGTCGGGCCCCATGGTGCCCCGCTGGCTCGAGATCATGTCTGGGGAATGGAGCCCGGGGTCCACACTCCAGGGCGGAGAGCGGGTGTCTCTCTCGCCTCCCGGATCCGGTCCCTGGGCGGTCCTCATCCAACGCTCCGACCAGGCGAACCCTTGAGTCAGAAACACGATGAACGGGTCCTGGTGACCGGGGCCACCGGCTTCACCGGATCGCACCTGGCCCGGAAGCTGGTGGCTCGGGGAGCCCGGGTGACCGCCTTCGCCCGGGCCAGCTCCCACACCCAGGAGCTGGCCGACCTGGGGGTGGAGGTTCGCACCGTGGACATCCGGGACTGGGCCGATGTGGCCCGACACATGGAGACCTTTGACCGGGTCTACCATATCGCCGCCGCCTTCCGGACCCAGCACGCCGACATGAAGGAGTTCCGGCGGGTGAACGTCGATGCCACCGGGCACCTCCTCGAGGCGGCCCGGGACCAGGGAGTCCGCCGCTTCGTCCACTGTTCCACCGTTGGGGTGCAGGGAGAGATCGAGAACCCTCCGGCTACGGAGGAGCATCCCTTCCGGCCCGGGGATCCCTACCAGACCACCAAGCTCGAGGGCGAGATGCTGGCACGAGAGGCCATGGACGCCGGCTCCATGGAGGTGACGGTTGTTCGGCCCGTGGGCATCTACGGACCCGGCGACCGACGCTTCCTCAAGCTCTTCCGGCCCATCTCCCGGCGACGCTTCGTCATGATCGGCTCGGGAGAGGTCCTGTATCACCTCACCTACGTAGAGGATCTGGTGGAGGGCATCCTGCTGGCCGGGGAACAAGCGGCCGCACCCGGCGAGGTGTTCACCCTGGGGGGTGCACGCTACACCACCCTGAACGAGCTCACACGGCTCATCGCAGATGCCCTCGAGGTGCCGCCTCCTCGCGTCCGCATTCCCTACGCCCCGGTCCACCTGGCCTCGGTGGTCTGCGACCGGGTGTTCCGCAGCGTCGGACTGTCGCCTCCGCTCTATCCTCGCCGGGTCGAGTTCTTCTCGAAGGACCGGGCCTTCGACATCTCGAAGGCCCGGAAGCTCCTGGGGTACGAGCCCCGGGTGGACCTCGAGGAGGGGCTGCGACGCACCGCCCAATGGTATCGAGAGGAGGAGCTGATCTGATGACGGAGGAATCGCGCATGGGAACGAGAGATGACTCTCCCTCGGTGGATGAAGGCGATGCATCGCTGCTTCTCACCGACGGGCACGTCCACCTGCACCCCTGCTTTCCCATCGGGGCGTTCCTGGATCAGGCGGCCCGGAACCTGGAACGAGGGCATCGGGCCGCCGGCCTGCACGCCGGACCGGGCGGTGGCCGGGGTCACAGGTGGACCGGCGTACTCCTCTTCTCCGAGGGACAGGGGGTGAACCGGTTCGAGGAGCTTCGGGGAATGGTGGGAGCCTCCCAGAGCTCGGATGGCTGGGCGGTGGAGGCCACCGAGGAGAGCGGCTCCCTCCGGCTTAGATCTCGTGAGGGAGCGGAGCTCGTGGTCGTGGCGGGCCGCCAGGTCGTCACCGACGCCCGCCTCGAGGTGCTGGCGCTCTGTACCACGGCCCGGTTCGAGGACGGGGGGCCACTCCGGGATACAATCCACGGGGTGCGAGAGGCCGGGGCCGTGCCCGTGCTTCCCTGGGGATTCGGGAAGTGGTGGGGATCGAGAGGCCGGCTCCTGGCCGAGGTCGTGGGCTCCCTTTCGGCCGGGGAGGTCCTCCTGGGAGACAACGCGGTACGACCCCGGGGCACGCCCGAGCCGAAGCTCTTCGAGGCGGCGCGGGCTCGAGGCATCCCGGTGCTGCCGGGCAGCGACCCCCTTCCCTTCCCGACCCAGCTCCGACAGGTGGGCTCCTACGGCGCCATCCTCTCCGGAAGGGAGTTCGATCCCTCCCGGCCGGCCGAGAGCCTGCGCCGACAGCTGCTGGACCTGGGTCCCGAGGTGCGATCCTTCGGTCGACAGGTGGGGCCGCTCCGGAGCGCATGGACCCAGGTGAGACTGCGAGTGGGTCGTGGATAGCCGGGTGGAGGGGGTCCGCCACGGAAGAGCCCGGTGCGGAGGCTGCCCATGCTGACCCTCCTGATCATGGCCGCGGCGCTGCGCTGTGCGGGAGCCGTCGCCAGGTCGTGGGACCGGATCGAGCTCCTGGTGCCGGGGTGGCTGGCGTGCATGACCGCCACCTGGATGGTGGCGGGGATGATGGGGTTCGCCTTCCCCCTGTGGCCCGCGCTGCTCATCGGGTTCGCCGGGGCCATGGTGGAGTGGCGGAGCGAGGATCCCAGCTGGATCGCCGCCGGAGACCTCATCCTCCTCCTGGCCATGGCGGTGTGGGCCCTCCCCTCCCCCGGATGGCTCGAGATGCTCCTCCTGATCGGCGGGCTCTCAGTGGCCTGGACCGTCCTGGAGGGCTGGGCTCGGCTGACCCCGGTGCCCCTGCGGGTCGCCTCGGCGGCCGCAGCCCTCTTGATCGTGGGAGTGTTGGCAGCCCGCCTCGGCACGGCGTCGGATCCCCTGCGTCCCGTGGCTCGCATGCTGCCCCAGATCAGCGTAGTCCCCTCGTGCGAAGGCGAGAGGGTCCAGCTCGAGACCGGGAGCGTGGCCTGGTACGATCCGCCTCGAGGGGACGGCCTCCGCCCGGGCGCGCTTCTCTTTCACGGCGCGGATTCCAGGGGCGGCCGGCAGCCCGCGGCCTGCAGCCTCAGGCGGGCGCTCCTGGATGCCGGGTTCGGGGTCCTGTCCGTGGATCATCCGGGGTACGGCGCCTCACCGGCCCCGCCGGTGGAGGCCGAAATCGAGGCCTGGGACCCCCTGGCCCCCCAGTTGGCCGGACTGGACTGGCTCGAACGGAGGAGCGAAGTGACCTCGGTCCAGGTGCTGGCGGGCCACTCCATGGGGACGATCGACGCCCTTCGGCTGCTCGGAGCCATGCCAGACCCGGCGGTGACCTTCCTTTTCGGTCTGGGGCTGGGGGACGGTGCCGAACGGGACGACTACTGGCTCGAGCGTTTCCACACGGACCGGCGACTTTCGGACCGCCTCTCCGAAGCTCAGTGGCGGGCGATCCAGGAGCGGTACTACAACTTCTACAGCGCCATCGAGGGGCTGCCGTCGGACCATCCCCGCATCGTCTTCGTGGAATTCGGCTGGGAGTGGGAAAACCTGCGCAATTCCCGGGATCCGGCGTTTCAGGCCATCCCGGGCGCAAAGGAGCGGTGGACGCTTCCACACTCGTCGCACTATTTCAGCGCCTTCAACTGGTACGGGCTTCTGGCGGCCGACGCCGGAGTGATCCGGTCGGTGTCCAAAGGGCTTCGCGAACGGAGCGGGGATCTGTAGGAGCACTGCAACGAACTGTGGGTGAGCCGCCCGCCCGACGCGAGGTCGACCCGGGCACCGAACTTGCTTCTTGGAGTGGTAGGCGTTTTTCTGCGTTGTTGGGTAGTGTCGTCACTCAGCCTCGATCCCCAGGACAGGAAGGTGGGCATGAAGGTGCTTGGACTCGGAACGGAAGGCGACAGCGGCGCCGTCATCGCCGAGGACGGACGCCTCCTGGCTGCGGTCAACGAGGAACGCCTCCAGCGCATCAAGCTGGTCCACGGATTTCCGTGGCGGTCGATCCCCTCGGTCCTCGAGCTGACGGGAACGGCCCCTGAGGAACTCGACGCGGTTCTCATCGCCGCCACCGACGACCACCTCGTCACCGAGCTCCGGGGCTTCGACGGCTGGTTCGAGGGCATGGAGGGGAATCGGGCGGGGCTGCGCAAGCGGCTCGCGGGTCG
>PWLA01000131.1 GCA_003559555.1 Gemmatimonadota bacterium | reverse complement strand
TCCTCACTCGGGGTTCATGGAGCGGAACGGGGTGCCTCCGAACGGTTACCATTGAGGGCGCCAGTCCAGCGCACCTGCTCCGGACCGGTGGAAGACGGCGGCAGGCCCACTACAGCATACCGGAAGGAGACCCCCATGGCCGTGACGGAAAAGTCCGTAATGGACGCCCTGAAGACGGTGAAGGACCCCGAACTGAACATCAATCTGGTGGTGCTCGGGCTCGTCTACGACGTGGACGTCCAGGAGTCCCACGTGGACGCCCGCATCTCCCTCACCAGCCCCATGTGCCCGGTGGCGGAGCAGATCGTCCAGATGGCCGAGGACGCCATCCTGGGGGTCGAGGGCGTGGAAACGGCAAAGGTTCAACTCACCTTCGACCCCCCCTGGACGCCGGAACGGATCAGTCCCCTGATCCGGTCGTCGCTGGGAATCTGAACGCCGGGCGAGCGTGCACCCCCGGGGCCCTGGGGAGCGCCCCGGGACAGGCCGGCACACGTTTGACACTTCGCACCCCGGAAGAGTAGCTTTCAACGACTTCGAACAACTGTTCGAACGGGTTGCCGGTCGGAGGCCGCCCCGTTCCGTATTTCCCACTGCCACTGGAGGCGGGAATGCCGCCCTTCACCGATGCCGAACTGAAGGAGAAGGTCCACGACGGGTATATCGTCGAAACGGTCGAGGAGATGACGGAGGGCTACCGGAAGTCCCTCATCGTCCAGCTCACCGTTCAGGCAGACACCGAGCTGATCTCGGCGCCCGCCTACTGGATGGCCGCCCGCCACGCCCCCTCCACAAACACCCAGGTGAGCGCCCACGCCATCATCCAGGACGAGCTGGCGCACGCCAACATCGCCTACCGGCTCCTGGAGGACCTGGGCGTCTCGCAGGAACAGCTGGTCTATGGCCGTGAACCCCACGAGTTCAAGCACCCCTACGGCTTCGACCAGCCGCTTGAGAACTGGGCGGAGCTGGTGGTGGCCAACGGGTTCTACGACCGGGCCGGGATCACCATCCTCTCCGATGTGCACCGGAACACCTCGTACGGCCCCCTGAAGCGGGCGCTGGTGAAGGTGGACATGGAGGAGACCTTCCACCTCCGGCACGGAGAGGTGTGGATGCGGCGGCTGGCCAACGCCGGCGGCGAAGCAAGGGAGATGCTGCAGCGGGCGGTGGACTGGATGTTCCCCATGACCGTGGAATGGTTCGGGCTCCCCGATGAGCTGAAGCGGCACTCTGGACAGCTCGAGTACAAGCTGAAGGGTCTCACCAACGACGGCCTCCGACAGACCTGGATGGCCGCCACGGTGCCCCTCTGCGAATCGCTGGGGCTGGACGTGCCGGCCCACTACGACGAAGCCTCTGAGAGCTACAAGCTGGACTACCCCTTCCCCTGCCGCTACGACCCGGAGGTCAAGCGCTGGCTCTTCGACGAAGGCCAGATCGAGTGGGACGAGGTCTTCGATCGGTGGAAGGGGCGGGGGCCCATGAACGAGTTCTACGTGGAATCCATCCGTCGTTCGCGCAACCAGGTGTCGGCGTGGCTGAACTGACCGCGTCTCGATCCCTTCCGGTGGTCAAGGCACCGTCGTCCGACCAGGCGCTGCCCGCCCACGTCCAGTCCCACGCCAGCGGGGGCCGCGACCTCTGGACCGACCCCCTGCCGGAGCGGCCCGACGACCCCGATGCCGTCCTCCTCGAGCTCCTGCACGAAGTTCTGGACCCGGAGCTGCCCATCAGCCTGGTGGATCTGGGGCTGATCTACGGCGCTCGGCTGGAGGGCGGGATCGCGCACATCCAGCTCACCTTCACCGCCACCGCATGTCCGTGCATGGAGTTCATCCGCGAAGACGTGCGGGACCGCCTGGTGCGGGAAACCTGGATCGAAGCGGTGGAGATCCAGGAGGTCTGGGACCCGCCCTGGACCCGCGACATGATCTCGGATCGGGGCCGCCGCCGGCTGCGAAAGCTGGGGGTGGGGGTCTGAGCCGCCCCGTCCTCGCCTCCCGTCCCGGCGCCGCTCGGACCGGGCACACCCAAGTCGGATCACACACCCCAGAACGGATCACACACCCATGGAAGAGATCGTCTTCGATGTCTTTGCCCGGAAAAATCGGGGTGACCCCCTGAGCCACGTAGGCTACCTTTCGGCGCTGGACGCCGAGCTGGCCCGCGTCTACGCGTGGAAGACCTACGACGAGGAGAACTGGTTCGAGATGTGCATCGTCCCCCGCTCCCAGATCATTCCGGTGAACCGGACCGACGGGCCGTTCGCAAAGGCGAGCGTGGCAGAGGGGTCCGGCGGCCGAAGCAGCTCCGGCTCCCGGACCAAGGCGACGCGTGGTCGGCGGGGCAAGCGCGGAGGTGGCTCGTGACCAAGACCATCGAAGGGCTCACCGCCGAGTCCACCGAAGTTCAGGCTGCCTTCCGCCGTCTCCTTCTGGGTCTGGCCGACACCAAGCGGCTCCTGGGAATTCGCTACTCGGACTGGCTCCTGGGGGCGCCCTCCATCGAAGGTGGGATCGCCACCTCCTCCATGGCGCAGGACGAGTGGGGTCATGCCCGCCTCCTCTATGCGGCCCTGAAGGACTTCGGAGACGATCCCCTCGTCCTGGAGCATGAGCGTGAGGCCGCCGAGTACGCTTCGTGGGATCCCCTGGACCGGCCCCTTCCGGACTGGGCCCACCTCATCGCCGGTGTGGTCGTCGTGGACGGGGCCCTGGCGCTTGCCCTGGAGGGGATCCTGGAGGGCGGATACGAACCCCTGGGCGGCCGAGTGGGCAAGATGCTGGGCGAGGAGGAGTTCCACCAGGCCCTTGGGGCGGCGTGGTTCCAGCGCCTGTCCGCCGGTGAAGGGGAAGGGCACCAGCGGCTCCAGGAGGCGGTGGAGACCATGCTGGCGCCCACCGTCCGGTGTATGGCTCCTGGCGACGACGCCCACGAACGGCTGGCGGACCGGGGGCTCATCCTTCCCTCGTCCACCCTCCGGTATCGCCTGGCCGAACGACTGGACCCCCTGCTGGAGCGGGTGGGCGCGCAGGTCCCCACTGAATCGACGCTGGACAACGACTGGGATGCCCGCCGGGGAAGGGGAATCGGACACCCGGAGGAGGAGGCCGTCGTGCGGGCCCGGGGTGACCAGAATCGCGCCCTCTTCGTAGAGTGAACCCGGGACGGCCGCGGTGACCGACTCCTCCCCTTCGGGCGAACTTCCGGGCGATCTTCCCCGAACCCCGCCCTGCCCCTTCTGCGAGGAGCGGGACACGGAACTGTATTCCCTCTTCGGAAGCCACGCGTCGGTAACCACCTACTGGTGCCGGCGGTGCCGGAGCCCCTTCGAGCAGATGCGCTGGGGACGCCGCTTCTCCCGGCCGTCCGCCCCCTCCGAGCCGGATCCGGACGGATCCAGGAGATCGTCGTGAGCAGAAGCCTGGAGGAGTTCCGGGAATTTCGCGAACGCATGAACCAGCGGATCCTGGACGAGGAGAACCTGGAGATTCGCCGGTTCTTTGCCCTGGACGACCGGACCTACCGGGAGGGAGCTCTTCCCACCCGCACCAAGGAGCTGCTGGGGCTGGTGGCCTCCCTGGTCCTGCGCTGCGACGACTGCATCAGCTACCACCTCATCCGCTGTCGGGAAGAGGGCGTGAGCCGCGACGAGCTCTTCGAGACCTTCTCGGTGGGGCTGGTGGTGGGAGGGTCCATCGTGATCCCCCACCTGCGCAGGGCGGTGGAGCTCCTGGACGAATTGGAGGACTGAGACTCCCCCTTCGCGGGGTTGCGGCGATCCCCAATCCGGGGTCCACGGGCATTCCCGACCCGAGGCCGCCAGGGAACCCTTTTCAGGGCTCCGGACCTTAATACCCTGTCGGCGGCAGTGAGAGGTCCGCCTCACATACGTTCCAACTCCGACCGGAGGACGAGCCGGGATGAAGATGTCAGGACGACTGGTGGTAGGAGGGCTACTGGGGCTCCTGGTCCTGGGTGCCTGCGCGGCGGGCGAACCCCCCGTTCCCCAGACCCGAACGGTCATCGTCTACACCGGCGAGCGAATTCAGGTGGAAGGAGAGCGGATGCGGGACGTGCAGAGCTGGCTCCGCCCGCAGTTGGACAACATCGACCGGGATCCCAGCTTCCTCATTCGTGTGAATCGCCAGACCGACGCCGCCTATCCCTGGGCCACCACCGAGCTGGTGGGCGACACCGCCATCACCGCCATCCAGCGGGCCGCGGTGGACGTTGAGCCGCCCTTCTTGATCTACGCCCACCTCCGCCTCATGGCCGAACGGAGCGAGGTAGCCGAGTGGCTCCCGGCCGCCGAAGAGGACGAAGCGCTGGCCGGGCTGGACCTGGAGCAGGCCATCCTGGAGCGAGTCTCGGACGTCTGGCTCCTGGGACGCTCGGTCTTCGACACCCAGGCCCACGGCCCCCTGGATGAACTCCTCTACGCCAACGAGCGCGGGCTCCTGCGGGAGTTCGTCCTGGCCACCCAGCCCCTGCGATTCCAGGAGGAGCGGGAGCGCTTCACCGAGGAGAACCCCGACTGGGAAGAGGAGCTTCAGGCCTTCTTCCAGCGCACCTTCGAACGGGACGGCCCCGGCTACCTGATCGAGCGGGCCGCCGATCCGGAGGAACCGGGCGACGACCCGCCGTCCTCCGGCGTCCGCTGACGGCCGAGGGCCACGGACGCGATCGGCCCCGTCAGATGGGTGTGAGGGTCCACCGGAGATCCACCGCCGGCCCGTCCCCCTCCTCTTCGACGTGCAGGTCCACCCGCCGGCGCTCCTTCAGGGTTTCCGCAGTGACCCTGCCTCCGGTGAGGGAGAAGCCCAGGACCGAAACCCTCTGTTCTTCACCGCGGGGACCCCGGGCGTTCAAGGTGAGGCCTCGAAGCTCCTTCGGGGCGGGAAGGTCGCCACCCTGGATCCGCACCCTCAGGATCCGTCCCCCGTGGGGATGGTCCAGGACGTCGAGAACCTTCATCTTGAGCCCCTGAGCCTGTCTTTGAGCCATGGTCGTCTCCATTGTATGCTTCGCCCGGTCCGGCGGACGGCTTTGGAGCCGCCGCATGCGCCAACCTTAGACGATGAACCGAGGCCAGTCAACGGATGCCCCCCTCCCGCCAGGACACTCCACCCACTCCGGAGACCACACCCACGGATGCCCCCGACGCCGACCCGGCCAACCCGACCGACGCTGACGAGAGGCCCGGCGGGGGCGCCGCCGGTCCGCCCGCCGGGATGGCCCCGGATCTGTCAGATCCGGAGGTGATGCGCCGGCTTGGATACCGGGCCGTAGACCACCTTGTCGCCCGATGGGCGGGGCTGGAGGAGGACCGGCCCTGGCAGACCGCTTCGGCACAGGAGACCCGGGTCCTGCTGCACAGGTCCCCTCCAGAGGAGGGGACGGATCCGGAGGGCGTCGAGGCGCTGATGGACGAGGCCGTCCAGAAGATCTTTCCTCTGTCCGGGCGAATCGACCACCCCCGTTTCCTGGGCTTCGTGCCCTCGGCCCCCTCGTGGCCCTCGGTTCTGGCCGATGTCCTGGTGTCGGGGCACAACGTCTTCCAGGGCACCTGGCTTGAATCGGCCGGCCCCAGCCAGGTCGAGCTCACCGTGCTGGACTGGTTTCGCCAGTGGCTCGGAATGCCCGATGGAGCCAGCGGTGTCCTCACCAGCGGGGGGTCGGCAGCGAACCTCCTGGCGGTGGTCACCGCCCGGGAGGTGGCCGGATGGCCTGCCGATCCGGTCATGTACGTGTCGGACCAGGGCCACAACTCCCTCCGGAAGGCTCGGCGGATCGCCGGCCTCCGTCCCCACCAGATCCGGGTCCTGCCCACCGGACCGGATCGGCTCCTGAACCCGGATCGCGTGCGGGAAGCCCTGGCCACGGACCGGGCAGCCGGACGCACTCCCATCCTGATCTGCGCCAACGGCGGCGCCACCAATACCGGGACCGTGGATCCCCTGGACGCCCTGGCCGACTTGAGCCGGGCGGAAGGCGTTCGACTCCACGTGGACGCCGCCTACGGAGGGTTCGCGATCCTCACCCCCGGGGGGGCCGAAGCCCTGGCGGGACTGGGTCGGGCCGACTCGGTGACGCTGGATCCCCACAAGTGGCTCTTCCAGAGCTACGAGTGCGGCTGCCTCATGGTCCGCGATCCCCAGGAGCTGGAGACGGCCATGCGGGCCTCGGCGGAGTACCTGCAGGATACCGAAACCCGGGATGGCGAAGTGAATTTCGGCGACCGGAGTCTGCAGCTCACCCGCTCTTTCCGGGCCCTCAAGATCTGGCTCTCGGTCCAGGCTCTGGGCCGGCGGGCCATGGCCGAAGCCATCGGAGACGCCATGGAGCTGGCGGAGCGGACCGAGGCATGGATCCGCGATGCGCCGGAGCTGGAGCTCCTCCATCCGGCGGCGCTGAGCGTGGTGTGTTTTCGCTTCCGTCCCGGGGGCGATGACGACCGCGACCACGCGGAGCAGTGGAGCGAGGAGAGGCTGGAGAAGCTGAACACCCGGATCCAGGACCACCTCCTGGAGGATGGGCACGCCATGGTTTCGTCCACCCGTCTGGCGGGCCGTTACTCCCTCCGGTTCTGCATTCTGAACCCCCGGACCCGTTGGCGACACCTCCGGGAGATCCTGGAGGAGATCGTGGACCGGGGAAGGCACCTGGTGGAGATGCAGGAGGTCGCCAGGTGAGCGCCGATCCCCCCGAACCGGCCTCCGGGTCACCCTCTGGACCGCCCTCCGGGTCACCCTCTGGACCGCCCTCCGGGTCACTCTCTGGACCGCCCTCCGGACCGTCCTCTGAACCGCCCTCCGGACCGTCCTCTGAACCGGCCTCCGGGCCACCGCCTGGACCGCCCCCCGAGGCGCTGGCTCGGGTCCGCCGCCGACTACGAGCGGGAGCGTGGCTCCTGGCCGCCAGCATCGGGGGACTGGTGATCTTCACCTCCCTGCCGGTCCTGGACGTGCTGGCCCTCCCCCTCCTGTACGTCTTTCTTCCGGCGGCGGCGATAGCCCAGCTCCCCCTCCTGGACTGGGAGGAGTGGGAGCGGATCCCAGTCTATGTAGGGTCCATCGCGGCCATTCTGGCGCTGGGGCTCATCAGCGGACTGCTGGCCTTGCGCCTGGAGGGCGTGGCCCCGGCCGGCTTCACCGTCCTGTCGCCCGGGGCCATGGTGGGCTGGACGCTGGGCCTCACCCTGGCGGGGCTCCTGGTGATCCTGATCTTCCGCCCCATCGAGGGGTGGATCGGTGGAGGTCGTCCGGAGTTCCTCCGGCAGCTTCTCCCCCAGACGTCCCGGGAGCGAACCGTCTTCAGCGGACTGTCGCTCTCGGCCGGCCTCGGCGAAGAGCTGGCTTATCGCGGCTACGCCTTCCAGGCCATCCAGCTCCTGGGGGTGGGTCCGTGGGGAGCGGCCCTCCTCTCGTCCATCCCCTTCGGGGTCCTGCACGGATACCAGGGACCCGTGGGGATGATTCGAACCGGGGTCATGGGCTTCGTCCTGGCCGTTCCGGTGGTTCTCACCGGAAGCCTGCTGCCCTCCATGGCGGCCCACGCCCTCATCGACCTCCTGGTGGGGCTCGTCCTGGGCCCCCGCCTCCTGGCACCCACCAACCAGCGCGAACTTGTCCTTCCACCTCTGGAACCGTAGTCTCAAACATGAAACTGGATATTGCACTTGTGGCCGATGCGGCCACCGTAGACGCCGCCGGCAAATTGAATGTCCTGGGTGCCTTCCACCGCCTCAGGGGGCGGGATTTTCCCCTTCGGCACGGCCGCATGGCCCTGGTCCTCCGCTTTGCGCCCGAAGCCTCCGACTCGGGCACCCAGAAGGTGGAGATCCGGCTCCTGGGGCCAGGGGACGAGTCGGTCCTGCAGCTGGACGGCAAGGTGGCGGGAAGGCCCAACACCAACGTGGACCACATCCGGATCCCACAGGTCCTGAACCTGGACGGGGTGGTCTTCCCCGAGCCGGGCACCTACCGGTTCGTGGTGGAGCTGGACGGCAAGGAGGTGGGCCGGGTACCCCTCCGGGTGGAAAAGGGCGGCGGCCGTAACGACCCCGGATCCAGGGAGGATGGCCCCGGCGGAGGGCCCACGCCCATCATGGTCCCTCCGGGTTCTGAAGGGGGTGTGAAGGCCTGAAAGGCCGTTGAAGAAGGGCACGGGGAGGCCCCCATGGCGAGAACGAGGCCTCCCCTGGCGCACGAGAGCCTCCATGGGCGCCTGAACACCCCCTGGGTGCGGCCCCCGGGGCACGAGCCGGCGTACGCCCCCGCCCTGAACCCCGGGGGCCCTCCCACAGAAACCTTTGCGGCATGCAGACGGTAGTATACGGTGAAGGGACGGACCAGCGCGGCCCCTCCGAAGCCGGGGAGACAGTCTCTCCGGAAGCGGCCTCGCCCCGGATCTTCTGACTGGAGACAACGATGATTCTGGCGTGCAACTACGAGGAGGCGACGGCCCTGACGTTTGGGGCTCGGAGCGTCCTCGACAGCCAACGAGGGAGCGGCTCACCCGTGGCCGCCCCGTCCGAAGGCCTGGGTGCCGTGGAAGCCCTACTTCCGCAGCTCTCGGGGGACCTGGCCGTATACACCATCCGCGAGCAGCGGCGGGTGGAGCGCGCCGTGCGGATCATCGTTTCCCATCTCCGTGACGAGATGCACACCGCCATCCGCGCCACCCACCCGGCGCACGAAGACGCTGTTGCCGCCTACTTCGACTTCGCCCACGCCCTGGCCTTCCTGAACCGGGTTCAGGAGCTGGGAGAAGAGATGCACGCCCTCATGGAAGTGATCACGGGCGAGCCGCCGAACGCCGAGACCGCCCGCACCTTCCGCTTTCCGGACTGAGCCCGATCCCACCGCGGCCCGACATGAGCCCATCTCGCGTCGACACCCTCCTGAAGATGCTCGAATCCAGGCCCGACGATTCCCGTCTACGGTTCGGGCTGGCCCTGGAATACCTCACCGCCGGCCACCTCGAGGAAGGGGTGACGGAGCTCCGGCGCTACCTGGACTCGACCGAGGACGAGGGCAACGCCTGGGGTCGCCTGGGTGCGGCCCTCCAGGAGCTGGGCCGCGACGACGAGGCCCGGGACGCCTACCGAAAGGGCATCGAGCAGGCCCGCCGTCACGGCCATCCCACCATGGCCCAGGAGTTCGAAGAAGTCCTGGACGCGTGGGACTGATCCGCTGAGGCCGCTGGCGGCCGCCCGAACACCCCCCGAAGCGCCCCACCTTCCCTCCACCGCTCCAGCACCCCATCTTCGTGCGGGACCCAACCCCTCTGGTCACGGGAGCGCCCACCACTTCTTCGACACGCCTCCAAGGGAGACAGACCCGGATGTCCATGGCTCAGAAGCGGGAACGCATCGTCAGCCGCCTCATCGAAGACGAGATGCGGGAGTCGTTCATCGACTACTCCATGAGCGTCATCGTGTCCCGGGCCCTGCCCGATGTGCGGGACGGCCTCAAACCCGTGCACCGCCGCATTCTATACGCCATGCGGGAGTTGGGCCTCCAACCGGACCGTCCCTACAAGAAGAGCGCCTCGGTGGTGGGGGAGGTGCTGGGGAAGTATCACCCCCACGGGGACTCGGCGGTCTACGACACCATGGTCCGGATGGTCCAGGACTTCTCCCTCCGATATCCGCTGGTGGACGGCCAGGGAAACTTCGGCTCCATCGACGGTGACTCGGCGGCGGCCTACCGCTACACCGAGGCTCGACTCGCCCCCATCGCCCTCCAGCTCATGGACGATATGGACCGGGACACCGTGGACTGGGTGGACAACTTCGACGGCCGGCTCCAGGAGCCCTCGGTGCTCCCCGCCCGGCTCCCCAACCTCCTGGTGAACGGCTCGTCGGGGATCGCGGTGGGAATGTCCACCAACATCCCGCCCCACAATCTCCGGGAAGTCACCGCGGCCTTCCGGCACCTGGCCCACAACCCGGACTGCTCCATCGACGAACTGGCCCGGCACCTTCCGGGTCCGGACTTCCCCACCGGCGGGTTCATCGTGGGCGACGAGGGGATCCGGGACATGTACCAGACGGGCCGGGGTCGCATCGTCATGCGGGCCCGGATCGTGAGGGAGGCGCTCCGGGGCGGCCGGGAGCAACTGGTGGTGACCGAGATCCCCTATGGCATAGCCAAGGGCAAGCTCATCGATCAGATCGTGCGGCTCTCCCGGAAGGGGAAGCTGGACGACGTCACCGACGTGCGGGACGAATCCGACCGGGACGGCCTCCGGCTGGTGATCCAGATCAAGCGGGGAGCGAACGCCGGCACCACCCTGGCCGCCCTCTACCGGGGGACCTACCTGCAGAGCACCTTCGGCGCCATCCTCCTGGCGCTGGACCGCGGCGAGCCCAAGGAGCTCAACCTGAAGCAGCTCCTGGAGCGCTACCGGGACCACCGCCTGGAAGTGGTGGTGCGCCGATCCCGCCACGAGCTGGAGGCGGCGGAAGCGGAGCGCCACGTCCTGGATGGACTCCTACTGGCGCTGGAGAGCATCGACCGGGTCATCGCGCTGATCCGAAGCTCCCGGGACCGCCCCGAAGCATCGACCCGCCTGCAGGACGAGTTCGGTCTCTCAGAGGTGCAGGCCGAGGCCATCCTGAACATGCGGCTGGGCCGACTCACCTCGCTGGAGCGGATCGAGGTACAGAAGCGCCTGGACCACCTGGCCGAGACCATCGACGACCTCCGGACCCTTCTGGCCTCCGAGAGCGAACAGCTCCAGGTGGTGCTGCGGGAGCTCGAAGAGATCACCGAGACCTTCGGCGACGAACGACGCACCGAGATCCTGCCTGACGCCGAAGAGAAGGTGGCTCCGGTGGAGGACGCGGTGGCCGACGAGGACGTGGTCATCACCGTGAGCCACGAGGGCTTCGTCAAGCGTATTCCCATGCACCTCTACCGGCGACGCATCGGGAGGGGGAAGCCGCTGGCCGGAATGGAGAACTACGAGGACGACTGGCTCGAGCGGGTCTTCACCGCCCGCACCGGCGGCTGGATCCTGGCCTTCACGCAGGGCGGGCACTGCCACTTCCTGTCGGTGCTGGACGTGCCCGAATCGGCCCGGGCCTCTCGGGGCCAGTCGGTCTACGCCCTGGTCGAGGCCGACCGCAGCGACCGCATCGTGAGCCTCCTCCCGGTAGAGGAGCTGGAGGACCCGGACCAGATGGTCATCTTCCTGTCTCGCGGTGGGCTGGTGAAGCGGACCCCCCTGGAGGAGTTCTCGAATCCCCGCAGCGGGGGCATCATCGCCGCCGGGGTGAAGGACGACGACCAGATCCTGGACGTGGTCCTCTCGGACGGAAGGGCCGAACTCATGCTGCTGACCCGTCACGGACGGGCCATTCGGTTCCCCGAGAAGGAGGTCTCCGTGGTGGGACGGACCGCGCAGGGCGTAAAGGGGATCAACCTCAGGGACGACGACCAGGTGGTGGGGATGATCCCCGTTCGCCGTGACGCCTTCGTGCTCACCGTGAACGAGGAGGGCTGGGGCAAGCGGACGGCCCTCTCCGAATTCCCCCTCCAGAAGCGGGGCGGCCTGGGCACGCTGGCCGTACCCTCCGGAGACGCGGATCCACTGGTGGGCGCTCTGGAGGTGGTCTCCGGCGACGAGGTCACCCTGATCACCTCCGGTGGCCAGGTAGAGCGGATCGAAGCCCGGGAGGTCCCGGAGCAGGGGCGTCGCACCCGGGGCAGCCGCCTCATGCGCGTGCCCGGCGACGATCGGGTGGTCGAGGTCACCCGCAGCATCGTCACCGAGGCCGACCAGGAATCGGAAGAGGGACCGGACGACCGGGATCCCGCGCAAGATCCCACTGGTGAGGAGCCCACCGCCGAGGACGGAGCGGACGCGGAAGCATCCACCTCCGGGGGGAAGGCGGAGAAAGGGGCCGCCGGGGACGGAGGTGAAGAGGCCGCCGCCGCGCCGGAATCCGGTGCCGATGACGGCGATGGAAACGGTCAGCCGGACCTCTTCGGAGAATAGGGCCCGGACCGGGCTTCCGGTATCAGTGCCCGAGCGAGGGATTGACGCGCTGGCTTCGCCCGACGAGGCTGTGTGGCTGCGGCGGGTGGCACGGCGGCACACCATGAGCCGGCCACTCCCAGGACGCACAGAACCCATCCGGATCGGCCCCCGACCGGGGACCGACCGACGACCGTGAACGCAGGGAGGATGACTGGATGAGAATACTGGTGCTGGGAGGCGGAGCTCAGGGCTCCGCAGCGGCGTACGACCTTCTGCAGGATGGACAGGTCGAGTCGGTGGTGATCGGAGACCAGCGCACCGATCAGGTGGCCCCCTTCCTAAGGAACTTCGTGGGCGACCGGCTCACTCTGAAGAAGGTGGACGCCTCCGACGAACCCTCCACCCTGGCCGCCATGGAGGGGATGGATGCGGTGGTCTGCGCCCTCCCCTACTACTTCAACTACGACATGACCCGCCTGGCCATCGAGGCCGGCGCCCACTTCGCCGACCTGGGCGGCAACACCGAGATCGTGGAGCAGCAGCGGACTCTGGATGACCTGGCCGGCGAGAAGGGAGTGAGCGTGATCCCGGACTGCGGGCTGGCTCCCGGGATGGTGAACATCCTGGCTCAGGCCGGAATCGACGAGCTGGACGAGGCCGAGTCGGTGCGCATGTGGGTGGGCGGGCTGCCCCAGGATCCCGAACCGCCGCTGAACTACCAGATCGTCTACTCCATGGAAGGGGTCCTGGACTACTACACGACCCCGGGGCTGGTCCTCCACGAGGGGGAACCCCTCGAGGTGGAGGCCCTCACGGGTCTGGAGGAGCTCAGCTTTCCCGAGCCCCTGGGGCGTCTCGAGGCCTTCTACACCGCCGGCGGGATCTCCACGCTTCCCTACCGCTACCAGGGCGATCTGCGGACCATGGAGTACAAGACGCTCCGGTACCCAGGGCACGCCACCATCATGAAGGCCATCCGCGACCTGGGACTGCTGAGCAACGAACCGGTGCGGGTGGACGGCGCCCGGATCACCCCTCGCCAGTTCTTCATCGATCGGGTCACTCCCCGACTCCACCGTCCCGACGGACGGGACCTGGTGGTGCTCCGGGTGGAGGTCCGGGGCTCCCGGGCAGGTCGGCCCGTGGGCATCCGCTACGACCTGGTGGACTACTACGACGAGGCCACCGGGATCACAGCCATGATGCGGGCCACCGGCTTCTCGCTGGCGCTCACCGGGGTCATGCAGTGCTCGGGGCAGATCCGGGAGAAGGGTGTCCGCACCCCGGACGAGACGGTCCGGCCATCCGTCTACCTGGACGGGCTGGCCCGTCGGGGCATCCAGATCCAGAGGTCCGAGCTGGACGGCCGTTGAAGACCTGCCGGGCGCTCCCGACGGTGGTTCTGGTACCTCTTCGACGGCCTGCCAGGGAAACGCCGTGGCGGGGCGGGGTAGGAGAGAAGAGGCATTAGACCGCACCGCTTCATCCCAGACCCCCGTATCCATGATCCAGGACCTCCTCTCCCGAACCATCGAGAAGCGCCCGTCCACCCTCTCCTTCTCCGGCCGGGTGCTCTATCTGCTGGACGACGCCGACCGGATGCGCCGGCAACTCTTCGACGGTGAGGAGCTGGCGCTGGACGACGAGCTTCGCGGCCTTCTCCGCGACCAGATCTCCACCGACGAGATCACCCCGGCCTACATCTGCTACTTCTACGACGAGACGCTGGGCGAATTCCCCTATCTGGGCCTCAGGGCGGTGGATCGCCAGACGGGCAAGCCCGCCTTTCCCGTCGCTCGCGGAAGCGTGAAGGACGGGGGCTTCGTCTGCTCGGTGGCCGGCAAGCGGAGGGGGAAGGGAAGCTCCCGGGAGCAGTCCCCCTACGCCGAGCTCATGGCCGGCATCCGGGTGGTGGTGGCCGAATCCATCGAGCGGATCTACAACGAGAACTGCCAGAACCTGGGGATCCTCACCACCACCGACTTCGGGGTCATCGACCGGATCCGCTCCGGCGAGGAGATCCCGCTGGAGCACTTCACCCGGGGCAAGGACACCATCACCCGGGAGATCATCGAGTATGGCGGGCTCTTCGAGTACAATGTGGCCCGGCTGCAGGGCCAGACCACGGCCCTCCTCCCGGAGAGCCTGGAGGGAGCCGCGGGAGGGAGCCCGGTCGATGACCGCTCCGCGCCCGTGGAGGAGGCCCGGCCCACCGCCGACGAGAAGGAACTCCGCCAGTTGAGGGGAAGCGGGGAGGACGGAGCGAACCAGGAGGCCGATCCCGCCGCCGCCCAGGTGGCCGCCACCTCCCAGCCCTCCAACCCCCCGGAGATGGAGACCGACCGCTACGTGGGCGAGGGCGGAGAGGACGACACCGACTCCGAGCCCTCGTCCCAACCCGCCTCCGGCGCTTCATCTCTTCCGCCGGCCCACCGACCCATGACGGTGGCCGAGAAGGTCTTCGCCAGCCACTGGGTGGTCAACGCCGCCGAAGACCAGGTGGGCGTCCCCTGGGTCCGGCCCGGAGAGGCGGGGTTCTTCCGAACCGACATTCGGTTCTCGCACGAGTACGTCACCCCCATGTCCGCCATCTTCTTCGAGCAGAAGGTGGGACGGGACGGGAAGGTGGTGGACCCGGGGAGCGTCCTCTTCTTCCGGGACCATCTCACCTTCCTCCACAAGGCCATGACCCAGGAGCGGATCGAGGAGGGGCTCCTGGATGTGGCCAACCAGCTCGAGGTAAAGCAGCGGGAGTTCGCCGAGCGACAGGGGATCAAGCTCTACGGCGAGCAGAAGGGGCACCGGATGGGCTCGGAGGCCATCTGCCACTCCAAGATCCTGGAGGAGTACGCCGAGCCCGGGATGCTGATCATCGGCTCCGATTCCCACACGCCCCATGCCGGCGCCATCGGCGCCGTGGCCTTCGGGGTGGGCACCACCGCCATCTTCAACTCCTGGATCACCAAGGACGTGCGGGTCCAGGTACCCCGCTCCTTCAAGGTGGTGGTGAAGGGGACCCCGCCCCGGAATGTGACGGCCAAGGACTACATGCTGGAGATCCTCCGGCACCCCTACATCCGCGACGGCCACGCCATCGGCCAGATCATCGAGTACGCGGGACCGGCGGTGGAGGCCCTCTCGGTGGACGAGCGGGCCACCATGACGAACATGGCAGCCGAGGTCGGCGCCTTCACCGGAATCGTGGCCGCCGACCAGAAGTCGGTGGAGTACCTGGTTGGCGAGCGGGGGATGGAGCGGGAGCGGGCGGAATCCCTCTGCCGGGGGATGCAGTCCGACCCGGACGCCGAGTACGTGAAGGTGATCGAGATCGACGCCTCGGAGATCCGGCCCATGGTGGCCCTCCCCGGCGATCCGGGCAACGGTCTCTACATCGACGAGCTGGCCGAGCGCATGGCCAGCGACCAGCCGGCCGGAGTCGACGAGGAGGGCCGGGTCCGCATCGACATCGCCTACGCTGGATCCTGCACGGCGGGCAAGAAGGACGACATGGACATGTACGCCGCCGTCTTCCGGGAGGCCTGGGAGGGTCAGGGCCGGGGCGTGCACCCGGACGTCCGCTGTTACATCCAGTGCGGCTCCATCGAGGTGCGGGAGTACTGCCGGGAGAAGGGCTACCTGGACCTCTTCGAGGCGGTGGGAGCCGAGTTCATCGAGCCGGGGTGCGGAGCCTGCATCAACGCGGGTCCCGGGGTCACCGGCTCACCGGACGAGGTCTCCGTCTCGTCGCAGAACCGGAACTTCCCCGGCCGCTCGGGACCGGGCCAGCTCTACCTGGCCTCACCCTACTCGGTGGCCGCCTCGGCGGTGGCCGGCTACGTGACGGACTGGGAGCCCGGGGTGCCGATTCGCCCGGCCGACCCACGGAAGCCCACGGAGCCCGCAGGCCCGGAGCAGCCCCGGGAACCGGTGGGGGCCTGAGCGAGGGGACTCCGGAGCGACGTGCCCGCAACAACTCTCCCGAACCCGAACGGACAAGGTGGAGGGTGGATACCCTTCCCGGCCATTGGAACCCTGCCCTGACTACTGCGGACACCCTCCGGCCGGGGCATCGCCGGCTCCGGGAGGCAGGACCCCCCGGGGGCTGAGTCCCAGCGTCTCGCGCCACGACTCATCACCCGGGCGGTTCAGCTCCCAGTAGGCCAGACGCTCGGTGGCCAGAAGCTCCGCCTCCTCGCCGGTGGAGGTGGACCAGCCCAGGATTCGCCGGGGCGGGTCCCGTTCCACCTCGAAGACCCGCTCGTAGTCACCGGCCTGGAGGGTGAAGCGGGTCACGGGGACTTCCGCCCCTGACTCTTCGGCACCGGACTCTCCCGCCCCGGCACCGGACTCTCCCTCCCCGGCGCCGGACTCTCCCTCTCCGGCGCCGGGCTCCGGTCTCCCGGCACCCCCGAGCCCCTCCACTGTCCTCGTGGCCTCCTCCCGGGTGATCCGTGCCGGCACCGGATCGGTGCCCCGGTGGCCTGCCCGCAGGCGCCAGAGTTCGGGGACCAGCATTCCTTCCCAGTCCCCTCCCCCGGCTAAGGGACCATCCAGCTCCCGGAGCTGCACCAGGAGCGCGTCCTCGTAGAGGAGCG
>PWLA01000135.1 GCA_003559555.1 Gemmatimonadota bacterium | reverse complement strand
GAATTCTTCCCCCTCCGCAACGTTCCGTTCGACATTTCCCCCGGTTTCCGGGCAAAATGCAGAACGGAATGCCCTCCGAGCACCAACTGTTCCACATTTTCCCCGGTTTCCGGGCAAAATGTGGAATTCTTCCCCAGCGGCCGTCTTCCGTTCGACATTTTCCCCGGGGGGGGGAATGCCCGAGCGGGCGGCCGCCTTCCGAGGAAGCACCACCCCCCGTTCCTTCCGATACGGCCCCTGAGGGACCGGGGTGGTGAGGCTTGACACCTGGTGGGTCGGGGAGCAGAATCAGGGGCGAATCACCAGGGACCATGATCGACCTGCACCGGTGTATGAGTCGATCGTCACATCGCTGAAAAGAGCAACGGCGTCGAAAGGCGTCGACGCAGAGCTACGGGGCTACCGCACCAATACGGTGCCATGCCCGTCGGGTCGCCAGCGACCCGACCGGAGCGATCCGGTCGAGGGCTGGCGGCCTTTTTCGCGTCCGGAGACCGGAGCACACCGTCACCCGGTAAGATGACGGTCAGGCAGGGTGACGGTCAGACAATGTGGCGGAAGGTGCCGACGGGCCGGCCAACACGATCGTTCGGACCCAGGCAGGGGTCTGGAGTGACTTCTGAGTGCCAAGGGAGGGGAGAGATGGGTCAGGCAGAAGAGCCACGCGGAAGGCGGATCCTCAGGTCCATGGGCCTGCATCCGGTGGCCCACCGGCCGACCCTGACGTGGCGGTTCTGGATCTACTCGGTCAGCGCCTACCTCATTCCGGTAGTGGTCCACCTGGCACTCCCCGCCGAGGGATCGTCGTTGGACGAGCTGGTGTGGCTCGTCATCCTGGTGCCGGCGTTCCTCCTCTCTCTCCACTACGGACTCCGGGGGGCGTTCGCCGCCCTGCTCCTGGGCACCGCCCTCATGATCGGGGTGGAGTTCTCCATGGTCTTCACCCGGACACCCGGAGACCCGCGGATCACGGTGCCCATCTACATCGCGTACGGGACCCTGGCCATCAGCGTGGGCTGGCTCTCCCAGCAGCTCCACGAGCACTACGAGTACGCCCTGGACCTGCAAGCGGCCCAGAAGACCGAGGCCCTGGGGACGATGGCGGCGGGCATCGCCCACGACTTCAACAACATCCTCACCAGCATGGTGGCCAATGCAGAACTGATCGCCGCCGATGACGAGGACGAGGGGGCCAAAGAACAGGAGATGGTCCAGCTCAAGGAGGCTGCCAGGCGGGGCGCGGGGATGGTGCGCAACATGCTCGGCTTCAGCCGGAAGGGGATGCTGGCCCTTCGGCCCCTGGATCTGGCCGAGATCGCTCGGGGACAGATGAACCTGGTCCATCGGCTGACCGACGACACCATCGAGGTCCGGTACGATGCCGAGGAGGACCTTCCCCCGGTGCTGGCCGACAAGGACGCGCTGGAACGGATCCTGGTGAACCTGGTCACCAACGCCCGGGATGCCATGCCCTACGGGGGGACCCTGGTCGTGGAAGTGACGCGGGGTCGTCTGGACCGGGAGCATCGGCGACGTACCGGCTGGGGCGACCCCGGGGAGTACGTCTGTCTCACGGTCCGGGATTCGGGCGTGGGCATGGATGACCGGACGCAAGCCAGGATCTTCGAGCCCTTCTACACCGGAAAGGAGCCGGGAGAGGGTGTGGGGCTCGGCATGGCCATGGTCTACGGACTGATGAAGCAGCACCGGGGGTTCGTCGATGTGGACAGCGCACCGGGGGCTGGAACCACGGTGCGCACGTACTTCCCCGTGGCCAAAGAACGGGTGGTACGGGAGCAGGCGGCACCGCGTCGGAAGCCCGAGGGCGGATCGGAAACCATCCTCCTGGTGGAGGACGACGAGTCCATCCGGAGGGCGGCCCAGCGGATCCTGGAGCGGTTCGGGTACAGTGTGATCATCGCCGCCGATGGGGAGGAGGCCATGGAACGCTACCGGGACCACCGGAGGGAGGTGGACCTGGTCCTCAGTGACGTGGTCCTGCCGAAGCGAAGCGGCCCCGAGTTCTATGCCGCCATCCGGCGAGGTCCCGGGGAGCCTCCGGTCCTCTTCACCAGCGGGTATCCTGCCCGGACCGTCCATACGAAAACCGACCTGGATCCCACCCTCCCCTTCCTGCAGAAACCCTGGACGGTGGATGAGCTCGCCATGGCCGTCAGGGAGACGCTGGATGCCGCAGCGAAAGCAGGCGTGGGGGGGCCAAGCGGGGCGGTCGGAGAGGAGCTGGGGCCCTGACCCTCCCGGGACGCCGGCGGGTGCGGCGTCCTCTTCTGCCAGGAACCTATCCGGCCGCGGCGGTTGCCAGCCGGCGTGCGCGGGCGTCCACTTCGGCCATGGCCCGGTCCACGTCGACGGTGAGGTGTTCCCCTCCATCGTAAAGGAGCTGGCCGTCCACCATGACGGTGACCACGTCCGCGGACTGAGCGGAGTATATCAGGTGCGAGACGACGTCGTGGGGCGGGTGAAGGTGAGGTCGGTCGAAGTCCACCAGTACCACGTCCGCCCGCTTGCCGGCTTCCAGACTCCCCACCTCTGCCTCGAGTCCCAGCACACGGGCGCCGCCCAGGGTGCCCATCTCCAGCACCTCCTCGGCTGCCAGGGTGGTGGGGTCCAGCTCGACGGCTTTGTGCAGGAGGGCGGTGAGCCGCATCTCGCTCCAGATGTCCAGACGGTTGTTCGAGGCGGTACCGTCGGTGGCGAGCCCCACGTCGATCCCCCTTCGCCGCAGCTCGGCCACCGGAGCAACTCCGGAGGCCAGCTTGCAGTTGGAGGCAGGGTTGTGGGCGACCCGGACCGCGCTCCGGCCATCCCGCCGACGGGCCATGACCTCCAGGTCGGTGTCGTCCAGATGTACGCAGTGGGCGGCGATGAGGGGGACGTCCAGGGCTCCCAGCGAGTCCAGGGTCTGGATGGGCGTCGCTCCCCAGCGCTTCCGAACCTCCTCCACCTCCGCCCGGGTCTCCGCGGCGTGGGTCTGGATCGGCACGCCCAGCTCCCCGGCGGCATCCACCACCGCCGTCCAGTGCTCCCGCTCGCAGGTGTAGAGGGAGTGGGGAGCGATGCAGGGTCGGATACGCCCGTCGCCGGCCCCTGCCGCCTCCGACGCGTATGACCGGGCCTCGGCGATCTGGCCTGGCACATCGGGGAAGACACCGATGATGCTGGCCGAGGGACAGGCCCGGACCCCGCTCTCCACCATGGCCTCGGTGGCCCTGCGATGGAAGAAGTACATGTCGGCGAAGCACGTCACCCCGTTCCGGATCATCTCGGCGATGGCGAGTTGGGTGCCCCAGTAGACGTCCTCTTCCTCCAGGCCAGCTTCGAAGGGCCAGATCCGGTCCTGCAGCCAGGGCTCCAGGGCCATGTCGTCGGCGTAGCCACGGAGGAGCGTCATGGCCGCGTGGCAGTGGGTGTTGATGAGGCCGGGCATGGCCACCAGGTGCTCGCCGCCCCGGACCTCGTCGGCCTCGAAGTCCGGGGCGTCGTGGGCGGGACCCACGTAGGTGATGGCGCCATCCTCCACATGAATGGCCGCATCCTGCATCACGGGTGCATGGGGGTCGAGAGTGACGGCGGTGACGGGCGAAAGGGCGATTCGGGTCATGGGCATCTGGGGAGAGGGTGCATTCAGATGATCTCGGGATCACCGAACTCGGCGGTGGCGCGTCGGGCCGGAGCGTCCGGATCGTCGTGGTAGTCGGCCGCCACCGAAAGGAAGAGCTGGGCAACCTGGGGCATTGCCTGGTCCATCGCGTCGAGCACCTCGGCTTCGGTGAGGTGCTCCCGGCCCAATCCGGCGGCCGGATTGGTCACCACCGAAACGCCGGAGTAGGAGAGCTGAGCCTCGCGAGCCAGGACGGCCTCCGGTACGGCGGTCATCCCCACCACGTCGGCTCCCCAAACCCGGAAGGCCCGGATCTCGGCGGGGGTTTCGAAGCGGGGACCCTCGGTGCAAATGTAGGTGCCCCCGTCCTCGAGCTGGATCTGTTGGGAGCGGGCGGCTCGGCGGAGCTGTTTCCGGAGGTGCCTGCAGTAGGGCTCGGTCAGGTCCACGTGAACCGCCTGGTCGTCAAAGAAGGTATACCGGCGCGTGCGGGTCTGGTCCATGAGCTGGTCCAGGAGGACCAGGGTGCCCGGTGGCCATTCGGGGCGGAGTGATCCCACGGCCGTCGAAGCCAGCACTCCGGTCACTCCCAGCTTCTTCAGGGCCGCGATGTTCGCGCGGTAGTTGATCCGGTGCGGAGGCAGCCGGGTTTCGCGGGACGGGGCTCCAGCCCGGTGCCGATCCAGAAAGACGAGCTGGTGCCCGTGGAGGGTGCCCAGGGTGACCCGGGCGGCACCCCAACGGGTTGTGACCGTCTCTTCTCGTTGTTCGCCCAGAGCGTTTCCGGCCTCCCGGAGGTGGAATCCGGTTCCGCCGATGATGGCGAGACGGCCCTCTTCCG
>PWLA01000128.1 GCA_003559555.1 Gemmatimonadota bacterium | reverse complement strand
TAATAGGGCTCCAGGTCGGCGTACCCGATTGGCCAATCTTCGGCCAGGCCGTAGAGCGAGCGCATCCGGAAGTCGCTCTCTACAAACCGATACGAATAGGCTTGCCAGTGGAGCGTCGTGCCTCCAACGCCCCGGACGCGATGGTCGTTCAGCGGATAGTCCACCTCGCCTACCGAGGAGAAGACATCCCGCTCCGGCCAATCCGAGGCCCACGGGTAATCCCCCTCCATGTAGCGCTGCATCCGCTCGGCAGCCCGGTCTCGAGGATAGCGGGGACCCGCTTCCAGGATCAGTGTGCGGACTCCGGCCTGCGCGAGCTTCCAGGCCACCATGGCCCCGGCGATTCCGGCCCCGACGATACAGACATCGGGATCGGCCATGGGGACGGCGGGCCACCGACTGGCTTCACGAGGGGTGGGCATCGCTCCCCCGGAGTGCCGGTTCGGGTGGAGGGTTCGGAGGAGGTGCAAGATCAGGTCTCCCCTGCGGCGGACGGACGTACTCGCGAGGGTCTCCCGGAACGCCGGGTAGATTGGAGTACCCGATGAGCAACGGCACTCCGGCCAGGTACACTCGACGCAGGAGATCCCGGACCACGAGTTGCCGGAAGCGGCGTCCGTCCTCTCGATGCCAGATCCGCTCCAGCCGTCGCTTGACCTTGGGGATCAGGTCATCCAACCCCTCGCCTCGCTCAGCAGGATACCGCCACAATAGTTGATCCAGGAGCCCCTCCCGGCGTTCGGCCGACAACTCGTGGAAATCGGTCCCGAAGGCCTGATTGCTCAAGCCGTCCAGAAATACGGCCCCACGCTCATACTCCTGGAGCAGACCAGGTTCCCGGTCGGTGGCCTGCTCCACGACCTGCCGGACTCGTCCCGATTCGATCCGGAATCGATCCGGAACAAGGGCTTCGGAGAGCGCCAGGATCGTCGCCATCTGGCGGTCACCCAACCGTCCGGTCGGCGCCGAAGGGTCCAGGTCTGGGCGAAGGTCATCTCTGGCCACGGCCAGACCGGAATACCCGAGCCCAACCACCCCCACCGCACCCGCCGCGGTCCCAACGACAAATGTACGGCGAGAAATCGAGCGTGACGGGGGCTCCTGATCTCCGGCATGCTTCATAGCCACCCCGTCTCCCTGTACCAGCGGATGGTCTCCCGAATCCCGTCACGATGCGGCCACCGCGACTCGTAGTCGAGCCCCACCCTGGCCCGACTCAGATCGAAGGCCCGGTTGTGGGTGAAGAAGCCCACCCGCCTCCGGAACAGGGGAGGCTTGATGTTGAACGGCCGACACACCATTTCGCACATCCAAGCAGCCGCCCAGACCGGGGCCACCGGAATCTTCATGCGAGGGAGGGTAACCCCTACTTCCTCGGCAATGATCGTCGCCAGTTCGTTCAGCGTGAGTGGTTCGGCTGACGCGATGTTGAAGGGTTTGCCCTCCACCCGCTCCCGCGGCGCCACCACGCCCAGGAGGAACGACTCGGTCTGATCGTCAATGTAGCCCAGGTGAGCCAGGACCTCGCCGGACCCGATCATGCGAAACCGCCCGGAGGCAATGGCCTTGAACAGTTTCAGCATGCGCCGGTCTCCGGGCCCGTACACCATGGCCGGCCGATTGACCGTCACCAGCATCCCATCGTCAGGTAAGCCGGCGGCGAACTCCAGGATCGCAAGTTCACCGTTCAGTTTGGTCCGATGGTAGAGATCCATGGGGTTGAAGGGGCTCTCTTCGGTTGCCGGGATTTCCGCAACATCTCCGTGAACTCCAACCGTGCTGCAGTGGATGAACCGGCTCACTCCCGCCCGCGCTGCCGTTTGGGCCAGTTTGAGGGCCCCGTGATGGTTCACCGCCTCGTAGACGTCCTCACCGTCCTCCGTTTCCTGGAACCGGGCCGCAACGTGGAACACCACGTCCACCCCCTCCAGCAGAGGATCCCAGGAACCCTCTGAACTCAGGTCTAGGACCCGGGCGTCGTATCCTCGTTCGGTCAGGATCGTGGCCTCTTCCGGGTGAAGAACCGTCCCAATCACCTCCAGATCCAGATCCGCCAAGGTTCTGAACAAGTGCCCCCCAATGAACCCGGCGGCCCCCGTCACCAGGAATCGACGACCAGAGAGGGCCTCCGCCCAATCCCGGCTCGGGCGTCGGGGACTCCGATTCTCAATAGCTGGATCGGCAACCAGCAGGGACGAATGCGGCGGCGAGACCGTCTCAGTCTGCACATTCAGGTCAGATGTCATGCTGATCGCCCCATGAGTATCGCCCGCTTAAGAGGCCGTTGAAGAAGTACAAGGCTCGCCTTGATCTGCCGGTGGATCCTAATCATGCGCGCCGCGTTTCCCTGAAAGCAGGGTGAGAGACGTGTATATCTTTCCCTTCCAGAAGCGCTTTCGTATCTCTCTGAGCGTCCGGACCTCAACAAACCCCGCCTGGGTCATCAAGCGCTTGAGCTCCTCTGACCGATAGAATCGGACCCCGTCCCGCAGCACGCTCTGGTGGAGCAGACCCCAAGCCGCCGTCAGGAATGAGGCGTCCTTGGCCCGCTCCATCACCAGTACCCGGCCCCCGGGAGCCAGAAGCTCTCGCATGCGTCCCAGCGCCCCGGCTGGGTCATGGAAGTAGTGGAATGCGCTGATGCAGGTCACCACCTCCGCTGGTCGGTGGAGGAGTTCCTGGATCTGCCTCACTACGTCCGGGTCCTCCCAGTCGCCCTGCCGGAAGCGGAGTCCCTGAACGCCTTCCATCTCGGTCAGCTCCCGGGCCCGCTCGACCATGGCGCCCGACAGATCCAGGCCAATGCCGTGGATGCCGGGATGGGTTCGAGCAAGCCTCCTCAGGAACCAACCCGTTCCGCAGCCAATATCCACCACCGGCCCTTCAACATCGTCCAACGCCTCCAGCACCATTCTCCCCTGTGCCTTGTACCAGGGGGCCATCCTGCCGGATTCGTATGTCCCCGCTTCCGCGTCGAACTCCTCGCGAACCCGGGACCGCTCCCGGAGAAACCTGGATTCGTCGGCCTCGGACACCTGTCAGCTCACCGGCTGAGGGATGTCGCCGTCCTCTCCTTCCGAATTCCCGTAGAGCGACTCACCCACCTCCAGGTAGAACTTCCGAAGACGCTCTCGAAAACGCTCTGTGCCATATTCCCGGCGAACGAACCGCTGGCCCCTCTGACCCAGCGTCGCGGCCGCCGTCGGGTCGGCCAGGAGGAGAGAGATCCCGTCGGCCAGGCTCTCCGGTACCGGGTCGACCAGGCAGGCCACCTCGTCGGAAAGGACCTGGGTATGGGTGGAAAGCCGGGTGGCCACCACAGGCTTTCCCGATTCCAGGTAGCTGTAGATCTTCATGGGTGTGTTGATCCCCTGGAGCCGAGGCGACACGAGAACATCGGACGCGGTGAGCACGGCCCCCAGGTCTGCCAGAGGGCGAGGCCCGAGGAACGTGACGCGGCCGTCGGGAATCAGGCGGGCCACCTTGTCCTCGTACTTCTGGATGTGGTCCGGACGACCGCCGACCACCACCAGGTGGGCGTCCGGATGGGCTCGAGCCACAAGGGCGAACGCCTCCACGAGGAGATCGATGCCCTGGTATACCTGGAGGTTCCCGACGTAGACCACTCGAGGACCGCTCAGGACAGTCATGTACGAGGCCGGCGGAGGCGACTCACCTTCGTTGAGCGGAGTGTCGGGCAGGTGCGTCACATCGTTGCGGGCACGATGCTCCCGGGCCACATCCACCAGAGCCGGACAGACCGCCAGGACACCCAGGGCATCCCGAAGAGCAGCCGCCTCCAGCCGCTCGAAGAGCCCTGCCGCACGTCCGTAGAAGGAGCCCTTTTCACGCAACTGCGCGCTCAGGTGCGAGTCCATGTCGTAAATGAACGGCACCCCGTACCTGGACTGAGAGAGCCTCCAGGCGATCAAGGCACCATCTTCGACTCCGTGCATCACATCGTACTCTTTCGAGCGAAGCATGCGCCGGGCCGCCCAGGCGATGCGGCCGTCGTAGAGCAGCTTCTGCCATGAGGGACCGATGGGGACCCCCTTCACCCCCGGGATCTCTCGCACCCTGTGCACGGTGACGTTGGACATCTCCACGTCCTTCCCGTGGGGAAGGGTGAGGAGATCCACCTGGTGACCCTCCGCTCCCATCGCCTCTGCTGCCATCCGCACGGCGATGGGGGTTCCCCGATCGCTGAAGAACGGCTGGGGGGCGATGAGTAGAACGTTGAGGCGCTTCACGAGCGTCACCCGGGTTGACGATGCGCCGGGGGGGGGCTGCCGGCCCCCGGATATTTCAGGGCTGAACGTTTCAACTGGCGCACGTCCGATGCCTGCGTTATCGGCACTATCATTGCAAGATCTGTGCACTGACCGTTACGATTTTTTCGGGGTGCGTGGTCCAATTCCTGCACCCGGTTAGGAGAGACCCCCGGCTCTCGGGGTTTCAGAAGCCTCTTCGCCTTGTCCAGCCCTTGCATCATGAAGCAACCCGTTGAGCT
>PWLA01000236.1 GCA_003559555.1 Gemmatimonadota bacterium | reverse complement strand
CATCCTCCGTCGTGGCCGGGGCCTCTCGCCGGAGGATCCCCACCGTGCGCCGATCTGGCGTCAGGTAGCTGTCCAGGATCCGGAGGACGTCCCCTGAGCTCACCTCCTGCATCAGGGTCTGGGTCTCGAAGGTGCGTTCCCAGCTCCTCCACACGGCATGGGATTCGGCGATCTGGAAGGCCAGCCCCAGATCCGAGGTGAGGCGCCGCACCCGGGCCGCCTCCAGGCGGCGTCGAACCCGCTCCATCTCGTCTTCCGTGGGCGGCTCGGTGCGAAGCCGGTCCAGCTCCTCGTAGATGGCCGCTTCCACCTCCTCAGGCGTGTGGGGGGCCCGGGGGACCGCCTGGATGGTGAAGAGACCGGGGTAGCGTCCGCTGGGATTGGGGCCCGCGCTGACCGAGGCTGCGATGCGGTCTTCCCGGACCAGTCGGCGGTAGAGCCGGGCGTCACGTCCTGCCGCGAGGAGATTGGCCAGGACCCCGAGTCCGGGCGCGTCGGCGTGATAGCGGGATGGGACCTTCCACCCCACCATGATCTGGGGTTCGGCGTCGTGGCGGACCTCCACCCGCCGTTCCCCCCGCTGCTCGGGTTCGGTGGCCAGGACCGGGGGCGCCGGGTCACCCCGTTCCATGGGACCGAAGTAGGCCTCGGCCCAGACCCGGGCCGAGTCCGGGTCGAAGGCGCCCACCATGGCGACGATGGTGTTGTTCGGTCCGTAGTAGCGTTCGTAGTACGCCTCCACCTCCCGACGAGAGAGGGTGAGGATGTCGGCCATGTGTCCGATGGGAGACACCCCATAGGGGTGGACCCGAAAGGCCGCTCCCATGAAGGCCTCCTGGAGCAGCCCCCCGGGGCTCGTCTCGAGTCGGCTCCGCCTCTCCTCGGCGATCACGTCCCGCTCGGCATAGAACTCCCGGAAGACCGGGTTTCGCATTCGGTCGGCCTCCATGGCGAACCAGAGTTCGGCCCGATTGGCCGGAAGCTCCACGAAGTATCGGGTGGCCTCGTAGCTCAAGGAGGCGTTGAGCCCCCTGGCGCCGGCCCGGGATAGGATGTCGTCGAATTCTCCCGAGACCACGTAGGCCCGGGCCGAGTCCTCCAGCGCCGAGAGCCGGGACTCCAGCGTCGAGATGGGGGCCGAGTCGGGCACGGGGAGCCGTCCCCGGGCCAGGACGAGGCTGTCGTGGACCGCGTCCATCTTCTGGAAGAGCTCCCGTTCCGCCTCCAGGTCGCGGGTCCCGACGGTCGTCGTGCCCTTGAAGAGCAGGTGCTCCAGGAAGTGGGCGATTCCAGTCGTTCCCAGCGCTTCGTTCACGCTTCCCACCGGCACGTGAACCACGAAGCTCACCGTGGGCGCACCCTCCCGGGGAAGCAGAAGGAAGTGCATTCCGTTGTCCAGGGTGTGTTCCTGGACCTCGAGCCCAACCTCCTGCGCCCCGATGGACTGGGGAACTACCAGAACGTGGAGGAGACCCAGCACGAGCATCGCCCCGGCCGCCACGAGCGGCGCGCTGGAGCATACGAGCCTGGCAGGGTGGATTGGTGCCCGGGCCCCGGTCACAAAACGATGGGCTTCGGTGCTCAAGATGACGGTTCCGGTTCTGGTTGGCACTGGGGACAGTAGAAGGCGGGGCGGTTTCCGAAGACGATCCGCTTCACCGGGGTGCCGCAGCGAGGGCACGCCTCGCCCTTCCGTCCGTATACCCGGAGGTGGTGCGCATAGCTCCCCTCCTCGTTCCTTGCGGTCCGATAATCCCGAAGTGTGGTTCCCTGCGCCTGGATGGAATCCCGGAGGACCTTCCGGACGGCTCGATGCAGCCGGACAACCCCCTTCTCCGGTATCTCGCGGGCCGGGGTTCGGGGATGGACCCGTGCCCGGTGGAGGGCCTCGTTGGCGTAGATGTTCCCGATCCCCACCACCCTCCGCTGATCCAGGAGCCATGAGCGGATGGGCGAGACGGAACCCGAGAGATCCCGGGCCAGCCGTCGGCCGGTGAAGGCCCGCCCCAGAGGCTCGGGGCCCAGACTTCGGCTCCAGCTCCGGTACGCTTCGGCGGCCATGACCCGGAGTCGACCGAAACGGCGGACATCGTGGTAGACCAGGGTGGTCGATCTCTCCAGCTCGAAGTGCACTGCCGGGTGGGTGGGCGGCGGAGTGTCGTCGTGCGGCGCGCGGTGGAGGAGGCGGCCGGACATCCCGAGATTCACCACCAGCCGTTCACCTGAATCCAGCACCAGGACGATGTTCTTGCCCCGGCGCCCCACCTCCTCGATCCGTCGTCCCACGAGCTGGCGGGAAAAGGCATCCGCCTCGCCGTCCAGCACGTCGGCGTGCTCCACCTTCACCGAGCTGATGCGACGCTCCCGGATGACGGGCGCCAGTCCCCGGACGATGGTCTCCGCTTCAGGCAGCTCGGGCACGTCGGGGCGTCTGGGGACTCAACCGTCCGCTCCGGCGGACTCCGGCTCCAGGGCCCGCCAGCCGATGTCGCTCCGGAAGGTCTTGCCCTGGAATTGGATCGCCTCGGCCCCCTCCAGGCTGGTTGCCCGGGCCCGTTCCAGGTCGGGCCCCAACCCTACCACCGAAAGGACCCGGCCGCCGGCGGTGACCAGCCCTTCGGACTCGTCCATCCGGGTGCCGGCGTGGAAGACCAGGAGGTCGCTCCGCTCCTCCAGCTCCGGAGGAATGGTGATGGGCCTCCCCTTCTCGTAGCTGCCGGGATAGCCCTCCGAGGCCAGCACGGTGTTCAGTGCGGTACCGGACGACGAGGAGGCCTCCGCTCCAGCGATGCTCCCGCCCCGGGCCACGGCCACCAGGAGCTCCAGGAGGGGGCCGTCCATGAGGGGCAGGACCACCTGGGCTTCGGGATCCCCGAAGCGGCAGTTGAACTCCACCACCTTGAGCCCCTCGTCGGTGGCCATCAGGCCGGCGTAGAGGAGCCCACGGAAGGGGCAGGCCGAGCGCTCCAGGGCGTCCAGGACCGGAAGGAAGATCCGTTCCCGGGCCTCATCCAACCGGTCGGGCGTGGCCAGGGGAATGGGCGCATAGGCACCCATTCCGCCGGTGTTGGGGCCTGTGTCCCCCTCCCCGATGCGCTTGTGGTCCTGGGAGGGAAGGAGCAGGGTGACGTGGCGACCGTCGGTGACGCCGAAGATGGAGAGTTCCTCTCCTTGCATGAACTCCTCCACCACCACCTCGGATCCGGCCTCGCCGAAGGCCCCCTCGTCCAGCATGCTCCGGGCGGCTTCCAGCGCCTCCTCGGTGGTGCTGCAGACGATGGCTCCCTTTCCGGCCGCCAGTCCCGACGCCTTCACCACCAGGGGGGCGCCGGCCTCCTGGATGTACGCCTCGGCCTCGGACCAGCGTCGGAAGCAGCGGTAGGCGGCCGTAGGCACGCCCACCCGTTTCATGAGGTCCTTGGCGAAGGCCTTGGACGACTCGATCCGGGCCGCCGAGGCGGAGGGTCCGAAGAGGGGAAGCCCCCGCTTTCGGAAGACATCGGCGACGCCCCGGGCCAGCGGGATCTCGGGACCCACCACCGTGAGGGTGATCCCCTGGCCCTCGGCCCAGTTTGCCAGCCCCTCCACATCGGTGGGGGCCAGGTCCACCGCCTCGGCCAGGGGCGCCATTCCCGGGTTGGGTCGGGTGGCGTAGAACCGGGCCGAGGGCGCGTCCCGCTTCAACTGCCAGAGGAGGGCGTGCTCCCTCCCGCCGTTGCCTACGATCAGGATCTTCATGGGGCGAACACTACCCCGGGAACCGGAGGCTGTCAAAGGGGACTTCGGAGTGGACCGTCCCCATTTTTTCACGGACCCGGGAGGAAGTGGGTGCGGTGCGGGGGGAGGAGGCGGCGATGGGTGGCCAGCCGGTGGCCGTCGTCGCGCCGGCGAGGCATGGGGCCGTTCGTCGCATCGGACCGTTCGTCCCACCGGCGCGTACCGCCCGCATCCGCCTGCGGGCGAGAGGGCTCTGCTCGCTCTCCCACACTCCCGAGCCACCGCGGCCGCATCGGGATTGGATGCGCGGGCCCCGCTTGCCCGTGCGGTCCACACTCGCACGGTCGGGTCCCGGTCGCACGGTCGGCGGCCGGTCGCACGGTCGGGGTCCAGTTGCACGGACTGAGGTCCGGTCGCACGATCGGGGTTCGGTCGCACGATCGCGTCCCGCTCACTGCAACGCCCCCGTTCCGCCCTGTCGACCCGGTCCCGCCCGGTCGGGGCCCGAATTCCCATGCGCGAGCCCCGAATTGGCGGCGTTTGGGGGTTGACAGGATTTCGGCCCCGCAGTGGGTGAAGGCCGAGATGCCCCCGAAACACCGCGCTGGAGGCACTCCAGGGCGTCCCTGACGGCCTTCGGCCTATATTCGGTTGTCGCGGAACCTCCGAGGGCGACTTTTTCGCTCCTGCGTCAACCTGAGAGGTCGCCCAACCCCCTGATTATATTACAGATACCAGATGATCGGACTGTAACCGGAGGAGGGGATGATGGGGTACGCGAGAAGGCGGGTGGAGGAGGATGTGAGGTG
>PWLA01000225.1 GCA_003559555.1 Gemmatimonadota bacterium | reverse complement strand
TGTGTGGAGGCGATCTCCGAATCCCAGAGGACGTAGCCCAGCCCCATTTCAGTGCGCTCGTCCACCTCAATGGCTTCGTCCACCATCTCCTCGGGATCCGGCACCTCGCACGCCGCCATGACCAGAGGGACCAGAAGAACGGCCGCCAAGCGCGCGAGCACAGCTCGGCTGCGACCCTGAGGGCGGAAAGTCTCGGCACGGGATCGATGGTTCGTTCTCATGAGTTCAACTCCTCACTGCAGTTGAGCAGAATCGCTCGGCGATGCATTCGGCGTTCCCACCGGCTTCGGGTGAAGACCCACCTGCGGCCGGCACCTTGAACGCACCTGGATCCGGAGAGGAAGACGGCTCGACCCAGAAAGGCGAGCCGGGGGGACACCGGGGAGATAGCCATCGCAGAGCCGCACTCCAGGGCGAACGCGCCTGGCTCAGCCGTGCTCCCTGCCTGGCCCCACTTCCCCTTCAGGCACTCAGCAATCCTTTGTCGGAATTCAAGTTCCGTATCCTGGCCCCTGCGGAAGGGCGACGGGCCGGGGTTCTGTTCAGCCCCCTCCCGACAGTATCTTCAGCGCATGACTCACAGCGCTGCTTCTCGTCCTCGCCGGACCCTGGTGTCGTTCGGCCCACGCCCACGTGGTGGTCTTCGCCATGTCGGTGTGGCCCTGGTGTGTGCATGGCTGCTGGGCCTGGGAAGTGCCCAGGCCGCGGCCCAGTCCCCCCAGACCCTCCCCGGTCTGGATCCCACCCGGGACCTCACCCAGTTCAATCTGGACCTCTGGACCGAGCGGGAGGGCCTTCCCCAGAACTTCGTCAGCGTGCTCACCCAGGCGCCGGACGGATACCTCTGGATGGGCGGGGAACGGGGGCTGGTTCGCTTTGACGGCGTCCGCTTCACCGTCTTCACCCCCGACAACGCCCCCGGACTCACCTCGGCCTGGGTCACCGCTCTCTGGAGTGATCCAGACGGAACTCTCTGGGTCGGCACCGGAGGGGGAGGACTGGTCCGGTACCGGGAGGGCGCCTTCACCGCCTTCGGGGCCGATGAGGGTCTGGCGTCTCCCAGGGTGACCGTCATCCTTCGCGACAGCCGGAGTCGTTTATGGGTCGGAACAGAGGGAGGAGGGCTCCACGTGCAGGAGGCGGATCGCTTCCGGCGAGTCGGCACCGAGGACGGCCTCCTCAGTGACGTCATCGTCTCGTTGGCGGAAGGCCCATCTGGCATCCTCTGGGTGGGGACTGCGGGAGGTCTCAACGCACTGGCAAACGACAATGTACAAGCTTTCGGACCGGAGCAAGGCGTCCGGGAGACCCGTATCTCGGCGCTCCTGGCGGAGGACGACGGGACCCTCTGGGTGGGGACCAGCGGCGGCGGACTCATGGAGGGTCGAGACGGGGAATTCGTGGAACACCGACTGGACGACCGACTGACAGGAGCCTTCGTCTCATCTCTCCATCGAGATCGGCAGGGCGCCCTTTGGATCGGGACCAACGGATCGGGCCTCTTCCGACACTGGGAGGGGAACACTTCGGTACTCACCACAAACGACGGACTTCCCAGCAACCTGGTCTGGGACGTTCTGGAAGACCGCGAGGGCAACCTCTGGTTGGGGTTGAACGCGGCCGGACTGGTCCGTCTCCAGGACGGGATCTTCGACACCTTCGGAGCACCCGAAGGGCTCTCCATGGATGTGGCCCTTGCCACCCTCGAAGCCAGCGACGGCTCACTCTGGGTGGGCACCCCGGGCGGCGGCGTCAACCGAATCCGGGACGAGCAGGTGACCACCTTCACCACCGCTGACGGACTGGGCCACGACATCGTGCTGACCGTGGCCGAGGACACCGACGGCTCCATCTGGGTGGGGACGGTCGCCGGGGGCGTAAGCAGAATCCGGGGTGACCAGGTGGAAACCTTCAGCGAGGCGGAAGGGCTGGCCGGCGGCCAGGTCACCGTGACCTACATCGATGGTGAAGGGACCCTCTGGCTGGGAACCCCCGGCCACGGAATCCAGAGTTGGCGGCCGGAGACGGGCCCGGAGCGCACCTGGGGGGTGACCGACGGGCTTCCCAACGGGTTCGTCACCACCATGCTCGAAGATGCCAGGGGCCGACTCTGGGTGGGCACCCGCGACGGACTGGCCCGGCTCGACGGCGACCGGATCGAGGCTTTCGGCACTCAGGAGGGCCTTCCCCACAGCACGATCAACGGACTTTACGCCGACGGCGACGGTTCCATCTGGGCAGCCACCATGGGCGGACTCGCCCGGCTCAGCGATGACGGGATCACCGGTTTCGGACCGGACGCAGGGCTGCCGGGCACCGAGATCATGGGTGTGATCGAAGACGACCTGGGGTATCTCTGGTTGAGCCGGAACCAGGGGCTCCTCCGGGTTTCCCGCGGGGAGCTCGAGGAGGTCGCCCGGGGAGAACGGATCTCCGTTTCCACCCGCAGCTTCGGCCGCTCTGACGGGCTCCGGAGCGCCGAGGCCAACGGAGGGATCCATCCAGCCACCTGGAAGACCGCCGACGGATCCCTCTGGTTTCCCACCATGGCCGGGGCCGTCCGTGTAAACCCTTCCGAGATCGAGCGCCCCGTCCTGTCTCCCGTGCCCGTCCTCGAGTCGGTCCTGGTCATGGATCGTTCGCTCTCCCCTCACGCTCCCCTCGAGCTGGATCCGGACGAGCGCACGCTGGAGTTCCACTTCTCGGCGCCGACCTTCATCGGCGCGGATCAGATTCAGTTCCGCTATCGGCTGGAGGGATTCGACGAGGAGTGGGTGAGCCCCCGTGACCGCCGCGCCGCCTTCTACACGAATCTGCCTCCCGGCGACTACCGATTCCGGGTGCAGGCCGCCGGACACGACGGTGCCTGGAGCGAGACCGAAGCCCAGGTAGCGGTCCACCTGACCCCTCATCTCCACGAGCGGCGGGGGGGGCAGGCCGCCGGGCTGATCTTCTTTCTCGCCCTGGCCGGCGCCGGCTACAAAGCACGGATCCGACGAATGGAGGAGCGGGAGAACGAGCTCCTGGCGGTGGTGGAGGAGCGGGAGCGGACCGAGGCGGCCCTCCGGCGGAGCGAGGAGCGCCTTCTCCTGGCGCTGGAGGCAGGCCACATGGGCACATGGGAGTGGAACCTGGACACCGGGGAGGTCGCCTGGTCGTACGGAATGGAAGAGCTCTTCGGTCCCTCTCCGGGTACCCTGGACGAGCTCCGGGACCGGCTCCTGGCCCAGGTGCACCCACGGCACACCAGTCGTGTCATGGAGGCCATCGTCAGGGTGATGAACCAGGAAATGACCGAGCTGAACCTGGATTTCGCCATCTCCGTGCCCGAGCGGGGCGCCCGCCACATCGAATTGCGAGGGCGCTGGGTGAAGGAGGAACGGGACTCCGCGAGGCGCGTCGTTGGGGTCGCCGCCGATGTGACCGCACTCATCCAGGCGCAGCGCGCTCTTCGCATGCGGGAGGAGGAACTCCGGCAGGCCCAGAAGATGGAAGCCGTGGGACGTCTGGCCGGAGGGATCGCCCACGACTTCAACAACCTCCTCTCGGTCATCGGTGGGAACAGCCGACTCGCCCTCCACACCCTCGAGGAAGACCATCCGGCCCGGGAGGAGCTCACGGAGATCCGACACGCCGGCGATCGGGCAGCCACCCTCACCCAACAGCTCCTGGCCTTCAGCCGAAAGCAGGTTCTCCAGCCCAGACTCCTCTACCTGAACGATGTGGTTCGGAGCGTAGAGCGGATGCTGGGGCGACTCCTGAGGGCCACCATTCGCCTGGAGACCCGGCTGACGCCCGAGCTGGCACCAGTCGAGATGGACGAAGGCGGGCTCGAGCAGATCCTGGTCAACTTGGTACTGAACGCCCAGGACGCCATGCCCGACGGAGGCACGGTGACCATCTCCACCAGCAACCATGCCGGAGACGACACGGCGGAGGAGCCGGTCCGGCGGAAGCCCCACGTGGTGCTCGCGGTTTCGGATACCGGGCACGGGATGGACGAGGAGACCCGCCGCCGGGCCTTCGAACCCTTCTTCACCACCAAGGAGGTGGGCAAGGGAACGGGCCTGGGGCTGGCTTCGGTCTATGGAATCGTCAAGCAGAGTGGCGCCCAGGTGGAGATCGAGAGCGAAGTGGGGAAAGGCACCACCTTCCGGATTTTCGTGGCTCAGGTGGACATCGCCGGCTCTCACCGGGAGGAATTCCGGTCCGGAAGCGGAGCGGAAGGGGCCGAGGGCCATCCGCCCGAGAAGCAGCCAGCGGGAGTCTCGTCGGCTCGCGATCCGGAGCTGGACCCTGGTGAGGGCTCACCCGAAGAGGAGGCGCCGGCCCGGGGGTCGGAGCGCATCCTCCTAGTCGAGGACGACGACGCTGTACGCCTGGTCTCGCGCCGTGCTCTGGAGAGCTACGGATACGAGGTGGTCGAAGCTCCCTCCGGCGCAGACGCCCTGGAACTGCTCCGGAGCGACCTGGACCAGGTGGACCTGGTCCTCACCGATGTGGTGATGGCCGAGATGAGCGGGCCG
>PWLA01000222.1 GCA_003559555.1 Gemmatimonadota bacterium | reverse complement strand
CCTCTCCAGGAGAAAGCCTTCGAGTTGCTCGACGTCGCGTACCGAATGTAGCCAGTGCGCCGTACCCGCTGAAGCAAACAAACTCCGCTCAACGGCGCCACAAACTCATAGATCGCTATAGAGGGAACTTCCGTTTAGACGACGGGCCAGCAACTCATGAGGCCTTCCGGCGCAGGCAGAAGGACCTCATTCGAAAAGTGAGGACACCCCCTCGTCGCAGCAAGGTCCGAGCACCGGTGCTCAGCCAGAAGAGAGGCGGTCGAGAGCTCCGTCCACACTCCGCAGCTTCGCTCCCAGCTCCATCGCCAGGTTGCGGTAGAGGATCACGGCGATGTCGGGGCGTCGGGCGGTGAGTTCCCGGAAGTCCTCTCGGGTCAGCACTCCCACCACGGTCCCAGTGGGGGTGCTGACCGAAGCGCTGTGGGAAGACTCGGACAGCATGGCTCTCTCCCCTACCGTCCCTCCTACGGCCACCCGGCCCACCGGTGATCCAGAAGATACGCGGACCTCCACCGAGCCTTCCAGGAGGACATAGAGCGCTTCGGCCCGATCCCCCTCGTGGAAGAGGTGTTCGCCGGGAGCAACCTCTCGGATCGAGAGAACGCTGGCCAATCGACGGGCCTGCTCGTCGCTCAATCCCTGCACGATGGACAGCTTCTCCATCTCGTCGGCGACCCTTGGAAGCACGGACCGGGTCCGGAACCCCGCCATCACCAGATCGAACAGGGGACGGACCTCGTCGATCAGCGACACCTCTCCCAGCGCCGGGGGCACCATCAGGTACACCATCTTCACAGCGTCCAGTCGTTCCACCTCGTGGAAGGCCAGGGCAGGGACGTAGGCGGCCGGCAGGAAGCCCAGCTCCAGTAGCGTGCGCTGGAGCCTGGGGCCGTGGGCATTCACGTCCACCTCCATGTACTCCACCCCCAGGGTGCGAGCCCGCTCCAGGAGCTGATGGAAGAGGTGTCGGATGGCCACGTCGGACGCGGCAATGAGCTCGAAGATCCGGATGCTTCGTTCCCCCGGATCGTGCAGGAAACCCAGTGCGCCTGCCACCGCTTCCCGAGGCGCATCCGGCCTGCGGGCCACCAGGTAGTTCGCCTGCCGGGCTCTCAGCTTGAAGAACCCGTAGTGAAGCCGCATGGGCCCGAAAACCATCCGGCCCCGTACTCGCCCGCGCTTGATGCGAAGCAGACCGGGCATCCCTTCCGACTCCAGTTCGGAGAGCTCGAAGTCATCGTCGGCGGGATAGGGATGCAGCGATTCGTCAACGATCACGTCCGGCTCCATCCCCAGGTTGCTCATGGCCAACTGGGCGACGGAAGCCACCAGGGGAACGACCCGGGGATGGTTGCTCCGCAGTTTCAGGGCCGGCTCGAAGTGACGGGCAAAGGTTGCGATGCTTTCCCGGGTGTGGAACCGGTGTTTCAGCGGGAGGAATCCCACCGGGGCGAGGCCGAAGCTCCGGGAGATGCGCTGGGAGTAGGAATGAACCGTACGGTTGTCCACGATCGCCGTGTGGAGACGACCCTGGATGAGTTCCAGACGATGTTGCATGATGGCCTTGCCCACGCCCTCCCCGCGGGCGTCGGGGTGCACAGCCAGGCGACCCAACTCACCCACCAGGTCCGAGTGGGATGCGATGTCCAGATCCACGGAGCCGGTCCCGAGAAGGCTTCCATCGGAGGAATCTTCCGCCACCACCATGACCATGTGGTCTCCGTAGATCGCCCGTTTCAGCCAATCCCTGTCGTAGAAGTCCCGGTAGGGGTAATCCTCACCGTAGCTTTCGATGAAGATCTCGCGGATGGACTCGATGTCTTCCTCTCGAGCCTCTCGCGTTCGGATCTCGGTCATCTTGACGGGTCCATGGATTGACGTGGGCCAGACCGGCACATGCACCAGGAGGATAAGAGAGAATGTGCCGGAACACCACTCGATCAGACTGCCGGGCTCCAACGGGATAGGGCATCCCGTTTCGCTTCCCGGGCCGGGCCAGATCGTCCCGATCAGCGCACGGCCAGGAGCGGGGTGGCTTCGAGGCGGCTTCACCGTCATGAGAGGAGATCAGCAGGCGGAACAGCGAAGGCAGCAACGGTCCGACCGACGAACCCCGGGCAGCCGTGCCAGAAACTATGAACTGGCACGTGGGTTGCTTCTGTAGAAGGACCCCCTCACCGCTCCCATGGAATCCGGAGGAGACAAAATGAAGAACCGTTCGGCCGGGACCGATCCCGAAACCGCAGCGAAGCAGCTGGACCACACCGCTCAGAGCATCCGGAACCAGGCCGGCGAGCTCCTCGCCCGCAAGGAGGATGGCAAGGGCGGCGGAAGGGCGGCATTCACCGCGGACATCCTTGCCGCCGTCGCAGATTCGGTGGAAGCCATGGCGGAGGGTTGCCTGGCGTCGGGGATGGCGGTCCGGGACCGGGGCCGGGATGCCGCCCGGGCCATGCATCGGGGCGAGCGGGTCCTCCGGGAGAGCGGATATCTCGGGGGCGCCTTGCGGGTCGCCGGGATGACACGGCGACACCTTCGAGGTCTCGCCGTGACCGGCGCCGGCGTGGTGGCCGCCGTGGTCCTCTACCGCAGACTCAACCGGGATTCCTGATCCAGGGAAACCCGCTACTCCCATCGGTCTGCGGTCGGGAGAAGCTGCGTCTCCAATGCCACAGGACTCGGGGTCCCGCGGGCTCACTCCTTCTCTGCGGCGGCGAGCTCCTCCCGGAGAATCTTAAGGGCCAGGCGAGCGCCCTCGAACTGGTAGTTTCGGACGAACTCGGCGACCCGATCAGCACTTTCCGACAGGTGGGTCCCGGCCAGCTCGGCCTGCAGACGGTCCACCAGTTCCACCGCTTTCGTGTCGCCGGACTGGACCAGCTCCCGGAGCTCCTCCATCACCTCCAACGTCTCTGAGGGGAAGGAGCCGACCTCGCCCACCACCTCCGTGGATTCGCTCTGTGGCCCGGTGGAGGCGTGGGAGGCGATACCCTCACCTTCTTCGCCCATTCCTCCGGGCTCCAGCGCCTCCGCCTCCGCTCCCTCCAGCTCCAGCTCCTCCCCCTCCGATTCCTCCAGGTCCGACTCCTCCACCCGACCCCGAACCTCGGCCAGCTCGCTTCGGAGGCCCTCCATCTCGGTCCGAAGCTCCTTCAGTTCGGTCCGCAGATCTTCCAGCTCGGTCACGTCGTTGGAGATCCGGCACACCGCTTCCGGCCTGCCCTGGCGCCCCATGATGGGCAGCGCCACGGTAACGAACTTCCGGGCCCGTCCACCCACCCAGATCTGCTCTTCGACGGTCACCGGCCCCTGTGTCTCCGCCGCCTGCTGATCCACCCGCTGCCGCTCCAGGGCCACCTCCGCCGCAAAGAGATCTCCCTCGCGTTTCCGCAGGGCGTTGTCCCGGCTGATGCCCAGGACCCGCTCCCACTCGGCATTGACCATCAGGTAACGGCCTTCCAGGTCCTTGACCGAGATCAGGGCCGAGCTGTGCTCGAACACACCCTTCAGGACCTCCTCGGCCCGCTCCACCCGCCGCCGGCCCCGGAGGTCGTGGAGCGCCACCAGGAGGAGGGGGTTGGGGTCGGCAACGGAGTCCATGGGACGAACCATGACCTCCAATGGGAGGGGCTCGAGCCCCTGGCGCCGAACAGTCCAGACGCTTCGACTCTCGCCCTCCCGCCGGGCCCGCTCCAGGAGCTCCCGCAACCATTCGCCGTCGGACTCCCCTCCCAGGTGCTCGGGCAGGTTCGCCCCCAGCACCTCTTCCCGGGTATCGTCTCCCGTGAGCGCCAGAGCGGCGCTGTTGCAGTCCACGACCACGGCCCCCCTCACCAGAAAATAGCCGTCGGACGTGCCCTCGAAGAGAACTCGCAGGCGTTCCCGGGCCCGATGCTCACTGGTGACATCGCTCACCGTCTCCACCAATCCGCCCCCTGAACGGACCGCTCCCCGAACCTCCACCACTCGGCCCTCCGGCAGAACCAGGGAGCCCGCGGGTGGATCTCCGGCCCGGGTCCGCTCCATCTCCTGTCGGGTGAGTTCGTCTGCGTTCCCCTCTCCGTAGAGCCCCCGCTCGGCGTCGTATCGGATGAAGTCCGCCAGCGGCCGGCCGGCCTGAACCAGTTCTTCGGGATAGGCGCGGAGTTCACCCCAGCGCGGGTTGAAGTCTTGAAGTCGCAGGTCGGGGTCGAAGGCGGCCACCCCCTCCTCGGTGCTGCCCAGGACCGTGTCCAGGAGAGAGCGCTGCGTCGATGCCTCCCGGGCTGCACTGGCGATCCGTGCTCGCGCCGACCGCAAGGTCTCCAGGCCCCCGGCGAGAAAAGCCAGGAGGAGTGCAGCCAGGAGCACCATGGCCGAGTCCCGCACCACCAGCAGCGGGCTCCCCCAGCCGTCGCCGGGCTCCAGCGCCACGATCCAACCGCTGCCGGGCACGTCGACCCCCCACTCCACGGGGTCGGTCAGCTCGCCGGGAGCCAATCCCGCTACCGCCCGAGGCTCATCCCCCGCCGCGACCACCTGCAGTGAGTAGCGGTAGCCCATCTCCTCCAGCTCCAGCCGACCCGCACGCTCGAGGAGGTG
>PWLA01000173.1 GCA_003559555.1 Gemmatimonadota bacterium | reverse complement strand
TGTGACAATAAATGGACGAACTGTCAGGCTGTCAATGTTCTGTTGCGTCCGCGCTCCTGCTGACTCACCCGATGAGGTGGGCCCGGGCTCAGGGGTCCCGGACGAGATTGAGCCCCAGGTGGAGGGTGAAGCTCTGGATATCCCCGGAATCCACACCGGGGAGTGGGTCCGCGCCGAGGGTGATGCGGTACCCGCCCCCCACCACAATGCCGAGGATGGTTCCCAGCCCGCGCCGATACTCCAGTGAGGGCTCCATCACGAAGAAGTTGTCCACATCCAGCTCGGCGCCCACCAATCTGGATCGGACCCGGGCCGTTCCGGCCCCCAGGAGGAATCCGGCGCGCCACCCGTCCAGACCCGACGCATCGCCGGGACCATAGCGGAGGGCCAGGCCCCCGTATCCCATGGCGAGCTCCGACTGTTCGGGCGAGTTCTGCGGTGAGACCCCGACTCTGCGCAGCCCCAGGAACCCCTCTCCACCGATCTCCAGGGAGCTGGAGAGGCGGAGGGCCATCCCCAGCCCCAGCATGGGCATGAACCGGTCGGCTACCTGCGAACCTGCCGGTCGCAGAGATACGATGGCTCCCACCTCGTTGTCCGAGCCGAGTCCCGGGACGGACTGGCCCGAGAGGTCCGCCGTCGGGACCAGGGGGCCGCCTGTCACCAGGAGCAGGAGGAGGGTCAGGGCTCGAGCCATGGGGCGGAGCGGTGGCCAAGGGAGAGAGAGACCGCAGACGCCTGCAAAGATAGAAGGGGTGGAGGCGGTGAGCGAGGGCTGGAAGGCCGGCGTCGGATCAGCGGATTCTCAGGAGCACGCCGCGAAGGAAGGCTGGAGGCGGGGCACCGCCCGAGGTGATCTGGATTTCCCCGTAGGCCCCCTCGTCAAGGGCGAAGCGCAGGTAGGCGCTGCCTCCTCCCGACACCGACTGGGTCCGCTCGCCGGAGGCCCGCAGCTCCGTCACAGCGAGGGGAAAGGGTGGGTCGGATTCACCGTTCTGCTGGTCGAGGGTTCGGAAGAGGGAGACGTGGTTCCAGCTCCGCTCCCTGTAGCGATCCGGCAGACCGGGCACCCGGGAGTCAGCGTAGACGGCGACGCTCCAGTCGCTGAACCAGGTGTGCAGGGTGGCACGTCCGCCGAGGGCGCCGGCCAGGTTGTCGAGGCCGGTCTCGGGAGCATCCACGAGTTGGCGGAAGAGCTGGGTCTGGCTTCCCCCCCTCCGGTCGGCAGCGTACCGGAGAAAGTGCCACGCCGCGCCCCGGGTGGTCAGCAGGTCCTGGTCGCTGTAGGGAGAGCTGGAGTGAGGCCGCTCGATGTACTGTCGGAATCGTTGGGCGTTGGCGAGCTGGTGTCGGTTGATGGCCTCGATGGCCCGGCTGCCGGCCTGCTGCAGGGTGGGGACATCCAGGTTCTGGCCGGGCGACAGTCCCGAGGCCCGATAGAAGAGGAGCTCTTCGGCCAGGTGTGAAAGTCCTTCGTTGAGCCAGACCTCCTCGAAGGGGCTGGGACTCTGGACGATGTGAAGCCTCCGGGCGGCATTGATCAGGTGCTGCTGCTCGTGCGCCAGGGTGGCCAGGGCGATCCGACGAACGAAGTCCACCGATCGTACGTTGCCCCCGATGGTCCCCGACGGGTCGGGCACCATCAGATAGAGGATCTCGGCCTCGTTGCTGTGGGGGCAGGCTTGAAAGCGTTCGGTCGCCACCCTGGGAAAGAGGTCCCGGGCAAAGAAGAACCCCCCGACGAAGGTGTCCGAGTCCGCTTCGGTCAGACGGTTCACTTCCTGGGTGAAGAAGAGGATTACCCGACCGTTGCCGTCGATGTCCGAGGGTGCCCCGAAAGCCTGCTCGGTGAGCGGGGCCACCAGGGTGTCGAAGGCTGCGGCGAATCCCTCGTAGTCGGAGCGCGTGAAGCCGCTGCCCGGGTTCAGGGTGTCGGCCACCACGATGGCCCGGGAGGATACGGCTTCCACCTGCCCCGAGCGGTAGATGGGCTGTTCACAGGCCGGTGAGCGGGCCCGGGCATTGAACTCCAGAAGCGTGCCCACCTCCGGCAGGTGTGATGCCCGGGCGGTGGGTGGGGTGGGCCAGGCAGCGGTTCCAGGCCTCAGCCTGGGTGCCAGCTCCCGCTCCTCCATCTGTCGGAGCTCCAGGTGGTGCTCGTGGTCGAGGTGGGGCGTTGTGGAGTGGGCGTGGGTGTGCGAGGTCTCCGCGTAAGGGGCTACGAGGGATGCTTCGGGGCCGGACTGGGGAGCCGAGGCCAGGGGACCCGGCTCTGCTCCCGGGGGGCGGAGTCCCGTCGACCTCAGGTTCAGGCGAAGGGTGTCCCTGGGTGCCTCACTGGCTGAGTGAAGCACCAGGACGTACTCCGCCGGCTCAGACGGGTCGGGAGAGAGGCAAAGGAGCTGGAGCGTGCTTCCGGTGACTCCCATGCCTTCCCCCACTCCCAGGGCGGGCAGTGCCAGTTCCGCCGTGCATTCGTCCAGCAGTTCGGTGCCGGCCTCCGTGGGGCTCGAATCGCACCCTGCCAGGCTCCACAGAAAGAGGAACGGAAGGAGGGCTGGGACGGTGCGCTTCACGGGAACCGGGGTTGGAGGTGGAGATGCCTGGGGGAAGGGTGCTGCCGTCCCGCTCCGACGTCGGCGAGTCCGAATGAAGGGCGGGTGGGTCCCGGGGATCGTTGCAACGCCACCGGTGCGTCACGTTCGAGAAGTCCGCGGACGCATCGAACGTCCCGGCCCTTGGCTCATACCCGGTGGGGTGAAGCGGGATCCCGGGACGGAGGGATCGGTGGCCGGCCTACGATGTCCGCTCGGCTTCCTGGAAGGAGAAGTGTGCAGAGTGGGACTCAGTCAGAGTCGGCCCATTACGTGCCCGGGCCCCATGAGCTCCGGCGCACCCTCCAGCTCGGCGATCGGGTCCGCTTCGTGCCCCCCAGGAAACCGGCAGCGCGCCTCCGTCGGCTCAGGGTGCGGGGCGAGCCTCCTCCAGGACTTCCACCTCGGTCCCCGCTGTCAGGGTGCCCCTCCCCCGGTGAATCAGGTTCTGGCCAAAGTACACGTTCCCGGACGAGCCGGGGGGTGCCCCCGGGATGTCCCTGCGGAACTCGGCCAGCGTCCGTAGGGGCTCCTTCCCCTTTTCTCCGGTATCCTGGTCGACGGTGGTGACGACGCACCGGGCGCAGGGCTTTACGACGTCGAACACCAGGTCGCCGATCCGGATCACGCGCCAGGCGTCCTCGGCGAACGGGGCGCCTCCGGCCACCACCAGGTTCGGGCGGAAGCGGTCCATGGGCAGGGTTTCAGCAAGGCGAGCGTTCAGCTCTGCCAGGGAGGCCTCGCCGATGAGCAGGAACGGGAATCCGTCGGCGAGGGAGACCTGATCCGAGGGGGTCCGGGCGAAGTCCGGGTCCACGGGCCGATCCGCATTCTCGGACTGCCGCACGAAGCGGACCCGGGTCCCAAGGAAGGAGCTGAACCATTCGGCCGCGTCGTCACCCTGGTCCACGGCGTGGCAGCGGTCCCGCCAGATGTCCACGTCGAGGGTTGGGCCCTCCCTCCACCGCTCCAGGCGGAGGACCGCCATGCCCGGGGCCCGGACCTCGAGCTCCGCCTCGCCGAGCCCGGGCTCGATCAGGGCCAGCCGGGGGTGAGCTCGCTGGGTCAGGAATCGACCCTCGGGCGTGACCACCATCCAGCCCCGATCTCCCTCGATTCCCCGCGGTCCTACCCGGGCCCGATCCAGGGACGTGCCCCGGCAGGACTTGATCGGATAGAAGAGAAGGTCGTCGAGGCGCATGAAGGGGGCCCGTGTCACCGGAGTCCGTATCGGTCTTTGAGGACCCCGAGGTGGTGGTCCATGTGCGCAGGGATCATGAAGTACGGTACCGGATGGTCGATCGATGTCATCATCGGCTTCGTTGTTCGCGATCTGCATCGTGAGGGCGTACAGGTCCTTGTTCGGAACATGGAGAGCATACCCGTTCAACCGGAGAAAGACGAGTGCCGAGGCCAGACCGACCCTCTTGTTCCCATCGTTGAATCCCTCGGAGCCGGCGAATCCCACCATGTAGGCAGCGGCCAGATCTGCAAGGTCGGCTTCATCATCACAGGCCCACCGGCTACGGGGCCGTGCAACCCCGGAGAGCACGACATCCTGGTCGAGAATACCGTGTGGTCCGCCGTACCGCTCTACCTGTTGGGCACGGAGCACCAGGACCATAGTCCCAGTGAGCCAGTGAGGGTTTTCCGTGCCCGTTCCCCCGCTCACTTCGCCAGTTCGCGGAACACGCCGTCGTACTCGACCATGATCGCTTCATGGGCCTCGACGGCTGCCCCGAGTTCCTCGGTGATGACGGTCTCGAAGCCCAGGCGTTGGGCCTGGAAGTGGTATTCCCCGGGAGCCCGCGTTCCGATCATGAACGCGCCCTCGGTATTCGAGGTCGGGGTCCGCAGGACATTGCCGTTGGCATCCAGGATCGAGACATCAACCACGGAAATGGCGGCCCCGGACTGGTTCTCCACCACCTGTCCGCGGACGACCTGTGATTGGGCCGGCGGGCTACGTGTCGAAGTTCCGGGGGGGGATGCACCGCCACCGCGGCCGCCCTCACGTGTTGCAGGA
>PWLA01000110.1 GCA_003559555.1 Gemmatimonadota bacterium | reverse complement strand
CGTTGGGGGGACTGGCGGCTCTCCTGGGGCGAGGTGCACCGGGCCCGGCACGGGGATCTGGATCTTCCGGTGAGCGGATGCGACGGGATTCTGGGGTGCTTCCGGGTCCTCTGGTTCACCGGCGACGACGACGACGGGCTGAGACGAATCCGGGGAGGAGACGGCTGGGTCTTCGCCGTGGAGTTCGGCCAGGTGCCCCGGGCCTTCACCATCCTGGCGTACGGCCAGAGCGACCGGGAAGACTCCCCACACCACACCGACCAGCTCAGACTCTTCGTGGACGGCTACCGAAAGGAGGTCTCCTTTACCCCCGAGGCGGTGGACGCGGCCACGGAGCGGACCTACCGACCGGGGCACCGGTGACCCCTGCGGTCCCGACCCCCACAGTTGCCGCTCCAGCCACGGACCCGTAACGTGTCCCGCACTTTGACGCGCATCACCTGAGCCATCTTCCACCGCCACACCCTGGAACGAATCATGCCCAGATCATTCGCCCGCCGCGACTTCGTCAAGACCACCGCCGCCGCCAGCCTGGGGCTCACCCTTCCCCGGAGCCTGGAGGCACGTGCCCCTGCGGTGATCACCCGCTCGAGTCGGCCGGTTGTGATCTCCTCGGGCAACGGATACCGCTACCGCCATGACGGCGAGCTCACCTGCGTCGAGACCGTCTTTCAGGAGATGACCCAGGGCACCGATATTCTGGACTCGGTCCTTGCCGGGGTGACGATCAACGAGCTGGACCCCGGGGACTCCAGCGTGGGCTACGGGGGCCTGCCCAACGGGGATGGCGTGGTGCAGCTGGATGCCTCGTGCATGCACGGGCCCCGCAAGCGAGCGGGATCGGTGGCCTGCCTCGAAGGCGTCCGCACCCCGTCCCACGTTGCCCGGGCCGTGATGCACGAGACGGATCATCACCTCCTGGTGGGGCCCGACGCCCAGCGGTTCGCCCGGAACATGGGTTTCGAGATTGAGGACGACCTGAACAGCGAACATTCCCGCCAGCGCTGGCTCGAGTGGCGCCGGCGGATCGATCCCTCCCGCTGGCCCGGTGAGGACGATCCGGAGCGGATCGGCTATCTGAGCGGCATGGAGATGGTGGCCGACGGCCTCATCGATCCCGAGCACTACTGGGGCACCATCAACTGCAACGCGGTGAACCAGGACGGGGAGCTGGCCGGATGCACCACCACCAGCGGGCTGGCATGGAAGATCCCGGGACGGGTCGGCGATTCACCCATCCTGGGGGCCGGCCTCTACGTGGATGGAGAGGTGGGGGCCGCTGGCTCCACCGGCCGGGGTGAGGCCAACCTCTTCAATCTCACCTCGTTCCTGGTGGTGGAGAGCCTTCGCCGGGGGATGAGCCCCACCGACGCCGGAATGGAGGGGTTGCGCCGGATCCGTGACAACACCATCGAGCCCCGACTTCTGAACGACGAAGGAGAACCCAACTTCAACGTCCGGTTCTACGTGGTGAACCGCGCCGGGGAGTATGCGGGTGTCACCATGCGGGGCGGCGGCCAGTTCGCCATCTGCACCGAGAACGGCCCGGAGTTCGTGGACTTCGAATCGCTCCTCTGACCGGGACCCCAGGGGCTGAGCGGGGCTTCAGGGAGCGGATGGAGCGGAGCTGAGCCAGACCCACATCTTCCCGCAGGTCTCTCCCGGAGCGTGGGAAGGGGTTTCCCGATGCTCCTGGGCAGTGTCGGGGTCGCAGGTCTCAGGTAAAGGGTGAGGTCTCAGACCATAACGACTTGTAGTATATTAGGATATCGTCCGTGCTACATCCCGAGCACACCCGTCGGGCATACTTCGTGCCTCCTTCAACATGGTACACGACGGACCACGACCGTATCCATAACGTTGGAGGTAGATATGCTAGGCTGGGCACTCACTTTTCTGGTGCTGGCGCTCATCGCCGGCTTCTTGGGTTTCTCAGGGATCGCAGGCGCATCGGCGGGGATCGCTCAGATCCTCTTCGTGATCTTCCTGGTGCTCCTGGTGATTTCTTTCCTGGCTCGGGCTGTGCGGGGGCAACCACCGGTCTGACCCATTCACCAGCGGGCGCGGGTGCCTCGGGCATCGATGTGGATGAAAGGCCCCCGGACGGCATTGGCCCGGTAGAAGCCCAGGCCTCCCGGCCGGACGTGGGGTTCGCCCCTGGCCTCGACCCGTTCGGCGATCCGGTACAGGATCCGGGCATCGGCCTCACCGCCGCGTCCGTCGCCGGTGAGGTCGTCCATCCACCCGTCTCCGGTTTCGTCGATGAAGACATCGCCGGCGTCGCCCCAGAGGTGGCGACTTCCCTCGGTCCGGTTTCCGATGGCCCGATTGTAGTGGGGCGTCCGGAAGGCCGACATGACGTAGAGAGTCCGGGCCTCGATCCCCTCCATCCGGACCTCCTCAAGGACCGCCTGGAGCTTCAGCACCAGGGGCTCGGAAAGCGCGAGGTAGCGAGGATTCCCCGGTTGATGTGGAAGGAACTGCCGCAACTTGAAGCCCGGGGCTACCAAGAGGTCCAGGACATCGCCGTTGGCCTCGATGAATCCGTCCGGCGGATCGTTGCCGTTCGGCGGTCGGTAGTCTCCGATGCGGAAGCCGTTGAGGGCGCCTTGGGAGGCCGCGTCGAAGGGGTTCGCCACCAGCACGTTCAGAACGATGGCGTCACCGTCTGCAGTGGACTCGACCCGCAGAGGGGTGGGGCCGGGCTCCAACGGAGCCTGCCAGCTCCACCCGCCGCCCTCAGATGGGGGTTGGACACCCTCGGGGGTCCGAAGCTGGAAGCGCTCCATCGGAAGATCGCCTTCGTCCGCTCCCGCCACGGCGTCCAGCTCGATCCGGATCCGCTCACCTGGCGTGGCAGTGAGAGCCAGCACCCGGTAAGGCACCACGATGTCCCCCTTCACCCGGATCCTGAACGAGGCCCGGACCCGACGGCTGTACGGGTGGGGCCGGGGGTTCAATGCGGCCGGAGTCGGGGCCGGGAGGGCAGGAAGCTCCCGGGCCAGTTCCAGGGGGATGTGGGCGAAGGGATCCGGTTCTTCGGAGGTCCAGTGGTCCGCCTCCGCCCCGGGGGCCTGGTCTGGTTCCGGAGTCGAGGCCATGGCTCCGGGCCCGTGCTGGACCCATCCCATCAGGATGACGAATGACGCGAGAAGGCAGATCCCTGCCCCGACTCGATACATACTTGGATCTCCGTGAGGACTTGTGGTGACGGTCCCAGACCGTGGGTAGGGGGTCCGAGCGGCTTCAGAGGCCCCGGGGCGGTGGTCGCTCCAGTGCCTCCCGTACACGCCCGTCCCGCTGGTAGAGGTCCTCCCTGAAGTGGACCTCGCCGTCCGGTTCGACCCAGGCGGTCCAGTACTGGATGTGGACCATGTAGGGCTGGGGAAGGGTCACCGCCTGCTCCCGACCTCCTTGCACTACACGCTGGATCCGCTCCCGGGTCCACGACGGGTCGTCCCGGAGGAGGTGGGCCGCCAGCTCCAGTGCACGTTCCACCCGGATGCAGCCCGAGCTGAAGTCCCGGGCTGCCCGATCGAAGAGCTGCTGCCCCGGCGTGTCGTGGAGGTAGACGTTGTGCCGATTCGGAAACATGAACTTCACGTTGCCCAGCGCGTTGGTGGCGCCCGGTTCCTGCCGCAGTCGGAACCGGCGGTTGAACTCCGAGCCCGTCATTCCGGTCCAGTCCACCGAGTGGGGGTCCACCGCCCGGTTGGAGGCGTTCTCGAAGAGGGTCATTCCCTGCTGGGCCACGTGAGCCGGATTCGCCCGGATCTGCGGGAGCTGGTCGTTGGCGGCGATCCCTGGGGGCACGTTCCAGTAGGGGGCCAGAGCCAGGTAGGTCATCCGACCCGAGAAGACGGGGGTCTGGCGGTAGTTTCGGCCCACGATGGCTCGGAGGCGGAAGGTCTCTTCCCCATCGTCGATGACGCTCACCATGAAGCCGGGGATGTTCACCAGAACGTACCGCTCCCCCAGATCCCGGGGGAGCCAGCGCCAGCGCTCCAGGTTCACCAGCAGTTGTTGGTGACGGGCGGCGGCGGGGACGTTCAGCGCCGCCAACGTCGCCCGCCCTACCCGGGCGTCGGGTTCCAGTCCGTGCTGCCGCTGGAAGGTCCGGACTGCCTCCGCCAGCTCGTCGTCGTAGAGCTCCCGGGCCTCAGCACCCCCGGCGCCCGAGCCGGGCCTCCCGAGGTGCCCTGAGGCTTCGAGCCTGGCCCGGAGCGCCGCCACCCGGGCGTCTCGCACCCCCGGGTCCAGCGTCTCTCCCAGGGGGACGGGCTCCCACCCTCCCTGTTCCACCACGTCCCGATAGTGGGCCAGCGTTCTGCGCAGTACCGGATAGCGTTCCCCGGAGGGCCGCAGCGCCCCCAGAGCCGCCGGAACACCCTCGCCGTCGAGCGCTTCGATCAGCACCTCGGCCATGTCCAACCCGTTCCGGGTGGCGGTCCAGTAGGGCTCCATGGTCACGGGATCCAGACGGCCGTGCACGATGTGGGAACCGTAGAGGAGGAATGCGTCGGTCAGGAGCAGTTCCACGTCGGCCCGGTGCCGGACTGCGTCAGCGGGGTCTCCGGCGCCCAGGATGGGCACGAGGGAGTCCAGGACGGCCAGATGGTAGTGGCTCGGAT
>PWLA01000189.1 GCA_003559555.1 Gemmatimonadota bacterium | reverse complement strand
CTTGTCCTGGACGCGGTGCGCCAGGTCGCCGGGACGCAACCGGTGGGGCTCAACGTCCTCCGCAACGACGCCCGCAGCGGCATCGGCCTGGCGGCGGTCACCGGTGCGGCGTTTCTCCGTGTGAACGTCCACGGCGGCGTCATGTTCACCGACCAGGGCACCCTGGAGGGTCGAGCCCACGAGACGCTCAGGGTTCGGAGCCGCCTGGCGCCGTCCCTCCTGGTCCTGGCCGATGTCCTGGTGAAGCATGCCACCGCGCCGCCGGGAATGGACCCCGGGCTGGCCGCCGCCGACCTGCGCCACCGGGCCCTGGCCGACGTCCTCCTGGTCTCCGGGGCCCGAACCGGCGTGCCCACCGACCCGGCCCGGCTGGATGCCGCCCGTCAGGCGGCCCCCGACGCCCCGGTCTGGGTGGGAAGCGGGCTGACGCCACGGAACGCCGCCAAGCTCATGGACGGCGCCCATGGGGCCATCGTGGGCTCTTCCCTGCACCGAGACGGGGTCGCCGGGGCCGGTGTGGAGCTGGACCGGGTCCGGGCGGTGGTGGAGGCTCTTCGGAGCTGAGACCACCTCCAGGAGTCTGAGGCGAGTCCTCCAGGAACCGGAAAGCGCCGGCCCGGCCCCTTGCGAGGCCCGACCGGCGCCTTCCCGCCGAACACCTTCAGGCAGCGCTGCCCTCCGTCAGGGCACCAGCAACGTCGATACCCCCACCGGCCCCTGGAGCCGGTAGATGGGCACGAAGGCGTTCTCGCCACCGGACCGGGGAATGGAGTGGTCCAGGAAGTTCCAGCGGGTCACCGAGTCCACCGCGTCGGGCTCCAGGAGCTGGGGAATCATCCGGCCCTCGTGCTGCCGGTTTCGTACTACGTAGCTCCCCTCGGGGAGGGTAATCTCGTCAGGGACCAGCTCCACCTCCAGGTCGGCCATCAGGTGGTTCTGATACGGCTGATCAGCCCAGGTGATCTCCACGATCCGGTAGCGCTCCACCGGTACCGTAACCTCCTCCCTCAGCTTCTCCACCTGGATCCCGTGGCGGCGCAGGAAATGGGCCACGTCGTCCAGCCGGGCGTCGAAGGCGTAGCCGTAGGGCAGGGCCCGGGTGCGGGTGGGCACGTAGAGGGTCCGGTTCTCGCCGGTCACCAGCTCCGGCTCCATCCACTCACCCTCGTCGTCCCGCTGCACCACGTAGAACTCCTAGGCGTCGGGGTAGGCGATGGGCTCCAGGTCGAAGTAGACCTCGTCCTGAGGCTCCTCCACCGTTCGGCGCCGGGCCTCGATGACCACGTCCCGGACCTGGTCGGCGTTCTCGGCCATGAAGCGGGTCAGGCCCAGCATGGCCTCCCGGGCTGCGTCGGCCTGCACCTCCAGGGTGTGCCGTCCGGGAACCTCGTAGAGGAGGGTTATCATGTTCCGGATTCCCCCGTAGGAGTGCTGCTTGCGGGGCCACGGCACCGTGGTGCGCCAGTACCAGGTCTCGTTGTCCTCGTCGAAAGACGGACCGGAGTACCAGTACATCATCATGTCCTGGGTCTCCATGTGATCCTTGATGAACTCGTACATGGGCCCCCGGGCATACTCCACCAGGGCGTCATCGGCGGTGGGGTCCAGGGTGGCCTGGTAGGTCATGTGGTACGGATAGGAACCGCCGTTGTGGGCATCCACGAAGACGTCGGGAGCGAACCGATTCAGGATCTGCTCCACCACCGCGGTGACCTCCCGGGTCTCGGCCACGATCCAGTCCCGGTTCATGTCGTAGCCCAGCGAGTTGGTGCGCCGGCCGGCGTCACCCCCGTCCGGGTTCATGTGGGGCACGATGATCACGTTCACGTGCTCCAGGAGGTCCTGGTGATCTCCCAGCGTGAGCTCCCGGATGAACTGCTGTCCCCCCTCCTTCCCGGAACGCTCGTTGCCGTGGATGGTGCCCACGATGAAGAGGGTGGGCTTGCCCGAGAGGAGCGCCGCGGTGGGCTCCGAGAGGGGCGGATCGCCCAGGAAGACCACCGGGTGCGGCCGGCCCTCGTTGGTGACGGTCAGCTCCTGGACCAGCATCTGGTCCGTCCGCGACTGCACCTCCCACAGGAACTCCATGACCTCGGCGTGGGTGGTGGTCCGCTCCCAGTTGGCCCGCTCAGCTCCGGTCAGGGGCAGATCCTGAGCGGCCACCATACCCGGCAACGCCAACAGGAGTCCCGCCAGCAGGACCAGGAGTGGCACGCCGCCGCGCCTCTTCGCGTCGGCGGTCCCACCTTCGACCCGGGCAGCCGCCCGGCGATTCTTCTTCATCATGATGATTGTCCTCACCCTTGTCTTGATGTGACTATCCGGCGACCCGGCGGTTCCCGGGCGCCCCTCGTCCCTCTCTTGACGGCTGGTATCCATTCAACCTATCGCATTCACCCCTGTTCCGCCTCCGCTCGGGTGGAGCCGGGCTCGAGCCAGGGCTTCCGCTTGAAGTACGAGCGGGTGATCTCGCGCACCTTGGGGGTCAGGGCGATCATGGCGATGAGATTGGGGATGATGATCAGCCCCAGGAAGACGTCCCCGATGGTCCACGCCACCGCCAACGGCACCACCGCTCCCAGGAAGTGGATGCCCACGAAGGCCAGCTTGTACGGCAGCACCGCCTTCTCGCCGAAGAGGTAGCGGGCACACCGATCGCCGTAGTAGCTCCAGGCAATGGCCGTGGATATGGCAAACAGGAGGACGGTGAGAAGCACGATGTAGTGGCCCCAGTCCCCTGGCAGCCCCCGGCGGAAGGCGGCCATGGTGAGGGGTGCGCCGTTCTGGGGCGCGTTCCCGTAGAGGGCTTCGTACTCCTGGCCCGCCTCGTCCACGGCCCTGCTCTCATCGGGGAAGATGACCCCGGTGAAGGGCTCCTCCTGGGCCTCGTCCACCCAGAAGCTGTCCACCGCCACCTCGTGCCAGGCCAGCCGGGGCACCCCCACCCCCGTCTCCACCGGCGCGCCGTCCTCCACCACGATGGAGTCCGGCGAGCCCACGAAGAACCGGAAGCCCCCATCCTCCCGCTCGGCCACATAGCTGATGTGGCCGCCCACGAAGGTGAGTTCAGTGGGGAACCGGTCGTCCCACGACGAGGTCATGATGATCACCAGCGCCGTCATGGTGCAGATCACGATGGTGTCGATGAAGGGCTCCAGCAGCGCTACCACGCCCTCCGACACCGGCTCGTCGGTACGGGCCGCCGCGTGGGCGATGGGCGCCGAGCCCTGTCCGGCCTCGTTTGAGAAGAGACCGCGCCGAACGCCCCACATCATGGTCACCAGGAAAGCCCCGACCCCGGCACCGGCCACCCCTGACGACGGGTTGAAGGCCTCGGCGAAGATGAGGGCGAAGGAGGGCAGGATCTGGTCCCAGTTCATCCCGATGATCACCAGGGCACCGGCGACGTAGATGGCCGCCATGGCCGGAGCCAGGATCGAGGTGACCCGACCGATCCGGCGAATCCCGCCGATGATGACCAGCGCCACCACCGAGGCGGTGACCAGCCCGCTGATCCAGATGGGCACCCGGAACTCGTCCCGCATGACGTCGGCCACCGTGTTGGCCTGGACCTGGTTGCCCCCCATGAAGGCGGTGAGACCCATGAGGGCGGCAAAGAAGATGGCCACCGGCTTCCAGTTCTTCCCCAGCCCCTTCTCGATGTAGTACATGGGCCCGCCCGAGATCGTCCCTTTCCACAAGGGATCGTCGGGCTCCCGGTCCTTCACCTCTCGGAAGTGCTGGGCCAGCGTCACCTCGGTGTACTTGGTGGCCATCCCCAGGAAGGCCGTCACCCACATCCAGAAGAGGGCTCCGGGTCCGCCCCAGTGGATGGCGATGGCCACCCCGGCGATGTTTCCGATCCCCACGGTGGCCGACAGCGCCGTGGAGAGGGCCTCGAAGTGCGAGACATCGCCCTTGTCGTCCGGATCGTCGTACCGGCCGGTGACCACCGCCAAGCCGTGACCGAAGGCCCAGATCTGGATGAGGGCCAGCCGCACCGTGAAGTAGACGCCGGCTCCCAGCAGGAGGATCACCACATAGGGGATCGTCTCCTCTCCGACGGTGATTCCCGATACCCAGACCCATTCCTCGAGTTGGCTGGCAAACTGGCGAAGCGCCTCCACCATGGACTATCCCCGGCGTCATGAACGGTACGTACAGGTTCTGCGGCTTGGACGCGAAACAATGACCTCACCCCGGGGGTGGAGGCAAGCCGCAGGGCTCGGGCGAAACCCCATCATGTGCACCTCCGTAGAGAGAACCGACAGCGGCAGTTGCGCATCGCATCGCGTCCCCTGTCCCTTGAGACTGCCGGGCAAGCCATTCCACGCCTTCCAACGCCGAGGCTTTCCGCCGTGCCCCACCTCGATTCACGACACCTGGCCCGCTTCTGCCTCCTTCGGCTGGCTCCGTGTCTCCTTGCGGCCGTGCTGGTCACCCACACACCAGCGGTGGCAGCCCAGGAGGCGAACGACGAATCCCACGGGCGCAGCCTCCAGCTCATGATCGGCGACACGGGACTCGGCATCGGACACGTCCCCCGGATCACCGGACTGCGGGTGAACTGGTCCGATCAGCACCTGGAAAGGGTCACGGGTGTGAACCTGACCCTGTGGCGCGCCCGACCGGAGGGGGTGGGCGGCCAGGTCCGCGG
>PWLA01000086.1 GCA_003559555.1 Gemmatimonadota bacterium | reverse complement strand
GAGAAGCCCAGGATGAAGAGGGAGGCCAGCCAGAGCTGCTGACCCAGGTAGACCCCCGTATACTCGCCGTCGGCGGAAAGGGGCGCATAGGCCGTCCAGCCGGCGCCGGCAGCCCCTCCTTCCACCATGAAGCTGGCCAGCATCAGGATCCCCGCCGGAACCGCCAGCCAGAACGACCACATGTTGAGCCGGGGGAACGCCATGTCCCCCGCTCCGATCTGCAGGGGGATCAGCAGGTTCCCGAACACTCCCACCAGCAGCGGCATGATGGCAAAGAAAATCATGAAGGTGCCATGCATGGTGAGCATGGAGTTGTAGAACTCCGGCAGGATGATCCCGCCTGGCGCCATGGTGTCCGGAAGGAAATCCAGCGGGAGGGGCTGCCCGGGGAAGGCCAGCTGCCACCGCATCAACAGGGCCAGCAGCCCTCCTGCCGCCAGAAAGAAGAGGCTGACCACCAGGAACTGCTTGGCGATCATCTTGTGATCGGTGGAGAAGATGTACTTCCGGATGAACGACGGCTCGTGGTGCTCGTGGTCCCCTGCGAAGGCTGGGAAGTCCCAGTCCGTCCGAGCCTGATTGGTCGCGTGTGCGCTCATTGCGAGTCCTCCCCGGTCAGGGCCTGCGCTCGATCACTTCCCACACTCCCTCCTCCGGCCGCAGCCAGCCGTTCTGCCTTCCAGTTCTCGAACTCCTCCTGGGTGTGGACGATGACCAATCCGTCCATGCGGTAGTGTCCGATTCCGCAGAGCTCGGCGCACCCCAGCTCGTACTCCCCGGTCTCGGTGACCTCGAACCACATGGGAATGCTCCGGCCCGGCAACGCGTCCTGCTTCAGCCGGAAGCGGGGAACGAAGAAGGAGTGGATGACATCTTCCGACTCCAGGTGGATGATCACCGGCTGGTTGACCGGCACATGGAGTCGGTTCAGCACGGTGAAGCTGTCCTCGGCGTCGAACTCGCCGTTGCTGCCGGCGTAGTGCGTCTCCCATTCGAACTGGCGGGCCACCACCGTGACCTCATACGCATCCTCCGGAAAGAGTCCTGGATCCTTGACCTCGTCCCAGACCGGCCGGCTCATGAGGGCCAGCACCAGCACGATGACGAAGGGCACCGCAGTCCAGAGGATCTCGGCCCGGGTACTCCCGTGGATGTATTCGGCCTTCCGTCCCTCCCGCCTCCGGTACTTGACCAGGAAGTAGATCAGGAGGAACTGGGTCAGGAAGAAGATGATCCCGGTGATGACCAGGATGATGTAGTAGAGCCGATCGATGTCGGGCCCGAAGGTCGACACGCTCGGTTCGAGAAGCCAGTTCATGGGCGTCGTCTCCTGGCCGGGTCAGCGACCTTCGGGGGCGGGAGCCATCGGCGCGTGGTCATGGTCCTGGTCGCCGGCTTCGTGTGCGGCATGGTTCCCTCTGAACGGATAGATGGGATCGCCCAGCGGCACATGGGAGCCCAGCATGTCCTCGCTGAAGGTGAAGGAAACCTGGGCGGTCTCACCGGTCTCCACCGTCACGGTCTGCTCCTGGGTTCCGAGCTGGGAGTGCCAGGCCTCGATGACGTACTCACCCGGGGGAAGGTCGCTCAGGTCGAAGGTGCCTCCCTGGCCGGTGACCTGGTGGTAGGGATGCTCCACGACCCCGACGTAGCCCCGCATCCAGCCGTGCACGTCGCAGCGCACCGGGATCATGACCTCGTGCGAGGCGAAGGTCCGGTCGGTGTCCATGTTCACCGGCTGGCTGATGTTGAAGGGCCGGTTGTGCTCCGGAGTGGCGTTCACGTTGTGGAGCAGGCCGTCCGAGTTCCTGAAGGTGACCGTCTGGCCGGTCATGGCGCCGATGACCATGGGGGTGTAGCGGCACCCGAGCTGGTCCATGACCACTGCCTCGCGGGTGGTGGGGAAGTCCATGCCCTCCAGTCCTTCCTTCACATAGATGAAGACATCACCCAGGTGGCCGTCACTCACCTTCACCACGTCCCGGGTGGGGATCTCGTCCCAGTGGTCCGCGCAGTCCGGCTCACTGGACATGTCCATCTCCTCCGGGGGCGGCGGATCGCCTTCGTACATGACCATCCCCTGGACGTGGCCCGCCGTCTCCATGTCGAAGGGCATCTCCACTTCTTCGGGCTCGTCGGGCACGCCGTTGTCCGGGTCGCCGCAGGCCACGACGAGTCCCAGGATCAGAAGGGGGGCCAGAATTCGGAATATCCAGTGTGCGTCTCTCATGATCTTCCTCTTGGATTTGGGTTGGGGTCGGTGTACGGGTCGAGTCATCGGAGATCAGGGGGGAGGTCGGGCCTCCGGGTCCGGATCGGCGTCGGGGTCGGTGTCGGGGCCCACGTCCGGATCGGGGTCGTCCTCGGCCCCCTCGGCCAGCGTCCGCTCCCGCCGCTGGGCCCGGGCCACCACCACCAGCCCCAGCCCGCCGGTGAGCACGAAGGCCACCAGCGGGGCCACGTAGGTGGAGACCGGCGCCTCCTCCCGGAGGTAGACGAAGAACCAGGAGCTCACCGACCCCCGGGTGCCTTCCTCGGCGTTGTCCCCGTCCCAGGCGAAGAAGGCGATGGGGATGGGCACCCCGGTCTCGAAGCGGAGGCGGCCGTCGTCGGCGGCGGGCTCCAGCGAGCGCCGGAGGACCACCTGCCAGCGGCCCGCCTCCCAGAGGGCATCGGCCTCGATGCTCCCGCTCAGGGCTTCCACCTCGTGCATCCCCCGGGCCCGGGCCGGCTCGGCGCCGTCCTGGTCGCTCCGCCACCGCCACAGGTAGACCGGGCGGTCCGAGCTGCCCATGAGGAAGTACGGTCGCTCCATCCCGTCGGGGATCTCCGGAGGGAACTGGACGGCGAAGCGGTCCGGACGGGGAGCCGGCTCCACCGGATCGCCCTCCACCGGCTCCATGACCTCGATGACCCGCTCCTGCCACTGCATCCAGGCGGGATCGGGGCTCCGGGAGCGGTCATGCCAGGTGAGGCGCAGGGCGATCTCGTCGCCGTCGTGGAGGGCCTGCACCCAGACCCCGTCGATGGCCGGGTCGAACCAGCGGGGGAGGACGATGATCTGGGCCACCAGGGGGATGTAGAACTTCTCCACCTCGTCCCAGGCCTCGTCCCTCACCGTCCGGGGGACCTCTCCCGGCTCCACCTTGTCGGCCCGGATGACCTCCCGGACCCTGGGGGGATCCTCAGGGGCCAGGCTCCGGACGAAGTGGGCCAGGTTCCAGAGCTGCTCGTCGGTCATGAAGCCCGCGTCCACCAGGTCGGAGAAGGCGGGCATGGGGGTGCCGTCCATGCCGGTGCGGAGGCGCCGGTAGACCTCCTCCACCGAGCCGCCTCCGTTGAACTTCCAGTTCTTGGTCAGGTCCACCGCCCGGATGGGGTAGTCCCGGTCGTCCTCCAGCTCCGGGGCCGAGGGACCGTAGCCCCGACCGGCGTCGCCGTGGCACTGCCAGCACTCGATGGAGTCGTAGAAGATCCGGCCCTCGGCGATCCGCTCCTCGTTGGCCCGGGGGGCCCGGCCGAAGTCCAGGGGCTCGGGCTCGTCCATGGTCTCGAAGGGCGGGTAGAAGCTCTTGATGTAGTCCTTCACCGCCTCCCGGTCCCGCCGGCTGAGTTGATCCTGCCACCCCGGCATGGTGGTGCCGGGCATCCCCTCGTTGATCATCCGCATGATGTCGTCGTCGGTGGGGATCTCCCCGCCGGCGGTGGTGCGGATCTGGTAGAGCCCGCGGGTGAAGTCCCGGGGCCGGGGAAGCATGTAGCCCGCCGCCGGCCCCAGCCCGTCGCCCTCCACCCCGTGGCACGAGGCGCACCAGCGATCGTAGACCTCCCGGCCCCGCTCCAGGTCACCGTCCTGGGCGGCAACCTCGCCGCCCGGCAGCACCAGCAGCCAGGCCAGACCCATCCCGAGCCATCGCAACCGTCGAGCCATCAGTGTTCCTCCCATGTCCGGGGGGAGATCCCCGTCTGCTCATACAGGAAGAAGGTCACGGCCCACATCTCCTCGGGGGTCAGGAAATCCTCCCAGGCCGGCATGGCCGAGTTCCAGGGCGCCCCCTCCCGGGGAAGCCCCGGTCCCCCCTTGGCGATGCGCCAGAAGACGTAGATCTCGGTAAGCTGGGCGATGGTGCCTCCACCCCGCAGGGGGAGCGGAAGGGGGTTGTATCCGTCGGCGTAGTGACCCTGCCCGTCCAGATAGTCGCCGTGACACGGCATGCAGTTCTGGTAGTAGATCTCCAGCCCCAGCTCGTAGCCCTCCTCCTCCCTTCCCTCCTCCCGAAAGGGATTCTCCAGCCCCTCCAGGACCATCGACTCGCCGTCCACGGTGATGGACGTGGGATTGGCCGGATGGACCGAGCGGAGACCGGCCGGCGCGCTCACCTTGGGGCGGACCGCGTCGTAGGTGACGAAAGCCACCAGGAGGGGGACCAGGACCAGGACTACGCGCCGGGCCAGCTTCCGCTCGGGCCGGACCAGGAGGTTGCGGATGGGCTCCTTGAACTTCCGCCACCGCTCCTCGTTGTCGCTGACCCAGACCAGGATCCCCACCAGGACCGTGAGCATGTACTGGACCATGACGCTCTGGGGCACCGGGGCGCTTGAGAACCCGAAGAGGGGTGGGATGTAGGGGATCCCCCACTTGATCAGGGCGTAGGCGGCCGCGAAGACCAG
>PWLA01000133.1 GCA_003559555.1 Gemmatimonadota bacterium | reverse complement strand
CACGGGCCTCCGCTACTGCCTCAATTCGGCAGCGCTGGAGCTGGATCCGACCCAGGTGCCGGCGGAGAGCGGAGCCGGTGGAGATGCCGGCGACGAGGGGCACGGGGGGAACGGCCCGGCGCCGTCCCTGTAGTACGCTCCGTGGCCCATCCAACCCTCCCGATCACCGGTCGTGCCTCCGTGCGCCGGTTCCTCTTCGCCCTCATCTTGACGGTGGCGGTCCTGGGGTGCGGTGTCGGCTAGGCCCCCGAGCCCCCGGGGCCCGGTTGGGAGCGGGGCGGTGTGCCCGAACTCCGGGGCGCCAGCGTCCTCCTCCTCCCCGTACAGGGCCAGGCCGGCGTACCCGGCGATCTGGACGCCGAGTTGGCCCATGGCCTCCGGGAAGCCGGCCCCACGGTCCGGTGGATCGCCGGGCGTGAGCTGGCCGAGGTGGCGGAAGGGGCTGGGCGGCTGGGCGGTGACCCTCGGAACCTTCCGGTGGCCATCTTCGAGATGGGAGAGGTGGAGCGGGTGGGCGACCCCCTCTTCGGCACCCTCTACCGGTTGGCGGCCCTCACCGACGCCACCTACGCAGTATTGCCGGTGACGGCCCGGGGCCAGGCTTCGGAGGAAGACGGTCGGAGCGCGGTGATCCTGAACGTAGCGCTCCTGGACCCTCGCACCGGACGGGTCCTATGGCAGGCGATCCTGCAAGGTGACCCCGAGGCCACGGATACGCCGGCCCCGGCCATCTCGGTGGCCGAGCGACTGGCTCGGCGGCTCCTGCCCTGACGTGGGCGGGATTCATGTTCAACAAACAACGGAAGACAGATATCATGATTGCGAGCATCCGGAATGGGGCCCTCTGGGCCGCTCCGGTTCTGGCCCTGGCGCTTCTGCCGGCCTGCGAGATGGAAGAAGAGCAGCACCCCGTGCCGGCGGCCCAGGAGGTGGAGGCCCTCTACCAGTATACAGGCGAGCTCTCGGTGGAAATGAGCGGGAACGTGGCCGTGGTCGATGTGAGCATCGACCCGGTGCAGTACGAACGGGGAGGCGACCTCTGGGCGAAGGCCTTCCCCTATATCTTCGTCTTCAGCGGCGGAACCCGGGACGCCTTCGACCAGCATCCCGGATTGGGCGGCGTGCGGGTCCGGGCTCGCCACCCCAATGGCGATATCATGTCCCAGGCCCTCCTGAGCCGGGAGGTGCTGACCCAGCTCACCTGGAACCGCGCCCTCCGGGTGGCCACCGCGGCCCAGCGGGAGGGCACCGAACGCCCCGCCGCGATGCGGGACCTGGTGGACTGGGGTGAGGATCACACCGAATTCGAGTATAATCCCGACTACATCGGCTCCACCGACGGCTGAGTCGAGCTTCCTTCCAACGCGTACTTCCGACAACCTCAGCGAGCGGATATGGCAACGACGATCACGGTGATTCCCGGCGACGGCATTGGTCCCGAGGTGACGGACGCCACCCTCGAGATCCTGAAGGCGGCCGGGGCGGAGCTGGAATACGACGAACAGCTGGCGGGCCTGGCCGGAGTGGATGCCCTGAAGAACCCGCTTCCCGAAGGCACCCTGGAGTCCATCCGCCGGAACGAGGTGTGCCTCAAGGGGCCCCTCACCACTCCGGTGGGCACCGGCTTCAGGTCCATCAACGTGGCCATCCGGAAGGAGTTCGATCTCTACGCCAATGTCCGACCGGCCGTCACCATGGTGCCGGGGGGGCGATATGAGGACATCGATCTGGTCCTGATCCGCGAGAACACCGAAGGGCTCTACGTGGGGGTGGAGCACTACATTGGCCTGGAAGGGGATCCCCGGGCCGCGGCGGAGTCGGTGATGATCATCACCCGCTTCGGCGCCGAGCGGATCGTCAGGTACGCCTTCGAGTACGCCCGGGCCCACGGACGCAAGAAGGTGACGCTGGCCCACAAGGCCAATATCCTGAAGTACACCCAGGGACTCTTCCTGGATGTGGGGCGGGAGGTGGCCCGGGACTACGAGGGCGAAGTGGAGTTCGACGACCGGATCATCGACGCCACCGCCATGCAGCTGGTGGTGAACCCCTACGACTTCGACGTCCTGGTCATGGAGAACATGTTCGGCGACATCCTGTCGGACCTGATGGCCGGGCTGGTGGGAGGCATGGGACTGGCTCCGGCCGGAAACATCGGCAAGGATGCGGCCATGTTCGAGGCGGTCCACGGTTCGGCACCGGACATCGCCGGACAGGGCGTCGCCAACCCCAGCTCCCTCACCCTCTCGGCGGCCATGCTCCTGGAGCACGTGGACCAGCCCGAGGTGGCACAGCGGATTCGGGGTGCCCTTCGGACCACCCTGGAGGACCCGGCCACCCGCACCCGGGATCTGGGCGGTGCCTGCAACACCCGGGAGTTCACCGATGCCGTTGTCCGGAACCTGGACTGAGTGGAGAGGATGAGCCAGAAGGAGATCGACTGGCGGGAGCGTTTTCCCGAGGACGTGACCTGCGTACGATGTCTGCAGGTCAAGTCGGTGCACGAGCTGGATCGGCTCCTCTGGTGTGAAGAGTGCCAGACTTCCGCCCGCCGCCGAGCGGCGCGGCGCGGGTGGGCCGCAGGGGTGGCGTTGGCCGTGGTGCTGGGGCTGTACATCTGGTTCGTGATCCAACCGGACCTGAGCCTCATCCCCACGGCCTGGGCCGCCACCCTCGCAGTGGCCCTCTACCTGGGCGGTCGGGTGGCCCGGGAGCTCTTCTACGGCTACGAGAGGGTGGCGAATCGGAGGGCCATCGAGGCCACTCCCCCCGCCCCTGGCGCTTCGTCCGAGGCGAGGGAGTCCGAGCGGGATGAGCAGGGGCGCGACGCCTCCGATTGACCGACATCTATCACCGATACCACGACAAAAAAAGGATACACGACCCATGGCCCCCAACTTCAAGGGTGTGGACTTCTACGACCTGGACTCCCTCTTCACCGACGAGGAGCGGATGGTCCGGGACACCATCCGGGAGTGGGTGGACGACCGGGTCCTTCCCCTCATCGAGGAGGCGTACATCGAGCGTCGCTTTCCCGATGAGCTCATCCCCGAGATGGGCGAGCTGGGGATGCTGGGCGCCAATCTTCCCGAGGAGTACGGGGGCGCGGGCCTGAACAACGTGGCCTACGGGCTCATCATGCAGGAGCTGGAGCGAGGTGATTCGGGCATCCGTTCCTTCGCCTCGGTGCAGGGCGCCCTGGTCATGTATCCCATCCACGCCTTCGGGAGCGACCAGCAGAAGGGGGAGTGGCTTCCCCAACTCGCCGCCGGCGAGAAGATCGGCTGCTTCGGGCTCACCGAGCCGGACTACGGATCCAACCCCGGCGGGATGGTCACCACGGCCCGGAGGACCGACGACGGCTGGCTCCTGAACGGCACCAAGATGTGGATCACCAGCGGATCCATGGCCGATGTGGCCGTGGTCTGGGCCCAGATCGGCGAGATCGGCGACACCCAGGGGATCCGGGGATTCCTGGTCCCCACCGACACACCGGGCTTCAGCGCACGGGACCAGAAAGGGAAGCTCTCACTCCTGGCCTCGGACACCAGCGAGCTGCACCTGGAAGACGTGGAGGTGCCCGAGTCGGCGCTACTCCCCGGCACCACCGGCCTCAAGAACCCCCTCATGTGCCTGACCCAGGCCCGCTACGGGATCGCCTGGGGGGCCGTGGGCGCCGCCATGGGCTGCTTCCAGGAGGCGGTGAGCTACTCCCGGGAGCGGGTCATGTTCGACGGTCCCATCGGGGGCAAACAGATCCAGCAGGTGCGGCTGGCCGACATGGTCACGGGGATCACTCAGGGGCAGCTCATGGCCTACCGCCTGGGCCGCCTGAAGGACGAGGGGACCATGACTCCCCAGCAGGTGTCCATGGCCAAGCGGGCCAACGTGGACATGGCGTGCGAGGTCGCCCGGGAGGCCCGGCGTCTCCTGGGCGGCAACGGGATCCTGGTGGAGTACTCGGCCATGCGCCACATGGCGAACCTGGAGTCGGTCTACACCTACGAAGGAACCCACGACATCCACAGCCTGATCCTGGGGCAGGCCGTCACCGGGCTCGCCGCCTACTGACATGGCCCTCAAGGAGCAGGAGCCCTTCGCCACCATCCGGGCCCACCCGCGGCGGTTCGCCTGGGGACTTCCCCCGGTCTTCATCCTGCCCATCCTCGCCGGTCTCATGATCGCCGACTGGAGCCTCCGGGGGGCCATCGCGTTGCAGCTCGCGCTTCAGACCGCGGGGCTCCTCTGGCTCTACCTGCCCCCGGCCCGGCGCCGCTGGCAGGCGGAGCGGGAGCGGGCGCAGCAGCGCGCACAGAACGGGGGTTGACGCCCCCGACCCGTCCGTTAGCTTTCAAAGCTCCGGGTTTTCGGGACCCGGAGTGCCGCGCCGCTAGCTCAATTGGCAGAGCAACTGACTCTTAATCAGTAGGTTCGGGGTTCGATTCCCTGGCGGCGCACTTCAGGTGGTCGCACTGCCATACGCCGAAGCCCCTTCCGGATCGACGCCGGAGGGGGCTTTCTGCGTCCGGAGGATAGGTGCCAGGATGGAGGGGGTGGGGGTTGCACCCCTCCTCCGATCCGCCTCACCCTCCTCGGCCAGGTCACCGCTCAGCTCGTCCACCCGGTCCGTAAGCTCCCGCAGGAGCGCGGCGGGAAGCTCCTGGGCGGCCCGGTCCAGGACCGCCTGCAGCAACGACCGGACCACGACCCCCACCACCTCCTGGAGCATGAGGCCCCGCTCGGCCCCCCCCACTTCCACCAGGCGGATTTCGTGGATGGGCACGCTCAGCCGGCCCGCCTCCCCCAGCTCCGGGATCAGGTCCAGGTGGACGACGGCGTCGCTCACCACCAGGACGTCGATCAGGTAGCGCCGGTCGGGATCGCCTGTGTGGCGGCCCTCCCGCAGGTAGTGGTCCAGGATCAGGCTGTAGTTGCCCAGCCCTCCGCGCCGTTCCAGGTGCAGCTCCAGCTCGCTGAGTGTGAGGCGAGAGACCTCCACCACCGGCCGCAGGAGGGTGATGGCGCGAATGCGTCCCTCGATCCGGGGCGCCACGATCAGCCGGGGTGCATCGAAGCCCGTGGGGTTCTCCGCCTCCAGGCCCGAGAGGGTCACGCTCCCGGTGGCGAGTCCCACCGCGGCCCGCTCCAGCGTCGTGGTCACCCCCAGCGCCTGTGCGGTGTGCTCCACCACGGCGGCCGCGGTGCGCTGGTTCACCATCCAGGTCGCGCCGGCGTAGCCGACCCCCAGGAGCACGACCACGGCAAGGCCCAGCTTCAATCGGATTCCCATCGTGCGCCTCCCATGTGCGATCTCTTCCTTGCCGATGGTTCAGCTCCAGTCTACTCTCCTCCCACGCTGGAGAGCCGGTTCACGGCCACCCTGACCCCCAGGCGCAAAGCTTTGACAACCACTGAGAAGCGCGGGATCCGGGGAACCCTGACGGACCTCATGGGGGTCCCGGAGGACCGGGAGACCCTCATCGCCGTGTTCTCGATGATGGGTCTCTTCTTCCTCGTGGTCCTCTCGGTGGGGATTCTCCGGCCGGTCCGGGCCTCGCTGGCCCTGGACGGACTGGCCGAAGGGGATTTCTACCAGGTCTACCTGGTAAGCGGCCTGATCATCCTCTTCGTCCCCCTGGTGAACCGACTCTCGAACCGGTTCGCCTGGCGCCGGCTGATCCCGGCGGTGGCCCTCTTCTTTGCCCTGAACCTGGTGGTGTTCCGGGCCATCTACGTGGAGGGCAGCACCCTCTTCGGCCTGGCGTTCTACGGGTGGTACGATCTCTTTGCCGCCTCGCTGGTCACCCAGTTCTTCATGGTGACCCAGCTCTTCTTTCACGCCAGGCTGGCCAAGCACGCCTACCCGGTGATCATTGCCGGAGGGGCCCTGGGCGCCACGCTGGGTGGGGGCATCACGGCCTTCTTCGCCAGCAGGTTGGGGACGCCGAACCTCCTGCTCGTGGCGGCGGTGCCCATCCTCATCTTCTCTGCGGTGGTCCCCTTCGTATGGGCCCGGGTCCAACCGGATGTCCAGGCCCCTGCCCCCCGAAAGCGGAAGGTGGAAGGCGAGAAGGGGAAGGGGCAGCTCGGTGCCATCGCGGCCAATCGGCAGGTCCAGCTCATCGCCGGACTGGTCCTGGTCACCATCCTGGTCAAGCAGATCGTGGACTACCAGTTCAATACGATCACCAAGGTGGTGTTCGTGGACCGGGACGCGGTGACCGAGATCCAGGGATGGTTCAATCTGGCGACTCAGTGGCTTCCCCTGTTGGCTCTTGCCGGAATGAAACCGCTTCTGCGGCGCTGGGGGGTGGGGCTCGTGGTCCTGATCCTTCCCGTGGCCATGCTCACTGCCAACGTAGCCCTTCTCGCCTTCTGGGGCATCTGGGCCGCCTTCGCCGCCAAAGGGGCTGAGACCAGCCTCCGCTACTCCGTGGACCGGGCCGGCCGGGAAATCCTCTATGTGCCGGTGCCGGACGAGATCAAGCTGAAGGCAAAGAACTACATTGACGCTGCGCTGGAGAAGGGGGTGGGGAAGATCGTCTCGGCCCTGATCCTCTTCCTGGTGATCGCAGTGGCCGGCCTCGACTTCCGGCAGGTGGCCTGGGTCGGACTGGGGCTCGCCGGCGTCTGGGTTCTCATGGCCCTGCGGGTCCGGAAGGAATACGCCAGGTCCCTGGCCCTCTCGGTGCAGAACCGGTTCGCCAGCTTCCGGGGGGCCTCCTTCGCCTCCCTCTCGGACCCCGTCACTCTGGGGGTGATCCGGAACGCCCTCCAGGGAGACCACCGGGAGGTGGCCTTCGCCCTGGATCTCCTGGACGAGTCGGCGTCGGGGGCCATCGAGCCCCTGGCGGCGGAGCTGGCGGCCCTCCTGGAGCACTCCCTGCCCGAGATCCGCCGTCGAGCCCTGGCCCACCTGGGAGGGATCCCCGATGCCGGAGACCCGAAGGCGATCCGTCGGCGACTCCTGGATCCGGAGCCTGCCGTTCGGGAAGAAGCGGTGCGGGCCCTCTACGCCCGATCCGGTGACGATGGCCCGGGGCTGCTCCAGGAGCTTCTTGCCTCGGAGCACCCGGAGGTCCGGGCGGCGGTCCTGGTGTGCATGGCCAGAGGAGACCTGGACCTGGAGGTGGCCGATGCCGTCTCCCGAACGGAGCTTCTCCCCAGTACCGGAGAGCCCCTGGCCCTTGCCCCGGACGCCGGCCCCAACGAGCGGATCGAGCGGGCGTGGGTGGCGGCAGCCCTTCGTCCTCCCGGCGCCGTGGAGGTCCTTCATGAGCTCATGGGTGATCCGGATGTCCGGGTGGCGGGCGAGGCCCTCCGGAGTGCCGGGATGCTCGGAGATCCCGAGCTGCACCCCCGCCTGGTGGCGGCGCTGGGCCGGCGCGAGACCCGGGAGGCGGCCCGGGATGCCCTGGCATTCCTCGGGACCGAGGGGATCCCGGTACTGGTCTGGAGCCTCCTGGACCAGGAGGAGGACCTGGCCGTCCGGCGGCACATCCCTTCGGTCCTGTCCCGGATCCCGTCACCCGAGACCGTTCGGGCCCTGGTTCGGTGCATCGTGGCGCCGGAGACGGAGCAGCTCCTGGACCACCGGGCCGTGAAGGCGCTGAGCAAGCTCCGGGCACGGAACCCGGAGCTGGAATTCGATGCCCAGGAGGTGGATCGCCTCATGGCCCACTCCCTGGAGGCGTGTTCCCGGTATGCCGAGGCCCGGGAGGCCCTGGATGCGGAAGTGCCCGGGGAGAACGGTGAGCCCCCCGTGCCGCTTCGGCTCCTCAGGCAGGCTGTGGAGGAGGGATGGGTGGAGCGCCGGGAGGAGGTCTTCCGCGCCCTGGGCCTCCGCTTTCCACCGGACGACATCCACCGCTGCTACCTGGCGCTCACCCGGGCCGAGGAGGTTCCTCGGTCCAATGCCCTGGAGTGGCTCGAATCCACGCTGGGGTTCCACCTCTTCCAGCGCCTCGCTCCGGTGATGGGGGAGGAGGCTGGCAACCGCTCCAGCCGCTCACTCTCCGTGGTTCTGGACGAGCTGGCCGGAGCGCAGGACCAGTGGATCGCCCATCTGGCCGTGCAGACCCGGAAGGCGCTCGGACCTCCTCTGTCTCCTGTTCCCGATTCCCATGGCTCCGATCTGGAGGGAAGTGATACCATGAATCTGATCGAGACCGTGTTCCTGCTCCAGCAGATCGACATTCTCCGGGATGCCCGGACCGACCATCTCGCGCTGCTTGCCACCATCGCCGAGGAGGTGGATGTGGATGCCGGCGCGATCCTGCTTCGCGAAGGGGAGCCGGGGGAAGGCCTCCACGTGGTGGTCCGGGGTACGGTGGCACTCACGGGCGCCGGAGGCGATCTTACGTTGTCCGAAGGGAAAGCCTTCGGGACCTGGGCCCTCATCGACGACGTGCCCAGCGTGGTGGGGGCCGTCGCCACCGAACCGGGTCGGCTGCTCCGTATCCGCCGGGAGGAGTACCACGACCTCCTCACGGATCACCCCGAGCTGGCCATCGGAATGCTCCAGGGCCTGGCCCGGCGAATTCGGGTGCTGGTAGCCTGATTCCACCCACGAGGAGACCTTGAGAATGCCCGACCGAAGCACACCCTCCGTCGTAGTGGTAGACGATGAGGAGATGGTGTCCACCGCGCTCCGGACCTTCCTGGAGCTGGAGACTCCGTACGACATCCGGGACTTCACCTCGCCCCGGGAGGCCCTGGATGCCCTGGGCCGGCGTCCGGCCGACGTGGTGGTGGCGGACTTCATGATGCCGGAGCTGGACGGCGTCGAGTTTCTCCGGGAGGTCCGGGCCACCTGGCCCCGGACCTCCCGGATCCTCCTGACCGGCTATGCCGACATCCAGAACGCCATTCGGGCCATCAACGAAGCAGGTCTCTACTACTACCTGCAGAAGCCCTGGGACAACGAGCACCTGAAGCTGGTGGTCCGTAACGGGGTGGAGCGATCCACCCTGGTGAACGAACTGGACGCCCGGATCAGCGCCCTGGAAGACGTGAACAAGGAACTCCTGGAGGCCCGGGAGCGTCTCATCAAGATGTTCCTCTAACACGGGAGGGTTCGAGATGTCGGACGGAGGAGTCGAGGGGGAGGGAGCACTGGCCAGCGCGGTGAACGCCGACCGTCTGGCCACCCTGGGGATGCTCATGGCCGGGATCGCCCACGAGATCAACACGCCCCTGGGGGCCCTGGCCAGCAACCACGACGTGGTGAAGCGGTCCCTGTCCCGCCTCCACGACATCCTGGCCGACGACGTGGTGGACGAGCAGGAGCTCCAGGAGGTCCGGAAGATCGTCCGGGCGTTGAAGGGGACCCTGCGGGTGAACGATCTGGCGGTGGAAAGGGTGCTGGCCCTGGTGGGGAGCCTCAGGAGCTTCGGTGGACCGGATCGGGCAGAGGTGGACCGGGTCGGGCTGGCGGAAGGGATCGAAACCGCCCTCACCATCCTTCGACACCGGATCGGGACCGGCATCCAGGTGCGGCAGGACCTCGAGGGACTTCCGCCCATCGAGTGCTACCCGGTGGAGGTCAACCAGCTCTTCATGAACCTCCTTCTGAATGCCATCCAGGCCATCGAGGACCATGGTGACGGAACGGGGGTCATCACCGTCCAGGGCCGGCGCAGGGAGGACGGCGTCCTGGTGGAGGTCCAGGATACGGGCCCCGGCATGACGCCGGAGCTGCAGGAGCGGATCTTCGAGCCTGGATTCACGACCCGTGAGGGTCGGGTGGGGATGGGGCTCGGGCTTCTCATCAGCCGGCAGATCGTGGACCGTCACGGGGGATCCATCGAGGTGGAAAGCGCTCCGGGAGAGGGGGCGACGTTCTCCGTTTTCCTGCCCCTCTCCCTCCCCGTCGGAGCCGGAAGACCATGACCTCCGTGTCGGTTCTCACGACGTCCGTTCCCTGGCTGGTGGGCTGTGTCGTCGGGCTCATGGGAATGGGCGCGTGTGCCCAGGGACCCGATGCCGGCCCCGGCGCCACTCCCGGGCCGTCGGCTTCCCAGCCGGCGGATGTCGTCCCGGACACCGTGCTCCTGGGCCTGGGTCCGAAGCACGGAGAGTACGGGCTCTGGGCCCGCTTCGACGGAGACAGCCTCCGGGTGAGCTGGATCACGGAAACCTCCGGCCCGGGCGTGCTCGAGGTGATGGTCGAGGAGGACTCCATGGGGCTCGACGTGCCGGTCCACTCCCGGGGCGTGGCTCACGCCGCGGCCGTGGAGATGCCTCGGGGCGAGTCCGTCACTCTCCGTTACGGGTCCGCCGCCGATGCCGGGGACCGGCACGAGACCACCGTCCGACTTCCTCCAGCCGAACGGCGTCCCCCGGTCAGGATCGAGGGGCTGGATTCCCTCTACGTGATCGGGGACATCCACGGCGAATACGACAACATGGTCCGGGTCCTGCAGAACGCAGGGCTGGTGGGCGACGACCTCCGGTGGAGCGGGGGAGCGCATCATCTCGTGGTCCTGGGCGACATGATGTCCCGCGGGTCCCATTCGACTGCCGTCCTCTGGTTCCTCTACCGCCTGGAGGCGGAAGCTGAGGCCGCCGGGGGACGGGTGCACACCCTCCTGGGCAACCACGAGTTCCTGGTGATTCTGGACGATCTCCGCTACGTCCAGAACAAGGAGTCGCGGATCGCGGAGATCCACGGTACTCCCTACCACCGAATGTACGATCCCAGGCATTCGGTGCTGGGGCGCTGGCTCATGACCAAGCCGGTGGCCATCCAGGTGGATGACGTGATCCTGGCCCACGGGGGACTGGGCTCCGAGTACCTGGCCTATACCATGGAGAGCCTGGACGACTCGGTGGCCACGTGGGTGGCCGAGGAGAGCTTCTACCGCTGGTCCGACGACGCCTTCTGGGAAGATCCGGACCTGACTCTGCCGGTGGATTCGGTGGCGTGGCATCGTCGGGTGGACTTCCTGTTCGAGCCCACCAGCCCCATCTGGCACCGGGACTACGCCCAGACCGATACGGCCGGGGACGAGCTGGATGCCGTGCTGGAGCGGTTCGGGGCCCGGGTCCATGTCATCGCCCATACCCCCGTAGAGTCCATATACCAGCAGTATGGAGGCCGGGTCGTCCTCACGAACACCTTCCCCTTTGCCGCAGAAGTGCTGCTCCTGGCCCGGGATCCGGACGGGCGGGAGGGCTGGGCCCGCTACCGGGTCGGCTTCGAAGGCCCTCCCGTTCCCCTGGAGACCCTGTTCTGAGAGCCCCCGGGGACCCTCACATCAGAACGTCTGGATCCTGCCTCGGTCCACGTCCCTGAGCAGACTTTCGATCCTGCCCGCCACGTCCCGGATCTCCCGTTGGGTGAGCCCGAACTGGACCCGGTCGTCCTGGATCCGGACCCCGCGATTGTCCCGGAGATTGGGACCCAGCTCGGTGGGCACCAGGAGGTCGTCCACGATCCGGAACTCGGCCACCACCCCCAGTTCCCGCTCCAGGTCCGCAGGGGTGAGCTCCCGGAGCCGCTGAAGGCTACGGGCCGGGATCCGGTCCACCAGGAGACGACGCCACCGGTCCCCCTGGTCGCTGACCCGGCTCCTGAAGGCCACATCGTTGTCCACCGCAAAGACCCGACGGCTGGTGGGGTCCATCGAGATGAGGATGTTCCCGTGGTTGCCGTCCTTGTGGTCGATGAGATGGGTGAGAAGGTTCGTGTTCGCAAAGTGGAGGGCGTACGTCTCGTCGAAGTCGAAGAGGACCTCGTCGAAGGGGTCCACCGTGTCCACGGCCAGATTCTGGATCCAGTAGCTCAGAAGGAAGAGAACCGACTGGGTGCCCCGGATCGTGGGTCCCCGGGCCGGCGCGTACTCCCGATACTCGTCGATGGGCATGGCCCTCAGGACCTGGGGAGGCACCACGTAATCCTCCTCGTCCAGGAAGAGCGCCTGGAGCCGGTAGGCGGCCAGCTCGTATCGGGGCTCGTTGTTGAAGCCTTCCCCGGGTGCTGCTACCGGTTTCCAGTGGACCGCCATCTCCGGTTCGCCCTCAGGCCCTCCCAGCAGGACTCGCCGACTCCGGTCCTCTTCCAGGGGTCGGCTGCGATCGATGTCCAGGATCACCAGCTCCGGCGCCTTGAGTCGCTCGGTGATGTAGTCCACCGAGTAGAGGATGTTGGTGTCCTGGGCCTCCAGGTGGGTGGAGCCCAGTGGCACCCCGGCCATCACGGCCAGGACGATGAGGGGCCGATGCCCCATGGGCCCGCGGCGGAGAGCGGTCATGACCGGCTCCGCCGCCAGGCCTCCAGCACCTGATCCTCCGCCTCCGCCGAGATCCCGGCACCCAACTCCTCTCCTTCCGCCCCCCGGGCCTCCAACCACCAGTCCAGGGTATCCCTGGCGGTCACGGCCAGGGGCCGGAAGGTGATTCCCGCCTCAAGCGCCCTCCGGTTGTCGATCCGGCCGTAGTTGAGCCAGTCTCCCACAGGGGGACGCCACCCGGGGATCTCCGAGCCGCCCCGGAGCCCGTGATCCTCCAGGAAGTCCCAGTCCACCCAGGTGAACTCCACCGGGCTCGAGGTCACGGCCCGGACGCCGTAGAGGAACTCCGCCGAGCTGAGGGGAGCGGCCGGCGCCTCGGGGTTGAAGATGCCGGTGGTGCCCTCCTCCGCCAGGTGCACGTAGAAGTCGGCCAGGTCCCGGACGTCCGAGTACTGGACGGGGTCCGAGGGGTCGCCCGGCGCGATCACCTCGCCGCCCCTGTGGATCCGGACGTACCAGTACGTGAAGCGGTCGGTGCGGTCCCCGGGGCCGGTGATGATGGGTGGACGGACGATGGTGGTTCCTTCGGGGAAGGCCTCCTGCACCTCTCCCTCGGCCAGCGCCTTCAGCGGGCCATACCCGGACCACTCCTCTTCCGGCACTCCAGGGACTCCGATGGGGGCATCCTCGTCCATGGTGGGGTGGGTGTAGCCGGCGTAGACGGCCCGGGTCGATGTGAAGACATACTGGTCCACCGATCCCCTGAGGAGCCGGGCCGTGGCCCGGACCTGGTCCGGGGTGTAGCCGCTGTTGTCGATCACTGCGTCCCAGCGTCCCCCCTCCAGCGCCGAGATGTCGTCGTTTCGGTCTCCGATCAGGACCTCCAGGTCGCCGAACAGCTCGGGAAAGAGCCGCGGCTCGCTGCGGCCCCGGTTGAAGAGGGTCACGGTGTGGCCTCGCTCCAGGCAGCGCCGGACCAGGTGGGGCCCGATGAATCCGGTGCCCCCCAGGATCAGGACGCGGAGTGAGGAGCGCCCGGGGTTGGAGGTGGACGGATCCCCGGCCAGGGACAGGAGTCCTTCTCCCAGCCCAGCGGTGTGCCCGGTGAGGATCCCGCTTCCCAGTGCACCGCCGGCCAGCGCGGACTTCCTCAGGAACTCTCGTCGTGTGGTCACGTGCCCCGGTCCTCGTTCGTTTGGGGGGTGGGAAGAAGGGCCGGCCCGCTGGCAGAGGCCGGGGCCGGCCGAGGTCACCAAGAATAGGGCTCTGCCCGGTCTCTGGGCAAATCAGCGCACGTCTCCGCACCTCGCCGCGGAACGTAATGGGGGTCTTCGAGGTTGTTAGGGGCGAGAGGGGGCGGAGGCTGGCCCCTGTATCCCGAATCCACCGAGGCTTGGCTCATGCACCGCTTCCTGGGGCTTTTCACCGTTCTGGCCGCTCTGGCGGTCGTCTTTCCGCCCGTGACCGAGGCCCAGTACTTCGGACGCAACAAGGTCCAGTACGACCAGTTCGACTTCAAGGTCATGGAGACCCGGAACTTCAACATCCACTTCTACCCCGAGGCGGCCCAGCCCATCGAGGATGTGGCCCGCATGGCGGAGCGGTGGTACGAGCGGCTGGCCCGGATCTTTGAACACGACCTGGGTGAGCGGCGCCCCCTCATCTTCTACGCCACCCATCCCCACTTCCAGCAGACCAACGTCCTGCAGGGCACCGTGGGCGAGGGGACGGGGGGAGTGACGGAAGGCCTGCGGGATCGAGTCATCATGCCCCTGGGGGCGTCCCACGCCGATACCGACCACGTGCTGGGCCACGAGCTGGTCCACTCCTTCCAGTTCGATATCGCCGGCCGACGGGGCGGGATCCAGGGGCTCATGCAGTTGCCTCTGTGGTTCGTGGAGGGAATGGCGGAGTATCTCTCCCTGGGGGGGGAGTCCACCCATACCGGCATGTGGATGCGCGATGCCGTGCTCCGGGACGAATTTCCCACCACCCGGATGATGACCCGGGACATGCGGCGCTACTTTCCCTACCGGTTCGGACACGCCTTCTGGGCCTACATCGGCGGGACCTACGGCGATCAGGCGGTGAGCGAGCTCCTTCGTCGGGCTACCCGCACAAGCTGGAATGCGGCGTCCATGGAGGTGCTGGGCGTATCGGCCGACACGGTCTCGGCCCAATGGGAGCGGGCGGCCGAGGCGCACTACGGCCCCCTGATGGAGGGCCGCACCCCCCCGGGTGAGGCGGGCGCGCTGCTCCTCTCGCCGGAGACCGGCGCGGGGCATCAGAACCTGGCACCTTCGCTGAGCCCCGACGGACGCTACGTGGCCTTCCTGTCGGAGAAGGACCTCTTCACCATCGAGCTCTTCCTGGCCGATGCCCAGACGGGAGAGGTCATCCGGCGGATCACCAGCGCCGTCCGGGATGCCCACTTCGACGCCATCCGCTTCCTGGATTCGTCCGGGGGCTGGTCGCCGAACGGCGAGCTTCTGGCCGTGGCGGTCTTCGCCGAGGGCCGAAACAAGATCCAGCTCTACCGGGCCGAGGACGGGCGTCGTGATCGCCTCCTCACCGTACCTGCGGAGATCGGCGAGATCCGGGGCCCCGTCTTCTCGCCGGATGGAAGCCGGATCGCCTTCTCGGGGAAGGTGGAGGGGCGCACCGACCTCTTCATCAAGGAACTGGAGAGCGGCGAGGTGACGCGGCTCACCGCGGACCGGTACACCGCGCTGCAGCCCACCTTCTCGCCGGACGGAAGCCGGATCGCCTTCGTCACCGACCGGGGACCCGAAACGAACTGGGAGCGCCTGGTGACCGGACCCCGGGCCATCGGGATCCTGCACCTGGAGACCGGAGAGGTGGAGCGGCTGGCCCCCCTGGCCCGGGCCGACCACTGGAACCCCCAGTTCACCCCTGACGGGGAGGGCCTCTACTTTCTGGCCGACCCCGACGGCTTCCGGGACATGTACCGGGTGGACCTGGGCTCGGGAGAGCTCTGGCAGGTGACCCGACTGGCCACCGGCGTGAGCGGGATCACCGCGGCTACCCCGGCCCTGACCGTGGCCCAGCAGACCGGAAGCGTGGCTTTTTCGGTGTTCGATGGCGGGGAGTATCACATCTACGGGCTGGATGCCGCCGAGGTGGAAGGCGAGGAGGTCCAGGCCGGGGACGTGATGGCGCTGGAGGGCCGGCGCCTTCCCGGTGCGCCTGGGCCCGGCGAAGGTCGGGTCGCCCCCCTGCTGGCGAACCCGGACATCGGGATGCCTGACGAGGGAACCCACCGGGCCGCCGAGGCGCCGGACTTCGAGTCCCGCCTGGGGCTCGAGTGGCTGGGACAGACCAGCGTGGGTGTGGGCCAGGACCAGTTCGGCACCTTCATCTCCGGAGCCATCGCCGCCCAGTTCTCCGACATGCTGGGCAACCGGAATCTCTTCGCCGCCATCCAGGCCCAGGGTGAGATCCAGGACATCGGGGGGCAGGTTTTCTACCAGAACGTGGAGCAGCGGTGGAACTGGGGGCTCGGGGCGGCCCACATCCCCACGCGCTTCATCCAGAGCGGCTTCGGCCAGGATCCGGCAACGGGTGAGACCCTGTTCATCCGGGACCTGTTGAGGCAACGGTTGACCCAGACCCAGGGGATGGTCCAGTACCCCTTCTCGTCCATTCGACGGGTGGAGTTCAGTGGTGGGTACACCCGCTACGACTTCTCCGGGGAGCGGGACATCTTCACGCTGGGACCCGGGGGCCAGATCGTGGATTTCGACCAGCAGAGCCTTCCCTCGCCCGAAGCCCTGAACCTGGGGCAGGTCTCAGCGGCCTTCGTAGAGGACAACTCCTTCATGGGGTTCACCTCGCCCATTCGCGGATGGCGCTCCAGGGTGGAGCTGGCCCAGACGGTGGGCAGCATCTCCTTCACCCGGGCTACGGTGGACCACCGGAGGTATCTGTCCCCCCACAACAATCTCACCTTCGCCTTGCGGGGCATACACCTGGGGCGCTACGGGCTGGCCCAGGAAGATCAGCAGTTCATTCGCCCACTCTTCCTGGGGTGGGAGACCTTCATGCGCGGCTACTCCACCGGATCCTTCCAGATCGGTGAGTGCACCGACGACGGCCGGGGCGGGTGCCCCGAGTTCGACCGCCTGGTGGGCCAGCGGATCGGCGTGGTGAACCTGGAGGCCCGGGTGCCCCTCCTGGGGACCGATCGCTTCGGGCTGTTCAGCTTCCCGAGCCTCCCCACCGAGCTGGTGGCCTTCGCCGACGCCGGGGTGGCCTGGAGCGCGGGCGACGGCGCCGAGCTTCGGTTCGACCGCCGGAGCACCCAGCGGATCCCGGTCTTCAGCACCGGCGTCAGCGCCCGGGTCAACGTCATGGGCGCCATGATCGTGGAGTTCTACTACGCCCGGCCCTGGCAGCGGCCGGCCCGGGGCTCCCACTTCGGCTTCAGCTTCCAGCCCGGGTGGTAGACGCGGCGGAGTTGCCCGACACCTGACTCAGGGCCAGGGAAGGGGGACCACCGGGTAGCGGGACCGATTGCCCGGGTCGTCGTCTCCGGCGAAGTAGCGCTCCAGGTCCCGGAGGGCCGTGGCCCGGTGGGCCTGGTCCTCGGCCGTTCCGCCGGACGCGGTGGAGAGCCGCTCCTGCAGCTCGGCCAGCTCAGCCTCTGCCGCGGCCCGTACCTCCGGCGTCGCCTGGCTCTCGCCGGCCCGATCCAGGAGGGTGTTCAGGACCACCCTCTGGACCACCCGCTGGAGGGCCCGGTGGTGGGCGTCCTCGGCGCCTGGCGCCCCCCAGCTCCGTTCCACCACCCGGCCCGTGACGTCTCTCACCGAGGGGTTGGCATCGTCTCGGGCGTGGAAGCTGGCCACACGGGCCAGCCGTTGACGGTGCAGCAGCCCTTCCACCACCTCGGTGGCCAGCCCCCCGGCCAGGGTCAGGGGGTCGAAGGCGGTCCCGGCCTGGGTGGGGATCCAGGTGTCCGATCCTGTGCTCCCGTAGCCCGACGGCGGGATCAGGTCCGGGATCCGATCCGGGATGGCCAGGGCTGCGGGCTCCAGGGCGTCCAGAGTCATCTCCAGCGCCTGGCGCTGCT
>PWLA01000029.1 GCA_003559555.1 Gemmatimonadota bacterium | reverse complement strand
GCGTCAGGCGGCGTCGGAGCGTCTCACCGATGCACTGGGGCATCGCTTTCGACACTCCTCCTACCCTGACACCGCAAGACCCCGTCCCGGTGGTCCCTGCCCTTCTTCAACGGCCTTCTCGTTCCCCTCCGGGTAGGTCGACGGCCGCAGATCGGCCAGAGTTCCGGTCCTCCCGAGGCGGGCGTCCCAATGCCGGGCAGAATCAGGACTTCTTCGTCCTCCGAAATCTTCCGGCCCACATTCTGCCCGGGTGCCCCATCGAGTGCCCCATCGAGTGCCCCGCTGAGTGGACCGGACCACCGAGACCGGTGGCCGGAGAGCTCTCGCCCACCCCAGGGCGCGCCTCGTTGCCGCCCCTTCTGAAGAACGATCCCCCCTTCTGGAGAACGATCACCCTTCTGGAGAACGATCACCCCCTCTGAGGAACCGTCACCCCTGTTCCATCCGAAATGGCCCCCGGAGCGTCGTGGTGGTGGCGCTTCTAAGGAACCACCACCCCTGCTCCACCCGAGATGGCCCCCGGAGCATCGTGGTGGTGAGGCTTCTAAGGAATCACCACCCCTGTTCCACCCGAGATGGCCCTCGGAGCATCGTGGTGGTGAGGCTTGACAGCCGGAGGGCGACGGGCGCTCCTACACCATGGTGGCCCCCCAACCCGGGGAAAATGCAGAATTCTTCCCCCTCCGCAACGTTCCGTTCCACATTTCCCCCGGTTTCCGGGCAAAATGCAGAACGGAATGCCCTCCGAGCACCAACTGTTCCACATTTCCCCCGGTTTCCGGGGAAAATGTAGAATTCTTCCCCGGCGGCCGTCTTCCGTTCGACATTTTCCCCGGGGGAGGGGGAATGCCCGAGCGGGCGGCCGCCTTCCAAGGAAGCACCACCCCCGTTCCTTCCGATACGGCCCCAGAGGGACCGGGGTGGTGAGGCTTGACATGGCGGCAGACTCGACCTATGCTGACACATAAGTAGACCAGTCTACATAATACCGGGAGGCATGATGAGTGGCACAGTCGAGGCGACCCAGAAGGCGGCGGCCCCGGAGACGGGCGGTTGGCAACTGGAGGGTCGGGGTCCCGAGGCCTACGAGGCCTACCTGGTCCCGAAGTTCTTCCGCCCCTGGGCCGACAGACTACTGGCCGTCGCCGAGGTGGCCGAGGGAGAACGGGTCCTCGATGTGGGCTGCGGCACCGGGATCGTGGCCCGAGGCGCGGCTCCCCTCGTAGGAGACCAGGGCCGGGTGGTTGGAGTGGACCTCAACCCGGCGATGCTCAAGACGGCTCGGAAGGAGGCATCTCACCTCTCCCCGGCAATCGAGTGGCGCCACGAGGACGCCACAGAACTTTCGTTTCCGGATGACAGCTTCGACCTGGTGCTTTCCCAGCAGGCCCTCCAGTTCGTGTCGGATCCGCCGGGGCTTCTCGCTCAGGCTCGCCGGGTCCTGCGTCCCGGGGGCCGGGTGGGGCTCAACGTACTTCGGCCGATCCGACACAACCCGAGCTACGGCCTTCTGGCGGAGGTACTGGAACGACACGTTGGAGACGACGCTGGCACCATGATGCGTTCGCCGTTTCCGGAATGGAGCGGTGCGAGGCTTCGGGAGTTCGTCCTGGAGGCCGGGTTTGATGAGGTCTCCCTGCACCTGGACATCCGAGCGGTCCGATATCCCTCGGCCGAGGAGTTCCTTCGCCAGGAAGCGGCGAGCTCACCGTTGGCCGGTCCCATCGCTGAGTTGGAAGGGAGCGTCCGCACCCGAATGATCCGTCACCTGGAGGAGGTGCTCCAGGAGTACACGGACCGGGACGGGGTCGTCTTCCCGATGGAGACCCATCTGGTGGTGGCGAGCTGATCCGCTCGTAGAGGCGCTCGAGCCGCAAAACGAGTTCCAAGCAGGCGATGCGGCGCACGGTCAGGCACCGGGCCTCGGGGAGCGGACGACATCACCCTTCTGAAGAGATTCCTGTTGCGCAGCGGCCCATCCGTCGCCCAGGAACCGCTCGTACTGGTCGATCAGAAAAGGGGGCGCCTCGGCCGAGTTCAGGTCTTCGAGCTGGTCGAAGAGTTGCAGGTGGAGGTGCGGTTCGAGACTCAGCCCCGAGTTTCCCACCTGGCCAATGACCTCGCCGACCTCCACGCGGTCGCCGGTGGTGACCCGCACCGAGCCCTCCCGGAGGTGCGCCAGAAAGACGTAGAATCCTTCGGCTCGAAGGACCACGAAGTTTCCGGCGAAGGTGGGTACGTCCTGCGGATCCATCGTTACGACCGAGACGATGATGGAGGCGATGTCTCGCAACAAGTGAAGGCGCTCCCGGTCCGGCGACCCGTCACCGGCAAGCACGACCCGTCCGGACACTGGGGCCCTCACCGGTCGCTCCCAGCCATGGGATTCGGCGGCGGCGACCCCGAGCACGGCATGTCGCAGTCGCGACCGAGCCAGCGTTGGCCCGCCGGGTCCATCCACCGCAGCCAGATCGAAGGCGAACCTCTCATGGCCCGGGCTACGGAGTACACGCCAGGTCCCTTCGACCGGAAGCTCGAGCGCTGGAAGTTCCGACCGCTCTTCCATCGGCACGGGCATCTCTCCCGCTCCGCACGCCGCGAGTCCGCCCAGCAGGAGCAGAGCCTGGAAGGCTCTGGACAGGCGGCGGGATGTGCAGGACAAGGATCCCTTCCGGCTCACGACTTCGGCTCCTCCTCCAACTCCTGCACGTCCAGCCGGTCCACCTCCCGATCCAACCCCCGCTTGTACGAGACGACCTGTTCTCTCGGCATGACGGGGAGCGTCACTCCCAACACCTTCCGCTCCTCCGACCGCGCAAAATCGACTTCCTGATCGGTCCAGACCCCGCGCAGTCGGTCGAAGTATCGGGCCCCATCCGCCTCGGCCACTTCAATCCGGACCCCACCCCAGTCGATCTTGGCGAATCGCAGGTCCCACATGGCGTCCTGATACTCTTCGGGTCCCCAGACACAAGCATCGCCGACGCGGTCGATCACCTCCGTGTACCGAGCACTCTCCACGTACAGGTCCAGATCAACCAGCTCGCGGGTGCCCCCGTATGCCCGAACCGCCAAACCACCCACCACCTGGTACTTTGCCCCGACATGCCGCAGAATTCCCGCGATCCACCGGAGGGCTTCGGATGCCTGATCGTCCGTCACTGGTCCGATTCCTTTTCTACTCAGGTACCCACCGCTGTCGGTGCGACCTCGCCTTCTGATGGCCACTCGCAATCTGGGACACGAGGCTCGGTGGGGGCGGAGCGTCCGTGATCGACGGGAGCCCGACGCGGAGCCTGGCCCAAGCAAGCATTTCCCAGGGGCGGGACAATCTGGAAGTTGAGAGAGTGCACGAGTGCCCACGCCGACAAGAGAACGCCCAGGGACAGGTATATCGGGCTGACCGCAAATGAGTCAAGCTGTAGACTCGGAGTGGTGACATCGGCCGGAAAGCGGACCGGATCCCACGCGATGCGATCGAAGGCGCGAAGCGGTGCGGACGGCGGTGGAGGCCGATGCCGGACCGTCTTGATGGCCGGTGGCGATTCCTCAATCCTCCGCTGCGCCACTTCGGACATCTGGTCGTCCAATCCGGCCGCAACTCGCTTCAACTGGACGGCACGCTTCTCCGAACCTATTCTGCCGGTTGGATCCGGTCCACGGTGGACCGGACTCAGAAAGGTCACTTCGACGACGGAGGGGAGGCCAAACCACCATGATCACACGTTCCAGAGTCTCTCGTCTTGCAGGCAGCGTGGTGGCCGCCGGTTTGATCGCCGCAGCCGTCCATCCGACCATGAGCGACACTCCGGACCCATGTCACGAAGTCGAGTCGTGGGTTTCCGCCGGTCCGGTGGCCCTGGGCGATGTACACGTCCACCGCGGCCCCCTGGATTTCCAGGCGCCACGCCTGGCCGGCTGCCTTCGCAACGACGGTGATGCCCGCATTGACCAGGTGATGCTTGAATTCTCCAGTATCTCTGAAGGGACCGCCAGCGGTGGTTTTAGCACCAACCTGCGGCTGGAAGGGCTGGAAGGGGGCGAATCCACCCCGTTTTTCACGGACGAGCGCGGGGGCGACGAGGAGCGTTACGAGCGTTTCCAGATCGTGGGCTACCGATTTTCCGGTGTCAACGCTCTGATCGAGGGTGAAGACGGCCGTCCCGAGTTCGAGGCCGAGGGCCAACTCGAGCTACCGCGCATGTTGGCTGAGCGCCCCGAGCACGAACTCGAACCGGTCTGTCGCGAGACCGACCCCGGCGACGGCGAAGGTGACATCTGGATCAGCCAGGCCAAACTGCAAACCGTGGCCATGCCGGGCACGTACAACGTGGTCGGCTGCATCACCAACCGAAGCGACGAAACCGTGGCCGACGGTCGCCGCCACGATATCGCCACCTCCTACAGTGGCAGGGTTGGCGATGAGCCCAATCGCCTTTCCCTTATCGGCGGCCAGGCCCGTGTCTATCTTCCTGCTCCGCTGGAGCCCGGCGCAAGCAGCCTGTTCGTGTCCGGTTTCGATTTCAGCGGAGAAATCATCGAAGTCGAAATCCATCCGTCTCGGTACGAACTGACCGATGCCGGCTACCGCGACCTGGTGCCTGCCGGACCCACGGTGTCGCTCAGTCGCTGAGTGGTCGGACGAGTTCCGGGTCGAGGGCGAAGCGGCCGGCTTCGGCGGGTGAAGACGCCAGGGGCAGGGGCGAACTTCGGGGAGGGCACCGATGCCCGGCCGCAGCCGGAGTGGTTGGACCGCCGGGAATATCCCTTCCGTTCTCGCTGGTGGCAGACGGACGCGGGTCGGATGCACTACATCGACGAGGGAGCGGGTCGGGCCATCGTCTTCGTGCACGGGGTGCCGGCCTGGTCGTTCAACTTTCGCGTCATGGTTCGGGGGCTTTCCTCTCGGTGCCGGTGCGTGGCTCCGGATCACCTCGGATTCGGCCTCTCGGACAAGCCGGCCGGGTGGCACTACGATCCTGCAGCCCTCGCCGCACACCTCGAGGGGTTGATCGAGGGGTTGGGTTTGCGGGACGTCACCCTCGTAGTGCATGACTGGGGCGGGCCCCTGGGGCTCGCCTACGCCCTCCGCCGTCCGGACAACGTCCGGAGGCTGGTGCTGCTGAATACCTGGATGTGGTCTTCGAAAGGGGACCTCCGGGCCCGGCTCGTGGCTCGCCTCCTCGCCAGTCCACCCTACCTTGCGCTCGAGGACCGCATGGCGGTGACGGCCCGGCTCTTCACCCGTCTGGCGGTGGCCCGGCGCGACCGGGTCCCCCCAGGAGTCTTCGCCCACTTTCAAGGTCCGTTCCGGCGAAGGAACGATCGTGCCGGTCTCCGGGCTCTGGTGCGAGCGATCCACGGGTCGGACGAATGGGTCGGCTCGCTGTGGGAGGAGCGGGAACGTCTCCGGGATCTTCCTGCGCTGGTGGTGTGGGGGATGAAGGATCCGGCATTCCCACCCAGGTACCTGGCCAGGTGGGAGGACCTCTTTACCCGGGCCCGGATCGAGCGGCTCGCCGGGGTCGGGCACTACCCTCACGAGGAGTCAGCGGAGCAGGTCCTGAGGCTTCTCGAGGCGTTCGTGACGGAGGAGGAGGCTTCTGCCTGACCCGATTCCCACCTCCTGGCCCGAGTCCCAGCGCCGGACCCGACTCCCACTTCCTTACCTGTTCCCAGCGAAGCACCCTGCGAAGGGGCTCGGGGTTGACATGTAACTAAATGGTTGCATATTGGCTGGCATGGATGAAGTATTCAAGGCATTGGCCGACCCGACCAGACGCACACTCCTGGACCGCCTCCGCGAGGAGAACGGCCAAAGCCTGAGTGAGCTCTGCCAGCGGCTCGACATGTCGCGGCAGGGCGTGAGCAAGCACCTCGGAGTGCTCGAAGGCGCGGGTCTCGTGGTCACCTTCCGCGAGGGTCGCACCAAGCTCCACTACCTCAATCCGGCGCCCATCGGAGAGATCTATGACCGGTGGATCGGCCGGTTCGCGCGGGAGCGTGAGCGGGCGCTCCGGGAACTCAAAACCCAACTCGAGGAGGAAGCCGATGACTGAGCGGGAATTCGTGTACGTTACCTACATCGAGGCGACGCCCGAGAGGGTCTGGGAGGCTCTCACCAGCGGCGACTTCACCGAGCAGTACTGGGGTGGAGGGCGGATCGAGTCGGATTGGGAGGTGGGCTCGCCGGTGCGGCACGTGAAGCATGATCGGGGGATGGACTGGGAAGGGGAGGTGCTCGAGTACGATCCTCCCCGGCGGCTCTCCTACACGATGATCGCCAGGGAAGGCGATCCCCCCCTCCCGTGTCGTCTTCCAGCTCGAGCCGAACGAATCGATCGTGAAACTCACCCTCGTGCACGACCGCCTGGACGAGAAGGGGCTGAGGGAAGTCGGCTTCGGCTGGCCTGCGATCCTCTCGAGCCTCAAGTCGCTCTGTGAGCGGGGAGATGCCCTCGTCTATTCCCGCTGGTGGTAGGCGAAGAGGGCTGCCCTACTTCGGTGCCAGGGGTTGAGGCGAGCGTGAACGCCACTTCTCCAGGGAACCGATCAGGCAGGGCCTCGGCCCGCTCGACGCGGTCCCCCAGGGGGCTGTGCAGCCGGTGGGATCACCTTCCACCGTCCCGGTCCTCGGCTTCGTCCAGTCGCTTGCCTTCGACGAGTTGCGGGCCGATGGCCCGGAGATACGTATTGGAACGTGTCATAAATATTAGTGGAGACAGTACGTCCGAGAGGACCACAGTCCGGGCCCTTTTCCGCACTTGTAGAGCCCTTTCCCGTGCTCGCGAGGCCCGTTCCCAGACTTGCAACACGGAGCGTCTGAACGTATTTTATTGACTGCGGGTGAGTCTTTTCACCCACTTCCTTCCGGCGAGGTTGCTTCCCGTGGCCCAGGAGGTCCGTGTGATGTTGGATGAGGACCCACCTGAAGCCGGACCCGGGACGGAGACCCCTCTCGAATCCGACGCAGGCCCCGACCCGAACGACGAGCCCGCCCGGGGTTTCCCCATCGTGGGTATCGGGGCGTCGGCCGGAGGACTGGCGGCCCTGGACGCCTTCTTCTCGGGCATGCCCGTCGACCGCGATCCGGGGATGGCCTTCGTCCTGGTCCAGCACCTGGCCCCCGACCATGAGAGCGTGCTTCCCGAGCTGGTCGGTCGCCAGACCCGAATGAAGGTGTTCCAGGCGGAGGACGGGATGCAGGTGGAACCGGACTGCGTGTACGTCATCCCCCCGAACCGCGACCTGTCCCTGTCGGATGGGCGGCTCCGCCTCACGGAGCCGGATGCCCCCCGGGGCCAACGCCTCCCCATCGACTCCTTCTTTCGCTCCCTGGCCCGGGACCAGGGGGCCCGCGCCATCGGTGTCATTCTTTCGGGCACGGCCAGCGACGGAACGCTGGGGCTACGGATGATCAAGGGCGAAGGTGGCATGGCCATGGTCCAGGATCCGGAGACCACCAAGTATTCCGGCATGCCCCGAAGTGCCATCGGAACAGGGTTGGTGGACTTCGTGCTGCCGCCGGATGAGATGCCAGGACAACTCATCGAGTACGCCCGGACCGCCCTCGAGGGAGTGTCTCGCTCCGACGGCCTGAAGGCGCCCGGGGTCGAGTCCCCTCCGGGGTCCGCGGATGCGCAGGAGACGCTTTTCGCGCTGATCCGCGACCAGACCGGCCATGACTTCTCAGAGTACAAGGACTCCACCGTCCACCGTCGCGTCAAGCGTAGGATGGCCGTCCAACAGGTCGATCGCCTCGAGGACTACGTCCGATTCCTGAAGTCGAGCCCGGAGGAGGTGGAGGCGCTCTTCCGGGACCTCCTCATCGGGGTCACACGGTTCTTTCGTGACCCGGAGGCCTTCCAGGCGCTCGGGGACGCCGTCTCCGAGATGATCACAGACAAGTCGTCGGGGTCCGTGATCCGGGTCTGGGTGCCCGGATGCTCCACCGGGGAAGAGGCCTACTCCATCGCCATCCTCCTCCGGAAACAGATGGAGGCGATGGATCGCAGCCTTCGGGTACAGGTCTTCGCCACCGACATCGACCCGCGAGCCATCGCGGTGGCGCGCGCCGGCGTGTATCCCGCCAGCATCGCGCCGGACCTGCCGGAGCGCGGCCTGACCCAATTCTTCGTCCCGAACCCGGACGAGGAAGCCGCGTACCGCATCCGAGAGGACATCCGGGAGATGCTCATCTTTTCGGAGCAGGACGTGCTCCGGGATCCGCCCTTCTCCAACATCGACCTGATCAGCTGCCGCAACCTGCTGATCTACCTCAACCGGGACCTGCAGAAGCAGCTCATCCCCCTCTTCCACTACGCGCTGAGAGGGGACGGCTTGCTCTTCCTGGGAACCGCCGAGAGCGTAGGCGAGTTCACCCATCTCTTCGCTCCGCTGGACCGGAGGATGAGCGTCTACCGCCGCCAGGATACATCCCACGATTACGCCCGTCTGGCCGCGGGACCCTTTGGGCGCCCCCGGAAGGGAACCCCCTCGGGCAAGCGCCGCATCGAGAACATGCCCCGTGCCGCCCCCACCCCCCTTCGCAGGCTCACCGAGACCGCCCTCCTGGAGGAGACTGCCGCAGTCGCGGCGTTGGTGGACGAGGACGGGAAGGTCCTCTACCTGCACGGGCGCACGGGCCTCTACCTTGAGCCGGCCCCCGGAGACGGGGAGATGAATGTTCTGCGCATGGCCCGTGAGGGCCTGCAGCGTGAGCTGTCCATTGCCCTCAACCGCGCCACCACCCGACAGGAGCGGGTGCGCCGGGACGGCCTGGAGGTGAAGACGAACGGCGATTCGGTCATGGTCGACCTGGTGGTGCGACCGGTGCCTCCATCGCCCCCGGTGCATGCGGGACCGGAGGAGGAAGGCTCGCCCCTGTTCCTCATCGTCTGGAAAGCGGTGCCGCCGACTGCCCCGGAGGCAGCGGTTCAAAGTGTCTCGGGAGACGAAGGAGGGGGTGACCCGGAGCTGGAACGGCGGATCGCCGAGCTGGAGGAGGAGCTGGAAGCCAGCGAGGAGTACCTCCGTGCCACGCAGGAGGAGATGCAGAGCACGAACGAGGAGCTCCGGACCTCCATCGAAGAACTCCAGTCCACCAACGAGGAGCTTCAGTCGACGAATGAAGAGCTCGAGACCTCCCAGGAGGAGTTGCAGTCGCTGAACGAGGAGCTGGCCACCGTCAACGCGGAGCTCGAGACCAAGGTGGCCGACCTTTCCCGCGCCCAGAACGACATGAACAACCTGCTGGCAGGTACGGGGATCGCCACCATCTTCGTGGATCAGGAGCTCCGCATCCAGCGATTCACCCCCACCGCTACCCGGCTCATGAACCTGATCAAAGCCGACGAGGGACGGCCGGTGGGGGACCTGGACTCGAAGCTGGCCAGCTACGACTCCCTGGCGGCCGACGCCCGCCGGGTTCTGGAAACTCTGGAGCCCCGGGAGATCGAGGTCCAGGGCGAGGGCGGCCGCTGGTACGTTCTGGGGATCCGGCCGTATCGGACGCTGGAGAACGTCATCGAGGGCGCGGTCATCACCTTCATCGAGATCACCGAGTTGAAGAAGGCGCAGGCTACGATTCAGGAGACCGAGGGTTTGCGCCGGCTGGCAGTGGTGGTGCGGGACTCCAACGATCCCATCATCTCCCTTGACCTGGAGGGCCGCATCCAGTCCTGGAACCCGGCCGCCGAACGGGTCTACGGATGGAGCGAGGCGGACGCGCTCCAGATGGACTATCTGGACCTCGTCCCGGAGAGCCTCAGGGCCGAAACCAGGTCCATGCTCGAAGCGGCCGGCAGGGGCCCGGATCTCGGGCCCCTCCAGACCGAACGGTTGACTCGTGAGGGTGAGACCGTGCGGGTCTGGCTCACCGTCACCGAGCTGGTGGACGAATCGGGACGCCCCTACGGGATCTCGTCAACCGAGCGCCCGCTTCAACCCGACACCCCGGAGGAAGGATGAGGCCACACGACGAGGAGCCAGACGAGACTGCAGGCAGCCGGGACCACGCCGGGGACGCTGCCGACGAACGTGACCGGGAGCAGGAGGACGCCGCGGACCTTCGCCGTCGGGCCGAGGCTCGCATGGATGAGGAACCCAGGGGAGTTCCTACGGAACCGGGAGGACTCTCGCAGGATGAGATTCGGGAGACGCTTCACGAGTTGAGGGTCCACCAGATCGAACTGGAGATGCAGAACGAGGAGCTCCGCCAATCCCGGGCCGAGCTCGAAGCATCCCATGAACGGTACTTCGATCTCTTCGACCTTGCGCCGGTGGGATACTTCACCCTGAGCCAGGACGCCGTGATCCTGGAAGCCAATCTCACCGGAGCCGAACTGCTGGGCGTGCCCCGAAGCAGCCTGGTGGACCGGTCGTTCACCCGGTTCATCCCCTCCGACGACCAGGACGACTACTACCACCACCGCAGGGCGGTGGTCAACGCCGGCTCCCCGGCGACCTGCGAGCTCCGGATGGAGCGAGCCGACGGGAGCATCTTCCACGCGCTCCTGGAGTCGGTCCCCTCTCTTCCGGTGGACGATCAGGCGGCGTTCCGGACCGTGGTGAGCGACATCACGGCGCGAACACGGGCTGCAGCCGAGCGGCTCCTCCTGGAGAAGCGGCTCCGACAGGTGGAGAAGGCTGAGAGCCTGGGCCGGATGGCCGGCGCCATGACCCATCATTTCAACAACCTCCTCGGCGTGATCACCGGGAACCTGGAACTGGCCCTGGACAAGCTTCCCGACCATCCGGAAGGGAGCCTGCCCGACGTCGTCGGGGACCTGAGTGACGCCCTGGCGGGAGCGCGGAAGGCAACCGACCTTACGCAACTGCTCCTCGCTTACCTGGGCCACGCCCGCAGCGAGCCAGTCCTGATGGACCTGTCCGAAATCGGACAAAGGGCGATCTCACTCCTCCAGATCGCCATGCCCCTGGGTACCGAGGTGAAGGCAAGCCTGCCTTCGCCCGGCCCATTCGTGCGGGTGGGTCCGAGCGACATCCAGCAACTCCTGACGAACCTCGTCACCAATGCCTGGGAGGCTTCGCAGCCCGGGAGCGCCTCCATCCACCTTTCGGTCTCGACGGTCCGTCCTTCCGAGATCCCCGAGCAGCACCGATTTCCCGCCGGATGGCAACCCAAGGCCTCGTCCTATGCCTGCATCCGGGTTCGGGACGAAGGCCCGGGGATCGACCCTGGAGAATTGAACGACATCTTCGATCCCTTCTTCAGCAGCAAGTCCTTCGGCCGGGGGCTGGGGCTGTCCGTGGCCCTGGGGACGGTGAAGGCCCATGGTGGCGCCATGGCCGTAAAGACCGTCCCCGGCGAGGGCACCACCTTCATGGTCTATCTGCCGGAGGCTGAGGCGCCGGTGGCGGCACGTGGGAAGGAGGACCGGACCGCGTCCCTTGTCGCCCAGAGGACACCCCAGGGCGTCGAGGGAACTGATCGACCTACCGACCAGGAGGGCCTGGAGATCTCCCCCCGGGCCACCACAGTGCTCGTGGTGGAAGACAACGAGATGGTAAGAAAGCTCGCGGTGAGGATCCTGGGCCGGATGGGGTTCCGGGTCCTGGAGGCCGCCGACGGGATGGAAGCCCTCGAGGTGTTCAAGGAGAATCGTGATCGGATCCGGGTCGTGCTGTGCGACGTGACCATGCCCCGGATGGGGGGATGGGAAACGCTCACGGCCCTCCGCCGGATCGATCCGGCGGTTCCGGTGATCCTCACCAGTGGATACGACGAGGCGACCGTGGCCGAAGGGAGCCAGCCGGAGCGACCCGATGCCTTCGTGGGCAAGCCGTGGCAACTCGAACAACTGCGGGACGTTCTGATGAAGGCGGTTGAGGGCCTCCTGGGCGGCGACCCCGGCACCAGACGATGGGACTGATCCGGCACGGGCTCATCGAAGGAACCGCCTCGTTGGCGTGACTGTCCGTGGGCATCTCCCTCCTTCGGCTGTCATGCCATTTTCACCCGGTCGAGCGATTCTCAACCGACCGCATCTTGCCGATGTTTATGAACTCACTCGTATCCTCGAACCTGGAGAACAGACAAACATGGCAACGCATGCACCCCGAAGCACGGGACAGACGGGCACCGCAAGCCGCAGAGTCGTTTCCGCCGGCAGCATTTCCGGCGACAGCGTCCGCAACCTTTCCGACGAAAATCTGGGAAAAATTCAGGAGATCATGCTCGATGTCAACGACGGGTCCATCGCGTACGCGGTGGTCTCGTTCGGCGGTTTCCTCGGGATGGGCGACAAGCTCTTTGCCGTTCCCTGGAAGGCACTGACGCTGGTCCACGACGAGGAGTATTTCCTCCTCGACGTAGACAAGGAGGTACTCCAGGACGCACCTGGCTTCGACAAGGACAAGTGGCCGGACTTCTCCGATCCGACCTGGGGTCAGGGGATCCACGATCACTACGGAACACCGCCCTACTGGAAGCGCGAGGGGCAGCTGGACACCGGCGGAATGCGGCGCTGAGCCTGAGCATCGACGGTCAGTAGATCCCCCGGCGCAGCGGGTAGCACCCGATCCCGGGGTAGAGCGAAGCTGAGCGAAGGACGAGCCCGCGGGTGGGTGGAGGTGTCGAGACGATCGGCAGCTTCGCCCGCCCCGGGCTTTTTGGGGTCACCGTTCGCGCCTGGCCGGTCCGTTCCGGCCCAGAAGGCGAGATCGCCCCACAGTTCACGGCCACCACCAGGAATATGATTGCCCAGGTGAGCGTGGTCGCCGATCCCCTCTGTCGACCGGATTCAGTCCTCCATCGGGGACAAGTCTGGGTGCGCTGCGGGCTCCTGCTCTGGGACGCTGATGTCGCTCACTACGGTCCGAAACGTCGCACGGTCGTCCACCGGGCGAGAGGGGGCTGACTCCAGGAGCGCGTGGAAGGTGGTCCCGTCGGCTCGCACCATCCGGAGCTCGCAAGTTGCCGGGGAGCCGCCGTTGGCGACCGCCCTTCGATGGTGGTAGTAGCCGTCCTGGTCGTCGGGGAAGATGAACCGGGTGAATGGCCGGTCCAGGAGGTCGCTTCGGGTCACGCCCAGCAACTCGCCCCCGGTGAGATTGGCTTCAAGGATCCGCGCGTCCTCGGTCAGGGAAAAGTACCCCACCGGGGCCAGGTCGAAGAGATCGAAGTATCGTTCATGGGACGCCTGGAGCTCGGCCCGCGACCGGCGGAGCTCCTCGTTCTGCATCTCCAGCTCGATCTGGTGGACCTGCAACTCGTGAAGCATCCGCCGGACCTTGTCCAGCGACAGCCCCTTCAGTTCCGTGGGAACTGCCCTCGGGTCCTCCTCCACCAGCGCCTCGGCTCGACGGCGAAGGTCCGCAGCGTCGGCGTCCCGCTGGTGGACGTAAGCGGCGATCTGCAACCGGGAGCTCAGGTCGAGCCTATCCATGATGTTCCTCAGATGGCTCTTGACCGTATGGATCGAGATGTCGAGCCGTTCCCCGATAGCCTTGTTGCTGAGACCTTCGGCGATGAGGTCGGTCACCTCCCGTTCCCGTGGCGTCAACTGTGTCCCGCCATGGTCCGTCGACCCCTCACCCGTGACCACCTCCCACGCGAGTTCGGAGAAGAGCGAGGCGGTGATCTCATCCGGCAGCACCTTGAGTCCCGATGAAACCGATCGGATGGTGTTCAAGACCCGATCGAGGGGGGCATTCCTCATGATGAACCCGGACACGCCCGCGCTGACGAACTCCTCGATTTCTTCGTGCGCCAGGGGGAGGTCCATCACGACGACTCTGGCTTTCGGAAACTCGTTCAGGACGTCTCGAGCGACCCGCAGGCTGTCACCGTTCTCGATCTCGAGGTTGAGAAGAACCACATGGGGCCGATCCTCCAGGAGCAGTCCGTGCCCGTCTGGAGCTTCGGCGACCGCTTCGATCTCCGGGGACTGATTGAGGACCGAGAGGAGGGCTTCCCGCACGAGACGATTGTCCTCGATCAGGGCAACTCTGATCACCTCGCCCTGAAGGGGGCCTGATTCCACCGTCTCAGACTGGGTCGTCCCGCTTCCAGTCACTGCAGATCGCTCAACCACTTCTGGCCTCCCATGAGCCGGGGGTGAGAGTGGGAATGCGCGGATGAGGTAGGGGCCAGACCGAAGGTCGCTACAGTTCGCGCATGAAGTACCGCCGGGGACATCACAGTACGTTCTCCATTATATCATGGTGGTCCGTAGCCAGTCGAGGTCGCCGTCCAGACCCGCTGGGCTCCTGTTGGATGAACGCCGCGGACGCAAACATATTGAAGGAAGGCTATGCCTTCGACGAACCGCCCGACCCGCCTCTGGCGGGTGCCCGTGGGGCCCCTGGGGCTCCCAACGGTGGCGCCCGGCCCTTCTTCAACGGCCTTTTAGCTGAAGATGTCGAAGCTGCCCAGTACCAACCAAAGGACGATGAAAACGAGGACGGTGGTCACGCAGCCGCCTCCAAGCCTCTTGGCGCCGTAGCCGGCGGCTGCTCCTCGGAGGATCTTGCTCATGTGAAGCTCCCGGTTCCGGGGGTTGAGGGTCCCGCAGGGCCGATTGGCCTGCCTGGACTCAACCCGGCGGCCACCGTTGCCTACTTGAAAGCTACGGGGAGTGGGGTTGGGGAGGTATCGTCCATTCGGAGTAGGCGATGATGAAGGTGCGTGCTGTTTCGCCAGAGGAGGACGCGCTGGAGCAGGCCTGACAGTGAGGGCCGCGGGGGAGCTTCAGTACCCCGACCGACGGATGGTTCCCCGACAGATATACCCCGATCGAGCGATGGTGCGTGGAGGTGGTGGGTCCGATCTTAAGGGTGTTGCCGCCTGCGGTTGAGGGCGAGCCGGATCTCATCTTTCGGAAAGGAACACTCCAATGACTACCATCCTCATTATCTTCGCCCTTCTCCTTCTACTCGGCGGCGGTTGGGGTTTCTCCCGTCGGGGTCGATAAGCCGACCTGTCCCCCCGGATTGGCCTGACCAACCGGATTCTCCCGCACTCCAGTAAAAGGCGGACCATGTCCGTATCTCTCAAGCCCAGACACCTGAAACTCTACGCCGATCTGGGTCGGATCTTCGTGCGGTATGGGCGCTCCGACCTGGCGGCCGGAGGGGGACTGGAAGCCGGGCTCCTGGAAGGCGAACCGGCTCCGTCGGAGGTGGAAGGCGGCAACGGCAAGCGGACGAGGAAGGGAGAGGACCTCGCCAGCGACCTCGAGGCCATGGGGCCCACCTTCATCAAGGCCGGACAGCTCCTCTCCACCAGGCCGGATCTGCTCCCCATGGAGTACCTGGTCGGGCTCTCGAGGCTTCAGGACAAAGTCGAGCCCTTCGATTCCGAAGAGGCGGAGCGGATCCTGGCCGAGGAACTGGGAGTGCGGATCTCCAAGGCCTTTTCGCGGTTTGATTCCGAGCCCATCGCGTCGGCGTCGCTCGGTCAGGTCCACTACGCAGAGATGCGCGACGGAAGGCCCGTGGCCGTCAAGATCCAGCGCCCGGGCGTGCGCCAGCAGGTGGCCAGCGATCTCGAAGCCATGGAAAAGGTCGCCGAGGTCATGGCGGCGCGCACCGAGCTCGGGGAGCGATTTGACCTCGTGGCCATGGTCGGGGAGTTCCGCCGGACCCTGACAGCCGAACTGGACTACCGCCAGGAGGCCCGGAATCTGGAGCGCCTCGGAGAGAACCTGAAGAAGTTCGATCGCCTCCTCGTGCCGCGTCCCATCATGGATTTCACTACGTCCCGCGTGCTCGTGATGGAGTGGGTGGAGGGAGTGAGGGTCACCTCGCTACGCCCCCTGGCCCGAATGGAACTGGACGGGGAGGAACTCGCCAGCCAGCTCTTCGAGGCCTACCTGCAGCAGGTGCTGGTCGACGGGTTCTTCCATGCGGACCCCCACCCCGGGAACCTGTCGCTGACCGCGGACCACCGGATCGCCCTTCTGGACCTGGGCATGGTGGCCCGGATCTCGTCGAGCCTCCAGGAGAGGATGGTCCGATTCCTCATGGCCGTGAGCCAAGGTGACGGCGAGGAAGCGGCGCAGGTGGCCATCAAGCTCGGTGAGCCCGGGCCCGACTTCGACGAGGTCGGCTTCGTCGCTGCGGTGACGGAACTCGTGGACCGTCAGCAGGGAGTGGTGGCAAAGGACATCGAGCTGGGCAAGGTGGTCCTGGGGGTGACCCGCACCGCAAGCGAGCACAGGATGCGGATCCCCGGCGACCTGAGCATGCTGGGCAAGACCCTCCTCAACCTGGACCGCGTGGGACGGACGCTCGACCCCGAGTTCGATCCGAACCAGGCGATCCGGACCCACGTGGCCAACATCCTCCGGCAGCGCATGTGGAAGCAGGCGTCACCGGGGAGGGTCGCGGCGTCCCTCCTCGAAATGAACCACCTCATCCAGGAGTTGCCAACCCGGCTGAACAAGACGCTCGACCTTGTGTCCAGCAACCGGGTCCAGTTCAAGGTGGATGCCTTCGACGAGGTGTACATGATGGAGGGACTGCAGAAGATCGCGAACCGGATCACCCTCGGGCTCGTCATGGCTGCGCTCATCGTCGGAGCCGCGATGCTGATGCAGGTGGAGACGAACTTCACACTCCTCGGCTACCCCGGCCTGGCGATGATCCTCTTCATCGGTGCCGTGATAGGGGGAGTTGCACTGGTCGTGGGTATCGTACGAAGCGATGAGACCTCGACCGAGAGCCACCATCGGACGGGCCCGGGGCGCCGCTGATCGAACTTCCCCCTGCTCCTGGACATCCAACAGTTCGATGCCCCTCCGCCGGGGAATACCCTCGCCTTCGAGGGGGCTACTCCTCCTCGGCGGAGTCCCGCTTATGAACGTACGCGGCGATCTGCAACCGAGAGTTCAGGGTGAGCTTGTCCATGACGTTGCGCAGGTGGCTCTTGACCGTGTGGACCGAGATGTGGAGCTGCTTCCCGATGGCCTTGTTGCTGAGTCCTTCGGCGATGAGGTCGATGACCTCCCGTTCTCGCGGCGTCATCTTCACCCCGTCCTGGACGTTCGACCCGCCTTTCTCGACGACCTCCTTCGCGATCTCGGAGAAGAGTGTGGCGGTCATCTGATCCGGCAGCACCTTGAGGCCCGCCGCAACCGACCGGATGGTGTTCAGCACGACATCGAGCCGGGCATCCTTCATGATGAACCCGGATACGCCCGCAGTGACGAACTCCTGGAGCTCTTCGTGTGCCGGAAGGAGGTCCATCACGATGATCTTGGCGTCCGGAAAGTCCTTCAACACGTCCCGGGCTACCCGCAGGCTGTCCCCGTTCTCGAGTCCAAGATCGAGGAGGACCACGTCCGGATTGCCTTCCAGGAGCACTTTGTGACCGTTCGGGGC
>PWLA01000221.1 GCA_003559555.1 Gemmatimonadota bacterium | reverse complement strand
GCCCCCCACGAACATGTCGTACACCCCGAAGAGGGTGCCCTCGAGCTGGCCGAACTGCTCCTGCAGCGCCGCCAGGTTGATCCCCGGAGCGGTGATGTGCGCACCGATCCGGTAGATCAGGAGGATGAAGAGCGTAAAGAGGATCCGGTCCTTGAGTTCAGGAAACCGGAACAGATTGGGAATGGGGTTGGCCATCCTGGAGTCCCGTCAGGTCAGACGTCTTCTGGGGAGTTTTGGGCAGATCCGCCACGTTCAAGCAAAGTCACGGTCCCGCCGGCCGCCTCGATCTTCTCACGGGCGGTGCCGCTGAAGGCGTGGGCGCTGACGCTCACGGCCCGGGTGACCTCGCCGTCTCCGAGGATCTTGAGGAGATCCACCGAAGAACCGATGAAGCCCTGCTCGTAGAGTCCTTCCGGGGTGACGGTGTCGCCCTGGAACTCGTCCAGGGTCCGGACGTTCACCACCTGGTACTCCACCCGGTTGCGCGACGTGAATCCCCGCTTGGGGATCCGGCGCTGCAGGGGCATCTGGCCGCCCTCGAAACCCGCGGGAATGCGGGCGCCGGAGCGGGCCTTCTGGCCCTTGTGGCCCCGTCCGCTGGTCTTGCCCTTCCCCGAGCCCGGTCCCCGGCCCACCCGCTTCCGCTTCTTCGTCGAGCCCGGCGACGGCCGGAGATCGTGTAGTTCGGTCATGGATCTATTGCTCCTCGACATCGCGGACCTCGACCAGGTGCGATACCTGCTCGATCATTCCGCGAATGGCCGGTGTGTCGTTGTGGATGCGGGTCTGCTGGTGCTTGGTGAACCCCAGCGCCCGCAGCGTCCGCCGATGCCGCTCGGGTCGTCCGCTGGTGCTGCGCACCTGTGTAATGGCGATCTGCTTGCCCTGGTCAGCCACCGTACACCTCCAGCGCGTCCACGTGGATTCCCCGTTCCCGGGCGGCCTGCTCCACCGTGACCAGGTTCTCCAGCCCGTTCAGGGTGGCCCGAACCACGTTGATGGGATTGTTGGTTCCCAGGCTCTTGGTCAGGATGTCGGTGACTCCGGCGGCCTCCAGGATGGCCCGGACCGGACCGCCGGCGATCACACCGGTTCCCGGGCCGGCGGGGCGCAACAGCACCCGGCCAGCGCCCCATCGGCCCACGATTTCGTGGGGGATGGTGCCGTTCACCAGCGGGACGTCCATGAGGTTGCGGCGGGCGTGCTCCATCCCCTTGCGGATGGCCTCGGCCACCTCGTTGGCCTTGGCGTGGGCCACCCCCACCTGACCCTTCTGGTCTCCCACCGCCACGAGAGCCGTGAAGGAGAAGCGGCGACCGCCCTTCACCACCTTGGACACCCGGTTGATGTGGATGACCGTCTCGACCATGTCGCTCTGGCCCCTGCCCCGACTCTTTCGCTTGTCTCTGGCCATCAGAACTTGAGTCCTCCCTCGCGGGCGCCTTCGGCAAATGCCTTCACCCGACCGTGATACTTGTAGCCGCCGCGGTCGAAGACCACGGCCTCGATTCCTTCTTCCCGGGCCCGATCGGCCAGGAGCTTGCCGGCGGCGTGGGCCTTTGCCACCTGGCGCTGCTCTCCGTCCACCTCCTGCTCCCGGACCTCCTGGGCCCGGGTCGAGGCGCCCATGAGGGTCAGCCCGTTCACGTCATCCACCAACTGGCCTTCCATGTTCTTCAGCGAACGGAAAACCACCAGACGGGGGCGCTGGGCCGTGCCCGTAACCTTGTTTCGGACCCGACGGTGCCGACGCTCCCGCTGGAGCTTCCGGCTGTTGCGGATCTTGGAATATTTCAGCTTTCTCACCGATCTCTCCTTGCCATCGTGGTATCAGGGTCAGGCGCCGGCCGTCTTACCGGCCTTGCGGCGGACCTGCTCGCCTGCGTACCGAACACCCTTGCCCTTGTAGGGCTCGGGGGGCCGGAGGGCGCGCAGCTCGGCGGCCACCTGTCCCACCAGTTGCTTGTCGATCCCCTTGACCACGATCTGGGTCTGGCTGGGGGTTTCCAGGTCGATCCCGTCGGGGGCCGGGTAGTCGATGGTATGCGAGAAGCCCAGGTGGAGCCGCAGCCCCTTCCCCTGCTTCTCGGCCCGATATCCCACGCCCACGATCTCCAGCCCCTTGGAATAGCCCTCCGTGACCCCCTCCACCATGTTGGCGATGAGGGAACGGGTGAGCCCGTGCAGGGCCCTGTGGCGCTGGATGTCCGAAGGTCGTGCCACGGTGACCTCTCCGTCGTCCACCGTCACCTGCATCTCCGGATGCGCATCGAAGGTGAGCGAGCCCTTGGGGCCCTTCACATGGAGGGTCGCGCCGTCGACGCGGGCCTCCACGCCCTTGGGGAGCTCCACCGGGTTGTTGCCGATTCTAGACATGGTATTCTCGCGCTTCGCCGTTACCAGACAAGGGCCAGGAGCTCGCCGCCCACGCCCTGCTGTCGGGCGGTGCGGTCCGAGAGGACCCCGCTGGAGGTGGAGAGGATGGCCATTCCGAGCCCGTTCCGGACCCGGGGAATGTCCCCTGAGCCCACGTAGGTTCGCCGTCCGGGCCTGGACACCCGCTTCAGATTCCGGATGACGGGCTCGCCCTCGTGGTACTTCAGGTAGACCCGAAGCACCCCGTGACGTCCGTCGTCCAGGACCTTGTAGTCGTAGGCGAAGTGATTCTCCTTGAGAATCCGGGCCACCTCGACCCTTAGCTTGGATACGGGCATGTCAGCCCAGCGATGGCCCGCCTGTCCGGCGTTGCGGATACGGGTCAGCATGTCCGCGATGGGATCCGTCATCATGGCAGTTTTATTCCCTTTTTACCAGCTGGCCTTCCGGACCCCCGGGATCTCGCCCCGGAGAGCCTTCTGCCGAAAGCAGATCCGGCAGAGTCCGAACTTGCGCATGTAGGCGCGTGCTCGGCCGCACCGGTTGCAGCGGTTGTAGTCGCGCACGCCGTACTTCGACTTGCGGTTGCACTTCTCGATCAGAGCCTTCCTGGCCATTCAATCCCCCGAAACCTGTTGGGTCGTCGTCAGTTCGATGCGATCTGCACCGGTGTGTCTCCCCGGAAGGGGAAGCCCAGCTCCCGAAGGAGCGCGTAGGCCTTGTCATCCCTGTCCGTGGAAGTCACGATGGTGACATCCATCCCGTGGACCTTGTTCACCTTGTCGTACTCGATCTCGGGAAAGATGATCTGTTCCTTGATCCCCAGGGTGTAGTTCCCCCGCCCGTCAAAGGAGCGGGTGGGAATGCCCCTGAAGTCCCGGATCCTGGGAATGGCGGCGCTCACCAGCCGATCCAGGAAGTCGTACATCCGGGCCCGGCGGAGCGTCACGGAGACCCCCACCGGCATCCCCTCTCTCAGCGAGAAGCCGGCCACCGACTTCCGGGCCGTGGTGATCACCGGTTTCTGCCCGGTGATGGTCGCGATCTCCTCCACGACGGAGTCCAGAAGCTTCTGGTTCCGACTGGCCTCGCCCAGGCCCACGTTGATCACCACTTTCTCTACGTAGGGGATCTCGTGGATGTTCTCGAGGCCCAGGTCCGCCATCAGCGTGGGGCGGACCCGCTCCCGGTAGTATGTCTGCAGTCTCGGTGCCATCAGTCTATGTCCGTCGTTTCCCGGCCCGTATGTCACGGCCGGGGAATGGGGTTTCCGGTCTTCACGGCGATCCGCTCCTTGGACCCGTCCTTCAGCTCCTTGATCCGAACCCTGCTGGGTTCGTCGGAGGCGGGGTCCACGAGCATCACGTTGGAGATGTCGATGGGCGCCTCGAAGGAGATGATTCCTCCCTCCGGCTCCTCCTGGGTCGGGCGCTGGTGTCGCTTGCGCATGTTCACGCCCTCGACCACCACCTGGCCCCGGGATGGATGCACCCGGAGGACCGTGCCCTCCATCTCCCGATAGTTGCCCCGGATCACCTTGACCCGGTCGCCCTTCACGACATGTGTCTTCCGCTTGGCCCTGCGGGCCTGCTTTGCCTGCTTCTCGCTGGCCATTACAACACCTCGGGTGCCAGAGATACGATCTTCATGTACCGCTTGTCCCGGAGCTCGCGGCCCACGGGGCCGAAGATCCGTGTCCCCCGGGGCTCCCCGTTGGGATCAATGAGAACAGCGGCGTTCTCGTCGAAGCGGATGTAGGAGCCGTCGTTGCGCCGCATCTCCTTGTTGGTGCGTACGATGACGGCCCTGGCCACTTCGCCCTTCTTCACGCCGGCGTTGGGGATCGCGTGCTTTACGGCCACTACGATCACGTCCCCTACGCGGGCGTACCGGCGGCGTGACCCGCCCAGCACGCGGATGCACTGCGCCCGCTTGGCGCCTGTGTTGTCCGCAATTTTCAGGACTGATTCCTGCTGGATCATCGATCTATCTCCTCGTGAGTCCCCGGTGAAGGGAGCCTTGTTGAATCAGACCTGCTCGGGGCGCTCCACCAGCTCGAGCACGCGCCACCGCTTCAGCTTCGAGAGGGGGCGGGTCTCCTGGATCCGAACCACGTCTCCGGTCCGGTACTCGTTCTCTTCGTCGTGGGCGTGATGGCGGTTGGAGCGAGTCACCGACTTTCCGTACAGCGGATGGGCGAAGCGTCGCTCCACCTCCACCACAACGGTCTTGTCGGACTTGTCGCTCACCACGACGCCCCGGCGAATCTTGCGCTTGCTGCGACCTCCGGGCCGGGCCGGCGTCTCGGCTGCCTCGTCGCTC
>PWLA01000314.1 GCA_003559555.1 Gemmatimonadota bacterium | reverse complement strand
GACGGGGGACCGGTTCCCGTGCTCAGCGTCCCTCGACCCGCGTCCTCCGCCGGCCCCCAACCCACATCCTCCTCCCCCCTCCGCTTGCGGTACCCCATCGTCCCTTCCTTCGGTTACAGTCCGATCATCTGGTATCTGTAATATAATCAGGGGGGTGGGCGACCTCTCAGGTTGGCGCAGGAGGGAAAAAGTCGCCCTCGGAGGTCATGCGGTGACCGAACAGATGCCGAAGACCGTCAGGGATGCCCTGGAGCGTCTCCAGCGCGGCGTTTGAAAGGCATCCCGGCCTCCACCCACTGCGAGGCCTCAAAGTTGTCAAGGGGAAAATTCCGGAAATTTGGGCCTCGCGCATGGGAATTTGGGACGGCCGCCCGGGCTCCTTCTTCGTGCAGGGCCTCCTCGTCTTCCGCGACTCCAGCTTCATCCTGGACGAGTGGACCACCGCCTCCCCTTTCCTCGCCGGCCGTACCGCTGGCCTTCGGGGGAGGCAGCGGGAGTGGGCGTGGCGGGAATGGGTCCGGGCCGGAGTGGCGGGAAATGAGCCTGCATCCTTGAGGAGCCCTTTGCGGACCCTATCCAGGATGTTTCATGGCGAAATGTGTGTTTCAAACTGAAACATGGCCCGGTGCCGGCACCCCTGCGTCGGACCCAGGCGGAGTGCAACGCCCAAGGTGGGGGGACCTCACCCCTCCAGCAGGGTGCGGATCGGGGCCGGGGGGGCCAGGTCGTCGGCGTCGGCGTCATCCACCGCCACCGAGGTGATCTCCAGCACCTGCTCCATGCCCATGGTGCGCTGGACCATGCGGGTGGGGAGCATCATCCCGTGGAACTCCCGGTAGTCGCTGAAGTCGGTCACGGTGGGCACCTCGCCCATCTCGCTCACCTGGACGTCCTCGGAGCGGACCAGTCGCCCGGTCTCCGTGGAGTAGCAGTCGAAGCTCTGCCGCCCCGAGGCCCAGACGAGCCGGACCCGGTAGCAGGGCTGGCCGTCCACCTCCACCTCCTCCACCGTCTCCCGCTCCAGGACTACCTCGGGATCCCGGAGGGTGGCGGCCAGGAGCGAGCGCTCATGCATGTGCTCCAGCTCGACTCCCTCCATGAGCTGGGGCCCGGCCATGGGGTTCAGCGACCAGCCCACCTCACCGTCGAACCCGGCCATGATCTCTCCCAGCCCCGGCAGCGAGGAGTTCATGCGGGAGCCCACGTCCGGGATCTGGATCAGCTCGAACTCGCCTTCGAGCCCCATCCCGGGGATGGACATGGTGCCGGAGGTCCGGATGGAGGCGGGATCGGCGTGGGCGTCCCGCCCGCCGATGGCCTCCACGTACTGGGCGATGAGCTCGTCGGCGTCGGGGAGATCCGGCGCGTCCTGAGCCGCAGCCGGGAGGGCCGGAGCCACCAGGAGGAGTGCCGTGGCCAGGAGAGACGAGAGTCGGGCGGTGGGCTTCATGGTCGGGGTTCCTCGTTGGGGTTCGATTGCAGCCAGTCCAGGGCCCGGGCCAGTACCGGATCGCCCTCCCGCAGGAGCGCGGCCCGGGACGGTTGGACCGATTCGTCGGGTGCTACCCCGCGGCCCTCCAGACGGCTCCCGTCGGGGGCGGTGAAGTCGGCCACCACGTACATGAGTCGGTCGCCGTTGGGGAGCTGGGCCAGCGCCGCAGGGAGCACCTCGCCGGCGGTGGTCTCGCCGAAGACCCGGGCCCGGTCCACCGCCTGCATGCCTCCGGCAAAGAGCTCCGAGGTGCTTCCGGAGCCCCGGTCCACCAGGATCGCCAGGGGGCCCTGAAAGGGGGCTACCCGGCGCCCGTCGGGACCGATCCGCTGTGGGTTCACCACGAAGCGGAGCTCGGTCTCCCGGGTGCGCATCGTGCCCAGCTCCACCCGCTCGTCAAGGAAGTGACCGCCGATCCCCATGACCAGCCCGCCGATGCCCCCGGGGTTGCCCCGGAGGTCCAGGACGATCCCGTGGCTCTCCCGGTAGCGGTCCACCGCCGCCGCCACCTCCGAGACGATCTGGGGGAACCATGCCGTGAAGCTGATGAGCCCCACCTCCCGGCCGTCGTCCAGCGCCAGGGGGCGGTCCCCCACCTCCAGGTGGATGGGGGGAAGGTTGCCGAAGCGGACGGTCTCGCCGGGGGGCGCTTCGAGCCGGATCGTCACCTGGCGGGCCTCGTCGGCCTCGTCCAGGACGGTGACCGTCCGCTCCTGTCCGGGATCGCCTCGGAGCCAGCCGGCCAGGAGGGCGTCGGTCCAGTAGGGGGGAAGGGCGTCGTCCTCCCCGCCGAGTCCCGCCAGGAACTCCTCCAGCACCTCCTCCACCGGCGTGTCATCCATGGCCAGGAGGAGGTGGCCGGGGCGGAGGCCGGCCCGGTGGGCGGGTCCGTCTTCCTGGATCCGGGTGAGGAGGGCCCGCTCGTCCACCCAGCGGACCTCCATTCCCGGGGTGCCGACCCCGCCCCCGCCCACCCCTTCCGGATCCGGGCTTCCTGCCGGCAGGATGGCGAAGTGGGAGTCGCCCAGTCGGGCCAGGAGATCCCGGAGCACCCTCCGGAGCGCCTCGTCGTCCTCCGCCTGCGCCGCCCGGGGCCGGAGCTCGTCCCGGAGTCCATCCCAGTCCAGCCCCGCCATGTCGGGGTCGTAGTAGGTGTCTCCGATGCGGATCCAGACGGTGTCGAAGGTGGCGGCATAGAGGGCCGAGTCGGCGGTCGGAATCGTGGGGCTCGCCGCCGCCGTGGTGGGTCGCAGGAAGGCTCCAGCTATCGGTCCCGCCTCCATCGGCTCCAGCTCAGGCGAGACCTGCACCTGGATGCCCCCCAGTCCCCCGGTGCCCCGCCCCAGGTAGCGGACGTCCCGGATCCGGACGCGCCAGCCGTCGCCGTCGCCGTCCACCTGGTGGAAGGGGAAGCGGGCCCACGTCAGGTAGCGGACCGCCTCGGGGTGGCGCTCGGCGGCCTGGATCACCCTGTCGGTCCGGTCCAGGCGGGGAAGGGGGGCGTCGGCCCACGCCACCCGTGGCGACGCGCCCCAGTGGAAGTCGCCGGTCCAGTAGGCCTCGTCGGTCTCCACGATGACCTGGCCCCCCAGGGGATCGGCGGGCACGGGGCCCACCATGACGTCGGTGACCGGACCCAGCCCCCGGGCCTCCGCCTCCTGGACCGCCACGCCCTGGGCTGCATGGGTCTGTGCCACCATGGCCACCACGTAGAGAGCGGCCAGGGCCAGGAGGAGCCGGGGGGCCCGGGCTGCCTTCGCCGGCTCCGGGGCAGGTCCCCTGTGCCGCCGCAGGAGGACCACGCCCACGAGCCCCACGACCCACCCGGCCCGCACCCACCTTGGCAGCCCTTCCACCAACAGCACCGGGAGGGAGAGCGCCAGGGCCAGCGCGCCCCAGAGGATGTGGGCCCGACGGGTGGCGGAATACGCCATGAAGGCGGCCCCTCCAAGGAGGAGCCAGAGCCAGGGGTCCACGATGAAGACGGCGTCTCCGTAGCTCCACCGCCCGTCGAAGGGGAGGAGCCAGCGCATCCCGTACGTGTTCAGCCAGTCCAGCACCGGATGGCTCCAGACCCCCAGCGCCGCCAGGCCCAGGAGGGGGCCGGCCCGGGCCGGTGGGGCGTCCGGTCGCCGGCGGAGGCGGATCCACCGGTCCCAGAGGAGGAAGGCGCCGGCCACCACGAAGGGGAGGACCAGCAGGGCCGGGATCCCGTGGGTGAGGCCGCGCCGGAGGGCCAGGGAGGTGTAGGGCCCCGCCGCCAGCGTCACTACGTCCACGTCGGGGGCGTTGGCGGCCACGATGAGCGCCGGGGTAGCCAGCGCCGTGGTTCGCCGGAGGCCGCCGGCGGCCAGGGCGCCGCCGAAGAGGGTGTGGGTGACGGGATCCAAGGAGGCTCCGGGAGCAGTTGGATGGGGTGGGTGGAGGATCGTCGGTGCTGGCCCCGGCGGGATCGGGGCTGTACGATATCGGCCCCGCCCCGCTTCTCACTTCTCGACCACGACCGTCTGGAGGACGCATGCCCCAGCGACCATTCACCCGGGAGGGGCTGACCCGGGACGAGCTGGACGACTATATCCGGACCCGTCTGGCCCTCATCGGGATCGACCTGAGCGTGCTGCCCGAGGACGACTCCTCGGCCCCGGCGGACCAGCTTCGGGTGCTCCGCTCCGCCCGACGGGTCCTGGAGCAGACCGTCCCGGCCCTCTCCGACTATTCCCTGGACCCGCAGGAGGTTCCCCCCTCCATGTATCCGGCCCACCTTCCCACCGTGAGGCAAGTGGCCATGGAGAGCGGGAGGCCCGCTCCTGGCGCCGACGGCGCCGGACGTCCGGAGGAGGAGTCCCCATGAGCGACGTTTCAGCTGAAACGGCTCCGGCGCGGACCGGCGGCCCCACCGACGCCCGCGAGCGCTCCACCGATGCCCGCCAGCGTCCCCCCCAGGACCGGCTGGTGGATCGCCGGGATTTCGTGGCCCGCATGGGGGCGCTGGCCGCCATCGCCGCCGCCGGCGGCTGCACCCTGCCCCGGGAGGCGGGCCCGGCGCCTCCGCCCCCCGAGACCGCCGAGGGCGCCCGGGTCTTCTTCCGGGACGCCCCGCGCCCCGATCTCTCTCGGCCCGGAACCTCGGACCCCGCCGAGTTCACCGCGTGGCAGGCCGGGGCCCTCATCCGGGACGACGAGCTGGCGGCCACCGAGTTCCTGGAGGCCCACCTGGCCCGGATCCGCCGCTG
>PWLA01000032.1 GCA_003559555.1 Gemmatimonadota bacterium | reverse complement strand
GGCTGGCGCGGCAGGACCGACACCAGGAGATCGTCCAGCTCCTGGACTCGAGCCCCCATGCCGATGGGCTGAAGAAGCCAGGCGCGCCTTGGGCCGGGCTGGCCCTTCCGCTCCTCTTCGATGCGCTCTGCCGCCAGGGCCGGGAACCGGAGGCCGCCCGCATCCTGTCGCCCGCGTACCTGGTCCACAACCCGACGCTCCTTCCCGCCCTGCTCCGGGAGGGCACGCGGTTGCTCAGGGAGGACGATGCGGAGCGGGCCCGGGCGCTCTTCGATCGTCTGGGGCAGGTGGTGGAGCTCCTGGAGGCAGAGGGCGAGCCGGTCACCGAGGGGTTCTTTCTGGAGGTGCGTCGGCGGCGGGCCCACTGCTACCGGCAGCTGGGCGAGGCGGAGCGGGCCCGAGAGCTCCTGGAGCGCCTGCTGGAGGAAGAGCGGGACGCGGACATCCAGGCCATGGTGCTGGCGGACCTGGGGCTCCTGGACGGGGGCTTCCGGTCGTTGGCCGACGTGCGGCTCTGGCACGCCGAGGCGGAGCGGACGGACATCCTGAACGCCCTGGAGCGGGGTCGGGCCCGGTTCCAGGCGGCGCTGGAGACCGGAAGCCGGTTCGGCAGCCACGGGGCCTGGCCCCTGGCGGTCCTGGCCCTGGCCCGGGACGAAGCGGAGCGGGCCCGGGAGCTCCTCTCCCTGGTGATCTCGAGCTTTCTGGAGCGCCCGAATCGCTACGGTGAGCGACGCCTGCTGGCTCGGGTGAAGGTGGCCGCGGGCATCGCCGAGGCCCTGGTCATGGACTACACCCGGCTGGGGCGGGCCCGGGAGCTCCTGGAGGCGGGGCTGGAGGAAGGCGCCCGGATCCCCCGGCCCCTTCTGCCCTCGGTGCTCTCGGCGCTGGACGCCCACGAGGAGGAGCTGGCCGAATCCGTCCTCACCCGGGTCCTGGAGCGGGAAGGCCCCGGGGTGCTGGACCACCTGGGCGAGCTGGAGGTGACCCGGCAGACCCCCGCGGTGGCCACCCACCTCATGGCCCACGCCCGGAAACCGGAGGTGCCGGCCGACGAGCGGGCGCGGGCCCTTCGCCGGACCCTCCCCATCCTCCTCTCTCAGCATCCGCCCCGGCTGGACGCGGCCCGCGAGGCGCTGGACACGCTGGAGGCCCTGGCACGGGAGGGGGTGGGTTCGGGCGAGTTCCTCGAGCTCCTCTCGGAGCCCGCGGCGGTGGATCCAGCCTGGGACCGGGAGAACGCCGCCTGGGCCCGGATCACCATCTTGGAGGCCGCCGAGCGCTACGACGACGCCGTCGCCGCCCTCCGGGGGCGCCTGGCCGACGTGCTGGCCTCACCGGGATGGGAGACGCAGGAGGAGGCCCGTGCGATCGTGGCCCGGGCCCGCAGCTACGGCCTGGACCGGGAGTGGATCCAGGACCTGGAGGGCCGGCTCGAGGCATGGGAGCGGGAGTACGGCGAAGCGGAGGAGCCTTCCCTTCCCCCCACCCACCCCAACCAGCCCTACCGGATCCTCATCGTGGGCGGAGACGAGGGGCAGCACGACCTGGAGCGCCGGGTGCTGGCCCACCTGGAGGCCGACGGCGAGTCGATCCGGGTCAAGCACATCCCCACCGGCTGGAGCGGCAACTGGGCCCGGACGCTGGAGGAAACCCTCTCCGCAGCCCAGCGGCACGATGCCGTCGTCCTCCTCCGCTACATGCGCACCGAGTTCGGGCGCTCCCTCCGGGCCGCCCTGGAGATTCCCTGGGTGTCGTGCCCCGGGGTCGGCACCACCCAGGTGGCCCGGATGGTGCGGAAGGCGGCGGTGTTCGCGGGGGGGAGGAGGGGGTAAGGGGGAAGGTGGGCACGGGGATCGGTTGAGGGCTGCCTACCTGGTGCGGCGAAGACGGAAAGGGGCTCGGGCCTCAGGCCGCCGCTGCTGAGGACGCTCGAAGGCGGCAGGGCCGGGGCACCAGGGGACAGGAGCTGTCAGGGGCTTCCCACGAGCAGCCTGGCCACGTACAGGGAGTTGGAAGCCGTGGCTTCGAATGTCTCACCCGCGATCTCGAGCGTGCCGCTGAACGTGCCGGCGACCCAGACGTTCCCCAGCCCGTCGGTGGTCACATGGCCGCCCGGACCCACGATGGCCGAAAAGAAGGTACCCCCGGGCCCTTCGGGTGAGCCCACCACGGCCAGGGTCGCCGAGCCCTCGGTCATGGTGAAGCGGGCGTGGGGAGTCCAGAAGTCTGATCGGAACGTGGGGTGCTCGGAACGTGGGGCGCGGCCGCGCGCCCGGGGCTTGCGAGTGCCGCGGCGGTCACGGACGCGGGCGGGATCGGCCCAGCTCGACGCACGTGGCGCCGGAATTCCGCTTCGCCCCCTTTCGCAGACGGGACACTGGGCCCATGATGTTCGCCTACCCTTTGCCCGGACAGGAGAATTTTCATGGAGATCGGTTTGCGCCTTCGTTTGCTCGTCCCCGTCCTGCTTCTTGGATGTTTCGGCCTGATGGGGTGCGACGCCCCGGACGCCGCCGGCCCCGCTTCAGACGAGGCGGCTGCCGACGCGCGGGTGTTCCAGACCGAGCACCACGCCTTCCGGGTGGACACCGTGGTGGACGGCCTGCAGCACCCGTGGGGCCTGGCGTTTCTCCCGAACGGGGACATGCTGGTGACCGAGCGGGGCAGCGGCGGCGATGACGGCCGCCCGGGGCAGCTTCGGATCATCCGCGACGGTGAGCTGCTTCCCGATCCGGTGCCGGGCCTTCCGGAGATCCGGGTCGGCGGACAGGGCGGCCTGCTGGACGTCGCCCTCCACCCGGACTTCGACCAGAATCGGCTCGTGTACCTGAGCTACGCCAAGCCCAATGACGACGACTCGGAAGGCACCACCGCCGTGATCCGGGCTCGCTTCGAGAACGACGAGATGGTCGATGCGGAGGAGATCTTCGAGGCGAACGCATGGCGCCAGGGACGGGGACACCACGGCTCCCGGCTCGCCTTCGACCCCAACGGCTACCTCTTCGTGACCATCGGCGACCGCCAGGCCTCGCCCAGCGGCGACCTGGAGGACCACCCGGCGCAGGATCTCACGAACCACATCGGAACCACGGTGCGCCTGCACGACGACGGTTCCGTGCCGTCGGACAACCCGTTCGTGGACGACGACGAGGCCCTGCCCGAGATCTGGAGCTATGGCCACCGGAACCAGCAGGGCATGGCCGTGCACCCGGAGACGGGAGAGCTGTGGCAGAACGAACACGGACCCCAGGGGGGAGACGAGTTGAACCTGGTCGAGCGGGGGGCCAACTACGGGTGGCCGGTCATCGGCTTCGGGGTCAACTACGGGGCCGGGGCCCCCATCCACGAGGCCGTCTCCCGGGAGGGGATGGAGCAACCGGTGGTGAACTGGACTCCGTCCATCGCTCCCTCGGGGCTCATGATCTACAGCGGGGACCTGTTCCCGGCGTGGAGGGGATCCGTCTTTTCCGGTGGGATGTCGGGGCGTCACCGGGTGCTCTCCCGGGCGTCGGTGGACGGCACCACCCTGCTGAACGAAGAGTACATCCTGCCAGGAGAATACCGGATCCGGGACGTGCGCGAGGGGCCGGACGGCCACATCTACCTGGTGACCGACCACAGGGGTGGGGATCTCACTCCCATCGTGCGGATGGTGCCGGTGGGCTGACGACCTCCGAGGCGCGCTTCCCTCCCGTACGTATACGTGAGACGATGCGGATTCTCCTCGTCGCTGTCCTCCTGAGCCTCCTGGCGGGATGCGCCCAGGGCCTATCCACTCTGGGCCCTCCCCCCGAGCCAGGGCAGATCGTCACCGGCTTCACCCAGGAGCTCGTCGACCGGCCGGGCTACGAGGTGTACCTGCGAAACAACGTCGAGTACCCCGTCACCATCACCAGCCTCAGCATATTCGAGTGCAGGAACATTGCGATCCGGTGCGATACTCGGGAGATGGCCGTCGTTCTGGCGGCCGGGGAGGTGCGCCGGGTGGCCGTAAGCGCCGACCTGCAACCGGGAGTTCAGGGTGAGCTTCTCCATGAAAAGGCCGTTGAAGATGTAGTGGGTGCTTCGCCTGATACTACTTTGTCATTTATGGCCCTGCTCTCGTCCGTGGGAGGCTCTTGATCACCTGAAAGAAGAGCTTCTCAAGGACGGTTCGGCGAAGAGCGGCGATGCTTCTTCGGCCCACCGGCGGGAAACCCCCGTGCCAGCGGGGGTGCAGGTTCGTTGTTGTTCCCTTGCGTCCCGGGTGGTCGTTCCCGAACCTGCGGGCCGCAGCTCTGCAGGAGGGTCAGAAAGGAGTGCGCGAGCATGACGAGGGCCAGGTGACGGTGGAGGCCCGTCCAGAGTCGGCCTTCGTAGTCATCCATCCCGAGTTCCCCCTTCGCGTCCTGATAGAACCGCTCGATCACCCAGCGCACGTGAGCGAGTTCGATCAGGTCCTTCGGGTCGAGTTCGTCGAGCCCCCAGGCGAAGTATTGCTTGTGATCTCCCCTGTGCCCCTCGAGGGGTCGTTCCCCGATCAGCCATCCGACGGTCGTGAGGTGTCGGCCCCTCATTGCCGTCCGATACACCCGGACCCGCGCCACTTCCTTGACGAGAGCCCCTTCGTGCCTTCGCGCCATGCCACCTTCACCCATGCGTGGTCGGGCAGAGCGGCCAGGATCTCTGCACACTCCCTCGGCTGAACCCAGTCCGCGATCGTCGGAGTCTTGCGCGGACGACCCCCCGTCGAGGGTGGCGGTGGCCCGTCGCCCGGATCCTGATCGACCTCTGC
>PWLA01000162.1 GCA_003559555.1 Gemmatimonadota bacterium | reverse complement strand
CCCCACTCGGTCGTTGGTTCGCCTCGACGTAGCGCAAGGCTATGCCTTCGACGAACCGCCCGACCCGCCTCTGGCGGGTGCCCGTGGGGCCCCTGGGGCTCCCAACGGTGGCGCCCTGCCCCTTCTTCAACGGCCTTCTAAATGACGAGACACTCGCAGTCCTTCGGCTCGGACCCGTTCGCCTTCCCCTTCCCTACGGCAGCTCGATCAGGACCGGGAGCACCTCGTTCAGCTTCGCCCACTCGAGGAGATCGGCGATCACGAAGATCATCGGGATGGCCAGACCGTCGCGGAGGGCGGAAGTGAATCGGGGCATGTCAAGCTCGCGGACCTTTGGCCCGGGCTTCCGGCTGAAGAGCGTGCGGGGCGAGGGTATGAGCCGGGGGACACGGGCGCGGTAGCCCTCATACTCCTGGCCGAACAGCTCGGCAAGCGTGCGCTCCTCGGCCCGAATCGTCGGCAGGTGTGACACAAGGAAGACCCCCAGGAAGATCCCCGCGAGCGTCAGCGACTCGAAGGCCAACCCGGCTCCCACGCATCCGATGAGGCTGAACAGATAGAGGGGGTTCCGCACGAGCCGATACGGACCTTCCGTGACGAGCGAGTTGTCCTTCCTGCCGGCAATGTAGGCGCTCGACCAGAGCCGCCCGCCCATGGCCACCAGGAGCAGGGTCAGCCCCGACATCGCCAGCAACCGATCCCAGATCGAGCCTTCCGGATGCATGTGGTGCGAGAGCAGAGCCAACGCCAGGACGGGTACCAGCAGGATTCGGGTGGCACGGAGTCTCATCTTCATGGTGTGTCCTGTCGAGGATACGATTTTTCTGGGTTTCATGTGGTGCATGCCACCTGCTTACACCGTCGGCGGACGATTCGGCTCGGGGGAGACGTTCGGAGGAGGAGAACCGCCCACATCCGGGCAAACCGCCTGGTCGGCCCACCCCGTCCCCCCCCACGAGGAGAAACGGGTCCGGACGCAGCAAGGGACGACGCCGGGACCGGGCCGACAGCCCGGCCGGGTGCGCGGGATTCCGCCCTTCTCAAGGGCCTCGGGCCCATGCCCTGGAGCCGCCTCAACGCTCCAGGACCCGGTAGGTGAACACGCCTGGAACCCAGCACCCTCCCACCTGTGCCGGCTCGAAGGTCCAGTTCCGGAAGGATTCCCGGAGGTGGTTCACCGTTGCGTTTCGCTCCGCGCCCGTCACCTCGATCGAGCCCGCCACCACCTTGCCTGCTTCGTCCACCACCAGGCTCACCTCGAACTCGCCCCGCTCGTCGGTGGGAGGGGGGAACGAGACCCTGCGCGGCTGGGGCGGGACGTCGACTTCGGCCCCGGGGTCCATGCCATGCGCCTCGACGGTGGCCTGGCAGCCCTCGGGGTTGGTGTAATCCACCTCCTCTCCATGCGACGGCAGCGTGCCACACCCAGCGGCTGCCAACGCCACAGGACCCATCCAACCGACTCCAACCAGCCCCGTTCGCATCCGTTCGCCCCCGGTGGAGTGTGACCTGTGCCCCGGCCCATCACCATGCAGACGGCCGGGTCGACGCGTCAAGCTTGAAGGCTCTGGAAATGTTTCTCCTGCCGGAGGGATTTCCGTCGGCGCCCTGCCGAAAGGAGCTCGGTCGACTGGCCCCACTTGCGGGCCGGCTGTAGCTTCTCGGCATGCGAGCCGCCGCACCCTTCTCCCTCCCGGTCCTCCTCGGATTCCTGGCTCTGGGTTCCGTCGTGGCCCCGGGTCCCGTCCTCGCAGACGCCCCGATCCACCTCCAGCCCTCCTCGGGCACATTCACCGAGCCGCTGGGGATCCAACCCTGGCAGCCGAAAACCGAAGCCCCCGCCGACGCAACTGGGCAGCTGACCGGACTGCAGGAGCCGCAGCCGGAGGCGCAGACCGCCACCGAGGGTCAGCAGGCCGAACCGCAGGAGCCAGACCCGGAGGTCCAGCGCGCCGCAGCCCGGCAGGCGTCGGTGGACGATCTCCTGGCCATCTACCGCCGGATCGACGGCCTGCTGGACGTGGAGGTCACCCTGGAGGACCGGATCCTCGAGCTGTCGGGCACGGCGTTGAGCCAGGAGGACCGGGTCCGAGCGGCGGAACTGGCCGAGCGCGTGCCGGACGTCGTCTGGGTCGACAACCGGATCACGGTGGAGACCGATCTCCGCCGTCGCCTGGCGCCGATCATGGACCGCCTGGGTGAGAAGGCGGAGAGGGCGCTCCGCTTCATCCCCTCTCTCCTGGTGGGTTTGATCCTCATCGGCGGGTCCTTCGTGGCGGCCTACTTCGCGGGACGCTGGATCTTTCCCAGTCGGAAGGGCGAGCAGGGGCCCTTCCACCGGAACCTCCTCCGGCAGGCGCTGAGGGGTGCCATCGGGCTGACCGGGATCCTGCTGGCCCTCGAGCTCATGGATGCCACGGCACTGGTGGGCGCGGTGCTGGGGGCGGCCGGTGTGTTTGGGATCGCGGTGGGGTTCGCCTTCCGGGACATCGTGGAGAACTACCTGTCGGGGGTGCTGCTCTCGCTCCGTCAGCCCTTCGCCCCCAGCGACCACGTGGAGCTGGGTGGCCACGAGGGCCGAATCGTCCGGCTCACCGGACGGGAGACGATCCTCATGACGCTGGACGGCAACCACGTGCGCGTCCCCAACGCCACCGTCTTCAAGAGCGTCATGACGAACTTCACCCGGAACCCCCGGCGGCGCTTCGTGGTGAGTGTGGGGATCGCTCCCGACGAGGCGATTCGGCCTGCGCTGGACGCGGGGCAAGCCACGCTGGAAGGGTTGCCGGGCGTGCTGGAGACCCCTCCGGTTTCGGCCCGGGTGCAAGCCCTCGGCGATTCCACAGTGGAGCTCCGCTTCAGCGGATGGGTCGATCAGACCCAGGCCGACTTCCTGAAGGTGCGCTCCGGAGCCCTCAAGGCCGTGAAGGAGCGCTTCGAGGCCGACGGCATCCAGACTCCTCCCCCCGAGTACGGGGTCCGGATTCTGGGCGGCGGCGAGGTTCGACCGGCTGACGGGGGACGGGCGGCGCCGACCGAATCGACTCCTCCGGCCAGGCCGGACCGCCCGGCCGCGGCGGGCACCCCGACCGAACTCGACACCCCGACCGACTCGACTGCCCGGACACCACCGGCGGACCCCTCTCCCGCCGACATCAGCCCGGACACCACCATCGAGGAGGAGATCGAACGGGAAATTCGCGAGTCCGACGAGGAGGACCTGTTGCAGCGGTAGGGGTGCGGCCCCGAAGGACTCACAACAACACCTGTTCCAACGGTGGGGGCACGACCTCGACCGGCGCGCGTCGGTTTCATTCACCACGGTCGGGGGGAGCTCCAGGCGGTTGCTTCCCCACGTACGCCTTCCCCCACCGGCGAACGGGCGCTCGTTCCAGACGGTTCAAGACGTCGACCCGTCGAGCCATGGAGGAGTCACGGGGGGTCCACGAGCTTCCAGCAGGTTGAGGGCCTGGGGGCATCCTCCGACACGGCACTGCAACTGGAAAGGCACAGGGCGCCCCCCGGCACCCGCCGAGCGACCAGGGAGCCACAGACCATACTTCGACGGGGGCGTCATCGTCCGCACCCCCGATGCCAGGTGGTTCGGATCGCATCCCGCCTGGTGCCGTTCGGACCAATCCTTCGTTCGAGCCGGGGGGCGCCACCGTGACTGGGACAACCCTGAAGGAGCGAGTCGCCGCCCTTGCCGCCCACCAGCACGGGGTCGTGGCGAGAAGGCAGCTGTTGGAGCTGGGGGTGTCCGGGTCGGCCATCGATCGCCGTCTCAAGTCCGGAGGGCTTCGGAGACTTCACGCCGGCATCTACCTGCTCGGTCCCCTGGAGGCGGACCGAGCGCCGGAAATGGGTGCGGTTCTCGTCGGTGGCCCGGATGCCGTGCTCAGTCACATGAATGCCATGGAGCTGTGGGGGATGTCACGGGTCGAGGCACCGCGACCGATCCACGTGACGCTGCCCGGATACGACCGTCGCGAGCGACCGGGAATCGTCTTTCATCGGGTGGACCAGCTGGCTGAGGACGAACGGGACACGATCGACGCGATCCCGGTCACCTCCCCTGCCCGCACGATCGTGGATCTGGCCGGGACGCTGGCCAGCCGTGAACTCGAGCGGGCGCTTGCCGTGGCAGAGCGGGAGGGACTCGTCACGAACGAGGAGCTGGCCCACCTCCCCGATCGCTACCCTCGCCGACACGGGATACCCGTCCTCCGGGGGCTCCTCCGCGAGCTAACCGATCGTCACTTCACCAGGTCCGAGGCGGAGCGCAGGTGTCTCACCCTGCTCCGGACCGCCGACCTCCCTCGCCCCCACACCAACGTGTCCGTGGGTCCGTACGAACTGGATCTCTTCTGGCCGAAGGAGGGGGTCGCCGTCGAGGTCGACGGCTGGGAGCATCATTCCTCGCGCGGTCGTTTCGAAGCGGACCGCCGCAAGGACAACTGGCTCCGGGCCCGCGGGATCGAAGTGATCCGTCTCAGCTGGGATCAGATCACCCGCCGTTCGACGGCCACGGCCGTCCAGGTGGGCCAGGTCCTCGCCCTGGCGCGTGCGGGGTCGCGCCCAGGGCGAGATGAGGACCGCCACGGCGGGAACTGAGGAGCGCCACGGCGGGAACCGAGGATCGCCACGGCGGGATGAGGGGCGCCACGGCGGGATGAGGGGCGCCACAGCGGGATGAGGAGCGCCACGGCGGGATGAGTATCGCCAGGGCGGGAACTGAGGATCGCCGCCGGGCAAGGCGAGGGTCCACGCACGGCGGTATCGTGCTCCT
>PWLA01000269.1 GCA_003559555.1 Gemmatimonadota bacterium | reverse complement strand
TCCACGTAGAGCTCGAGGCGAACGGGCTGCTCGTCACCGAAATCAACGTTCATCCGGACGTCCAGCTGTCCGCTGATGTTGTTGATGTCGGCCGTCGTGCCGCCCTGCATGATGTCGGCGATCGTCACCGTCGCCTGCTGGATATCGTCCGCGTCCCGAACCGATACCGCGGCTCCGGCGGACGACTCCTGATTGCCCTTCTGGACTGTGGCCGTCACCGTGGCGTTGCCCGGCCCTACAGCCGTCAGCGCACAGTTGTTGCCCGACGCGGTCGCTGTCACGACCCCCGGGTTCGACGACTCACAGGTGATGGTGACCTGGGCGCCTTCCTGTCCACCGGAAATTCCGACGGCCAGGTTGACGTTGTCACCTACGTTGAGGTTGACGTTCTGCGGCGTGAGTGTCACCTGCAGTGCCGGCGGCGGCGTGGGCTCGGGCTCGACGATCTGCACGTCGTCGCCACAAGCAACCACTCCGAACGCCAGTACCGCGGCGACCAGTGTGGATCGATACAGCTTCTTCATTCATTCCCCCTTGGGATTGTGAGACACCCGACGGGCGTCTGTTGACTCCTCCGGGAGATCCGGAGTCTCCCGGATCGTACCTGCTGCCGGCCCCTGAAATTCTCAGATGGCGCGGGCGTTCAGGCCCGGGAAAAGTGAACCAGTTCTCCATTGTCGCAAGATGGGTGCCACGCCTGACACCCCCTACCTTCCGCGTGTTTACTGCCCTTTGAGCCCCTCGGACCAAGCCGCAACGGGCTGTGGATGCCGAGGATCTCCAAGGTCCCTTCAGTTTTCTGAGGCGCTCCGGCGCGAGGCATTCCTGGCGCGCATGTCTCTTACCTGGAGGCCTGGCCAAGATACGGCTCGCTGGCCAGGTCCGACAACCCTTTGCAAAATGCGAGAGGGCCCGCCCCGTACCTGCCGGAGCGGACCCTCGCGCCTGGGCCGATCTATGTGATCGATCAGTTGTTGCCGCGGACCTCGGCAAGGTCGGTCTGATACGCCTGCCACACCCCCGGTCGGACCGGGACGTACAGCGTCTCGTAGGGGCTCTCCGCATCGATGTCGGCGAAGAGCGGCACGCCCATGTAATCACCCACCTGACGGATGCTGGGGCAGTCCAGGCTCAACTCGCCACCGGACTGCACGTACTCCAGTTCGTCGAACGTGATGGGCTCGTCGGCCACGAACCAGGCGCGTCCCTCGGCGTACTCCCCGGCGAATGCCACACCGGGTCCGAGATCCTGTACGTTCACCCGACGCGGACCCACCAGGGTGTCGCCCTGGGCCGTGATGTAGACCGTGACGGTCTCACCGGTGGCCAGGCAGAGCTGAGTCGGCGTTCCCTCAGGCAGCGGCGGCTCCACCTCTTCGGTCACCACCACCGTATCCGGCGGAGGCGCGGGAAGCTGGACCTCGCGGACCCGCTCCCGGTCCCGGAGCATGACGCTCAAGCCCACCTGGGCTCCCAGGTTGAAGGTTTCCGGGCGCGGGATGAAGGCGTCCTGGTCCTCGGAGATGTAATAGCCGATCCCCTCGAAACGGGCAGAGAACCGGTCCGAGAACCGGTACCGGAGCCCGACGAGGCCGCCGGGGCCCCAGCCGCGCGAGCCGATGCGCCGGGGCGTGCTGTAGTGGTCCCGGTTGACACCGGCCCCCAGCAGCAGCCCTGCAGACTCACCCAGCCAGTGCGTGTAGAGTGCCCGCATCTGGTAGAGCTCGTGCCGGATGAACTCCCGATCCTGCCAACCCGGAGGATCGGTCAGATCCGGTTCGGCATACGTCCAGTCAATTTCGAGGGACAGGTTGGGAAGAACGAAGAAGCCGGCCCGGCCCCCGATGGCAGGGGCGTTCTCGAGGCCGACCTCGCTGTCGTAAATCGTAAACCCACCTACGACCCCCAGTTCGATGGTGCCGGGGCTCTGGGCCTCGGTCACGTCTGGCAGAAAGAGGGCCGCGGCGGCCACGATCGCCACGATGAATCGTCCCTTCATGGAGCCTCCCTTATATGGTAGGAACTCGTTGTTGAGATCCACGCTTGCGTGTCCTTGATAAAAATTCCCGACCGGAGCCCGATCTTCGGGTCCGGACCATCGCATTCATCGCCCCCTGGACCGCCTGAAAAAACAGACCGATCCGTTCGGGAGCGAGGCGACCTGGGAACCCCAACAGGGACACCCCGAGACCTCGCCGGATTTAATCGCGGGAAATATAGTCGGACCTGCCAGGGGACACAATACTGTTCGTCCCGCGGCAACTCGCGACCGTTCGCGTCCGGCGCCTGATGGGTTCTCCGTCCCGGCCCGGACGATCCGGACAGGGTCGGAGGACGCTCGGCGTCTCTGCATGGCAACCCGCTACCCCGGCGAGCGTTCCGGTACGAAGGTCGGCGGTTCTCCCAGGAGGGCTCTGTCGACCCGTCTCATCCCCTGACATCGTTGAACATACGGCAGCATGAGACGAAGGGCGGGCTCGAGGCCGAGACCGTTCCAGGCCCGGCCCACCAGGGCCTGGGCACAGTTCGGGAAGCCCATGAGCCTGGCGAGGCGGATCTCCCAACCGAGGATCCACGCCGAGTGTCTCTGGAAGGACCGACCGGCCACATCGACCACCGCCGCATTGCGGCTCACCACCGCCAACACCCCTGGATCGTGGAAAAAGAAGGGGGGAGCGCCTCGTCTGGGCCCCGGATGGTGGCCGTGTCACGCCACCGGCAGGTCGGGATCCACCTCACGGGCCCACTCCCGGAGCCCGCCGGCCAGGTTCCGGGCCCGGGGGAAGCCGGCGTCCCGGAGGAGCCGGGCCGCCTGGTCGGACCGAGCACCGGTCCGGCAGTAGACCACCAGCTCCCGGTCCCTTGGGAGCTCGCTCAGCCGGTCCGGCAGCTCACCCAGGGGGATCAGCCGGGCGCCCCGATCCTCCAGGTTCGACACGGCCCACTCCCAGGGCTCCCGCACATCCAGAAGAACGGGCCGCATCTCCCCATCATCGTTGTCGGACCAGCCCTCCAGGCGTTCGGCCAGCCCCCGGGGCGTCAGCGCGCCGGGCTCCCCTTCCTCTTCCACCCCCTCCGATACCGCCTGCACCTCTCCGGTGGCGCAGAAGTGCTCGTAGTCGATGAGGGCGTCGATGCTCGGACTGTCGCCGCAGACCGGGCAGGCGGGATCGGGACGCACCCTCACCTCCCGGGACGAGAGATCCAGCGCATCGAAGATCAGGAGACGACCGGCCATGGAGCGTCCCCGGCCCAGGATCCACTTCACCACCTCCAGGGCCTGCAGGCTCCCGATGATTCCGGGGAGCACCCCCACCACCCCGGCCTCGGCGCACCCGGGGACCAGCCCTGGCGGGGGCGGCTCCCGGAAGAGACAGCGGTAGCAGGGACCCTCGGGGGCCCCGAAGAGGGAGAGCTGCCCCTCCCATCGGAGGACCGCTCCGTAGACCCAGGGACGCCCGCTCAGGAGACAGGCGTCGTTCACCAGGTACCGGGTGGGAAAGTTGTCCGATCCGTCCATGACCAGGTCGTAGCGGCCCACCATCTCCATGGCGTTGGCCGACGTGAGACGCACCGGATGGGCCTCCACCGTAACGTGGGGGTTCACCTCCCGGAGCCGGTCCCGGGCCGACTCCACCTTTTCCCGATCCACATCGCCGGTCCCGTGCAGGATCTGCCGCTGCAGGTTGGAGAGCTCCACCCGATCCGAGTCCACCACGCCCAGGGTGCCCACACCGGCGGCAGCCAGGTAGAGGGCCGCCGGCGAGCCCAACCCTCCAGCCCCCACCAGGAGAACCCGGGCCTCCCTGAGGCGGCGCTGTCCCTCGGTCCCCACCTCCGCCAGGGAGAAGTGCCGGGCGTAGCGCTCCAGCTCGCCGCGGGAGAAGCCGGCGAAGGCGTCCTCGGTCATTGTCGCTCCGTCACCGCCCGGGACCCGCCCTCGGCCGTCACCGAGAAGCGCTCGCTTCGGACCGTCAACTCCCGGATCAGCTCCGGGTCCATCCCCGCCTGGGCCGCAGCATCCGCCACGTGGGTGAAGAAGTACCAGAAGTGCCAGGGAATGTTGAGAGTGGCCCGGTCCGACCAGATCTCGCGCTCCTCCAGACCCCGATACGTGAAGACGTCCTGACCCAGCGTCAGCGACAGCTCCAGGTTCACCCAGTCCCCTCCCAGGCGCTCCGAGGTCTGCACCAGCCCCTCGACCTGGTCCAGGTCCTCCATGATGAGCCGGTACGTCAGTCCCTGCCGGGCGACCCAGCGGGTGAGTCCCAGGTCCTGGGCCAGCCCGGCCGTGCTGGCGAAGTGGATGGGGCGCTCATCCATGGAGTCGCGGATGATGGCCAGGGCCAGTCGATCGCCCCGTCCCAGCCACGTTCCGGCCGGATACTGCACCGCCAGCGGGCCCAGGGGCACGGTGAAGTCCTGCCCCAGCGATCCGCTCCCCACCTGGTTCATCTCCTGGTCGGAGAGCTGGGTGATGGCCCGGCTCGGCGGTCCGGCCGGCGCCTCGTACACCCCCACGTCGTCCTCCGGCCCGAAGTGGCGCTGCCGCTGGGGCTGGGTGTGGTAGCGGAGCTGACGGGGATACCACTGGGTGTAGAGGTACTGGACCACGATGACCGTCACGTCCTGACGGATGCCCTCCACCTCCTGCAGATACCAGAGGGGGAAGGTGTCGTTGTCCCCGTTGGTAAAGACGATCCCGTAGGGCTCGACGCTCTGAAGCATGTTGTAGGCCCAGTCCCGGGCGGAGTGGTCGTCGCTCCGATCGGCCCACGACCAGTTGAAGACCAG
>PWLA01000184.1 GCA_003559555.1 Gemmatimonadota bacterium | reverse complement strand
GTTGAAGCATAGCGAGCCGGTCGGGAAGGGGATACGCCATCAAAGGCGGGGAAGGGTGACGCCCTTCTGATGCTGGTACTTGCCCTTCCGATCGGCGTAGGCCGTCTCCGGCTCCTCGTCGCTCTGGAAGAAGAGGAGCTGTGCGATCCCCTCGTTGGCGTAGATCTTGGCCGGAAGGGGCGTGGTGTTCGATATCTCCAGGGTCAGATACCCCTCCCACGTGGGCTCCAGCGGAGTCACGTTCACGATGATCCCGCAACGGGCGTAGGTGCTCTTGCCCACGCAGAGCACCAGGGTGTCCCGGGGGATCCGGAAGTATTCAGTGGTCCGGGCAAGGGCGAAGGAGTTGGGGGGGATCAGACAGGTGTCCTCGGCGACGTCCACGAAAGAGCGGGCATCGAACTTCTTGGGATCCACCACCACGTTGTGGACGTTGGTGAAGACCTTGAACTCCGGCGCCACCCGGATGTCGTATCCGAACGATGAGACTCCGTACGAGATGACCCCCTCCCGGACCTGGCCGGGTTCGAAGGGTTCGATCATGTTCTGCTCCCGGCACATCTGGCGGATCCAGCGATCGCTCCGAATCGTCATGGGAAGTGGGTTGGAGGGATGGGGTGGGCCGGCTCCTGCGAGCCGGGTGTGCCGGTGAGTATAGGGGCAACGAGAGGAGGGAGCAAAGACCCGGCTCCGGGGTGAGATGACGGGGGCCGAGAGATCCTCTCGACAGGCCCTGAATGACGCGCCGGTTCGGGTTGACACCCTTTGTCGCCTACGGGTACATTTCGGCGCTGAGAACGTGAACGATTTCACAATCTTTTTCTGCCACTGGGGATTATGACGGAAAGCTACCTTCCGGTGCTGATCCTCTTCGGCGTTTCGTTGGTGAACGCGGCGGGGATGCTTGCGGCCACGCACATCCTGAATCCGCGACGAGCGACGCCGGAAAAGGACATGCCATACGAGTCGGGAATGGTGCCCCTCGGGGACACCCGGGCCCGATTCTCCGTCAAGTTCTACATGGTCGCCATCAGCTTCATCATCTTCGACCTGGAGGCCATCTTCCTGATCCCCTGGGCCGTGGAGATGCGGGCGCTGGGGTGGGAGGGATTCATCGCCGTTTCCATCTTTGTGGGCGTCCTGGTGGTGGGGCTGATCTACGAGTGGCGAAAAGGAGGTCTGGATTGGGAATGAGCGATACCAAAGCCAAGGACACCAAGGCGAACCCCCAGAATACGGGGAGTGGACTACCTGGAGGGATCTTCGGACAGGGAACCCCCACGTTTCTGACCACGAAGGTGGATTTCGTGGTCAACTGGGCACGGCGCAACTCACTGTGGCCCATGCCTTTTGGGACGGCATGCTGCGCCATCGAAATGATGTCCGCAGCCGCCTCCACCCACGACCTGGCCCGCTTCGGGATGGAGCGGATGTCCTTCTCGCCGAGGCAGGCCGACGTGCTGATCTGCGCCGGTCGGGTTCCCTACAAGCTGGCCCCGGTCCTCCGCCGGATCTGGGACCAGATGCCGCAGCCCAAGTGGTGCGTGTCCATGGGCGCCTGCGCTTCTTCGGGCGGAGTGTTCGACGCCTATTCCATGGTGCAGGGAATCGACACCATCGTTCCGGTGGACGTGTACGTGCCCGGCTGTCCGCCTCGCCCGGAGGCCCTGATCTACGGACTCATCATGATTCAGGAGAAGATCCGGGGCGAGACGCTGGCCGAGCACGAAACACTCCGCCACGAGGATCCCGACGCCGTGGGCCGACCCAAGGCCGACGCCCAGCAGGTGGAGGCTCTCTCCGGGCCCTTCGGGAACTCGACCCTGCAGAATCGCCCCAGCGGGCTCGTCCCGGGAATTCCCCAGGAGCGCCCCGGAGACCGGGTGCCGTGAGGGAACTCCCGACCGAGGTCCGCCACGTGGATGACCCCCGTTCTCGAGCCCTGCTCCAGGAGGCCGCCACATGAGTGACGAACGCCCGTCGGGCTTCAAGGAGGTCGAGGAAGGCCCGACCGCGTCGGACGACACCCATGAGGATCGCCCCACCGCAGTGGACGTGGTGGATGAGCAGTCCCACCCCACGGTAACGGCGGCCAGGACCCGGTTCGGCGACGCGATCTTCCGACATGAGGTCATGGCCGGAGACGAACACGTCATCTTCGTGGACCCGGAGCGGAACTACGAGATCCTGGAGTGGCTCAAGGACGATCCGGACCAGCTCTACAACTTCCTGTCCGACGTGACGGCGGTGGACTACGGCTCCGGTCGGCCCATCCAGGTGGTCTACCAGTTGTACTCGATCCCCCTCCGACACAGCATCCGGGTGAAGGCGGAGTTACCCCTCTCCCACCTGGAGATTGATTCGGTGGTGCCCCTGTGGAAGGCGGCCAACTGGCTGGAACGGGAGGTCTACGACATGTTCGGCGTCACCTTCCGAAACCACCCGGATCTCCGCCGGATCCTCATGCCCGAGGTCTACGCCGAGGGCCATCCCCTCCGCAAGGACTTCCCCTTGCGGGGCCGTTTCTCCCGGGCCGAGCAGACCCGGCGAGCCCTGGCCCAGGCACCGGAAGACTACTACATCGCAAAAGATTTCGGCCCCGGCCGGGAATTCCAGAAGGTGGGATGGCAGGAGCTGGGCGCCGAGCCCGAACCTGCTGCGACTCCGGAGCCTGAGGACCCGGCCGACGAATCCGAGCATTCAACCGATCCGGACGAGCGCGCCTGAGCGGCACGCTCCCGTCCCGAACCGGTCTCGACCCGAGGGCCTATGTCGAAGCGAACAGTCGAATACGAGGTGAGCAGGACGCCCGAACTGGGCATGGACTTCCGTCCGGCTCAGGGGCCCGTGAGCCCGTCGGATCTGGACGATCCGATCCTCAACGCCGAAAAGATGCTCATCAATGTGGGTCCTCAGCACCCCGCCACCCACGGCGTGCTTCGCCTCGTCCTGGAACTGGACGGGGAGACGGTGGTGCGCTGCCTCCCCCACATCGGCTATCTCCACTCCTCGTTCGAAAAGCTGGGGGAGTACCGGACCTGGAACCAGGTGATCCCCCTCACCGATCGGATGGACTACCTGGCCCCCCTCATCTACAACTGCGCCTACGCCATGGCGGTTGAGAAGATGATGGGCATCGAGGTCACGGAGCGGTGCAAGGTGACCCGGGTCATCATGATGGAGATGGACCGGATCTTCTCCCACCTCCTCTGGCTCGGGACCTGGGCCATCGACGTGGGCGCCTTCACCCCCTTCCTCTACGCCTTTCAGCAGCGGGAAAAGGTCTACGAGCTGCACGAGGCCTACACCGGCGCCCGGATCACCACCTCCGCCACCCGCATCGGCGGAATGATGTCGGACATGCCGGAAGGGTGGGCCGAGGGCGTGCGGCAGTGGACGAACCAGTTGCCCCGGACCCTGGACGAGGTCGAGTCCCTGCTGACCCACAACGCCATTCATATCGGGCGAACCCAGGGCGTAGGGGCCATCGGTCCCGAGGAGGCGGTGAATTACGGTCTGTCGGGCCCCAACCTCCGGGCTTCAGGGGTGCCCTACGACCTGCGAAAGGACCGCCCCTACTACGACTACGAGACCTACGAGTTCGACGTACCGATCGGGGAGCACGGAGACTGCTACGACCGGTACCTGGTGCGGATCGAGGAGATGCGGCAGAGTTGCCGGATCATCCACCAGGCCCTGGACCGGCTCCCCGACGGCCCCATGAACGTGGACGACCCGCGGGTGATCCTCCCCAGCAAGACCGACCTCATGAACGACATGGAGTCCATGATCCACCACTTCAAGCTGGTCATGGAGGGCGTCCAGGCGCCGCCGGGCGAATCCCACTTCTCCATTGAGGGGTCCAAGGGTGAGCTGGGGATGTATGTTGTGAGCGACGGGGGCTCCAAGCCGGTGCGCTGGCGGATCCGCCCCCCCTCCTTCGTGAACCTGGCGGCCATCCCCCACCTGGTGGAGGGGGGACTGCTGGCAGATGTGATCATGGTGAACGCAAGCCTGGACATTGTGCTTGGAGAGATCGATCGGTGAGTGACGAAACCAGGGCCGGGACCACGGACAGAGCACCCTTCCGCAACCCCGGGTGGGCCGGGAACACCGGCGAATTCGACCTCTCCGAGGACGAGGTCCGGGGACGGAGCTACGTGGGGGAGCATCGGCCGGAGGGCGGGCACCCCTCCCGGGTGCCCACCGTGCCCTACATGCTCCCGGAGAAGGATCCGGAGGCCCCGCTCTTCGAAGGCCCCTACGAGGAGCGCTACCAGAAGATCCTCAGCCGCTACCCGACCCGACGGGCAGCCCTTCTTCCGGTGCTGAACCTGGCTCAGGAACTCCGGGGGCATGTTTCGCCGGAGACCATGGCCGAGGTGGCGGAAATGCTGGGACTGTCCGACGCGTACGTCCGGGGCGTGGCAACGTTCTATACCATGTACAACAAGCGGCCGGTGGGTCGCTACCTGATCCAGGTCTGCACCAACGTCTCGTGCAACCTCTGCGGAGGCGACGAGGTGATGGCGGCCTTCCTGGAGCATACGGGCACCGAAGCCGGCCAGATCTCCGATGACGGACTCTTCACCGTCATGGAGGTGGAGTGCCTGGCGGCCTGCGGCTTCCCCACGGCGGTGCAGATCAACTCCCGGTACTTCGAAAACGTAACCCCGGAAGACGTGCCGGCCGTTCTGGACCGGCTTCGCGCGGAGGCGAGCTGACATGGCCTATCCGTACACCCACGAAAAGGAAGTCCGGCTCCTGAGCCGGGGGTGGGGCGACCCCGCCACCCGGACGTTGGAGGGCT
>PWLA01000060.1 GCA_003559555.1 Gemmatimonadota bacterium | reverse complement strand
GTTCCGGGCCCGGATCCGGGGCTGGAACTCCAGTACCTCGCCCCGGCCTTCGTTGCGCCATACCCTTCGGACGGCCTCGCAGATCAGCCGCTCCCACCGTCGGGTGGAGTCGCCGGTGAAGCGGAGGCTGGCCAGGGGCTCGCTCGGCTGGGTGAGCTGGATGCTGGACGAGGCCGCCTGGACGGCACTCAGCTCTCCCAGGAGCCATTCGCAATGCCCCCCATCGTCGTAACTGAAAGTCAGACTGTGTCTTGTCAGGACAAGGGACCCGGACGCAGCCGGACCGAACTCCTCAACGAACCCCAGGATCCCGTCGCCGTGTCGGAGTACACCCTCCCCTTCTGCGTGGCGGAGGAGAGCGTCGGCCCGGTGAAGGATCCCCTCGTCACCTCGCCGGACGGCCTGGAGCGCCGGGTCTCGGGATTCAAGGCGGGACACCAGCTCGTGGGCCGGCACCATGGTGGGCTCTCCGTGCGGTGGCGTCGAGCGGATGCCCCCTGCCCGTCCCTCGGCCCGGAACCGGGTGCCGCATCCAGAGCAGGCGGCCTCGCCCCCCTTCCCTTCCACCGTCCCGGCGCCACAATCGGGACACAGATACAGGAGGTCAGTGAGTGCCATGGGAACTGCCTTGGTCAGAACGCTGTTGAAGCAGTACGGGGCGCCAACGGCGGGCTCCCTAGAGCCGCCGGAAGAGGCGCAGGAGTCGCAACTTCCACACCTTCCACACGGCCTCTACGATGATTCCCCGGGACATCTTGGATTCGCCCTGGTCCCGTTCGGTAAAGACGATGGGCAGCTCCACGAAGCTGAATCCTTTCGCCCACGCCCGGAACTTGAGCTCGATCTGGAAGGAGTATCCATTCGACTGGATCCGGTCCAGGTCGATGGCCTCCAGGACCCGGCGATCGAACATGTTGAATCCGCCGGTGGCGTCGGAGACCGGGAGTCCGGTGATCGTGCGGGCGTAGAAGCTCCCAAAATACGACACGAGAAGCCGGGTCATGGGCCAGTTGACCACGGTCACCCGGCCTCCGACATACCTGCTGCCAATGACGAAGTCGTACTCCCGGCACGCCTCCATGAAGTCCGGCAGTGCCGATGCCGGGTGAGAGAGGTCGGCGTCCATCTCGCAGAGCCGCTGGTAGCCTGCCTCCAGTCCCCAGCGGAAGCCGGCGATGTATGCTTTGCCCAGGCCTTCCTTCCCCTCCCGGTGCAGGACGTGCACTCGACCCTCGCTTCCGGCCGCCAATTCGTCGGACACCTGACCGGTGCCATCGGGAGAGTCGTCGTCCACGATGAGAACGTCGATTTCGGGGGACTGCTCCAGCGCCAGGGGGACGACCCGGGGCACGTTGTCCCGCTCGTTGTACGTGGGAATGATCACCAGCGTCCGCCCCTCACCCATCCGTTGTGCCTCCCGAGTTCGTCGTTGCCGCTCTGCCCCTGAAGATGGCCCAGAGGGCAAAGAGTCCAGCAGGAACAAGCTCCACCACCGTCATCCAGACCCGTGCCAGTACAGCCACGCCTACGGCGGCGGCTCCCAGCGAGGGGCGCAGGAGGGCGATCAGGATGCCCTCCCGCACGCCGATTCCCGCCGGTGCGAAAATGGCAAGATAACCCAGGAGGTAGGCTGCGCTGAAGCTGGCCGCCAGAGGGAGGATGCCGCCTTCCAGGCCGAGCCCCCGAACCAGAAACGCGAAGGCCAGGCCGTAGCCGCACCAGACCAGTGTGTGGAGGACCACCCAGCGTGGTCCGAAGAGGGGGTCCGGAGAGGGGGCGGTGGTCGGATCCAGGCGGGCCAGGCGGAAGACCAGTCGGAAGCCCCAGCGCAGAAGGGGCGGGATGGACGTGGCCGCCACGAAGCAAGCCAGCGCCGCGACTCCGGCCCAGGCGCCCCAGGCAACCCCTTCCAGGGTGCCCAGGGCCACGACCCCCACGATGGCAGCCCCGGCCAGGTGGAACGCCTGCCCCAGGACACCGGCCGTCACCCCCAGGGAGACAGGGACCCCGTCCCGCCGTGACAGGACGGCCAGCCCAGCCACCTGCCAGACCTTGCCGGGGAGGTATCGCCCCAGGTTGGCTGTGAGCACGATCCGGTTCGACCCGATCCATCCCGGGTCCGGTCCCCCGAGCTCGGCCACCATGCGGCCCCAGAGCCGGGCGGCGACCCCGAAGAAGAGGAGGAGGAGGAGGGCGGAGACGATCACCGCCACAGGCTGCACCGCTGGCAGGGCCGCCTCCAGCGCCAGGGCCTCCTCCAGGGTGACCCCGACCTGCGAGACGATGATCCAGGTGACCAGGACGGTGAGCCCCAGCTGAAGCGTCCACTTCAGCCCCTTTCCCCAACCCCGTCTCCACCACCGCCCCCGGGAGGACGGGGCTGAGGCGGGATCCGCTCCCTCGTGGGCGGACCCGGTGCTTCCGGGCCGCACCGGGTCGGCGAGGGAGTCGCTGCCTGCACCAGCCAGGGACCCGGGATCGGCGGAGTCAGGCGAGGCGGGTATCACCCGCCGTCCCCTTCCCCGTCGACCCCGGAGGAGGGGGAGCGGCGGCGGATGACCACCTCCACCCCTGCGGCCCCGGCCAGGAGGAGGATCGAGAGGAGCGACACGCCGAGCCCGGCCCGGAGCACCGGGGACTCGTAGCGGAACTCCACCTCGTGCTCCCCTTCAGGCACCGCCACAGCCCGGAGCGTGTGATCCGCCCGCAGCACCCGAGTCTCCTGGCCGTCCACCGTCGCTCTCCAGGACGGGAACCAGTTCTCCGAGAGGACCACCAGCGCCGGTCCATCAGCCTCCACCCGGAAGCGGAGGTGATCGGGGGTGCGCTCGAGCCACTGGACGGTCCCCCGGACCTCGGGGCCCCCCGGCTCCAGCGGGGGATTCTCTTCCAGCACAACCTGTCGGGATGGATCGTATCCGTCCACGTCCAGAACCGCCTCCAGCGTCCGCTCCGGCTCCACCACCAGGGCCTCGCCCACCACCCGGACCCGGGGCAGGGTCTGGACCGCGTGCACCGACCGGGCAACCCGACCATCGGCGAGGTTCACCTGGCTCACCGGCTGGGTGCCTTCCAGCGAGCCGTACTGGGCATCGGGCCAGAGCAGATAGCGGATGTTGAGCACGTCCATCACGTTGGGATGGAAGTTCACCAGGTGCTCGGGCAGACCACTTCCCTCCATTCCGATGAGTTCGCGGTAGCGGCCCAGGTCGTTGGGATGATGACCGCCGGCCAGCTCCAGTCCGTGCATCCCCGGGGCCACGTCCTGTCCACCCTGGACCATGGACAGGATCCGGAAGGGGGGCTCCTGCCTCTGCCGATCCTGCAGAAAACGGATGTTGTCGTCCGCGGCGGCGAAGGACCGGTAGTCCAGGACCTCGATGAAGGCCGCATTCACCCGCCACTGATCGGCGGTGATCAGGAGCGCCACCGCCGGAACCAGGAGCGCTGCCGGAAAGAAGCGACGATCCACCGCCCACCAGAGGGCGGCCAGGAGGCCGGCCAGGAGGACGGCGATCCCGAACCCTCGCTGGATGTGGGGGATCGCGTTCTCCAGGGCCTCGGCCTTGGCCGGCTCCATGCCGGGATAGAGGATCGACGTCCACAGCGAGGTGAGCGCTCCCGTAGCAGCCAGAATCCACCCCAGCGCCAGGAGACCGGCTCCCCCCGCCAGGAGGCGCCAGACTCGAGGTCCTCCGCCCTCTTCCAGGAGGTGGGCTCCCCGGTCCACCCCCATGGCCGCCAGGGTGGTGGCGGCGAAGCCGGTGAGGAAGATGGCCATGGAGGGTGCCCGGAAGAGGGAGATCCCCGGCACCACCTCGTAGAAGACGCGCCAGACCGGCGTGTTGGCCCCGAGAGAGAAGAGGAGGACCACCGTCCCCATGCCCGCCATGAACCATCGAACCCCCGCCCGGGGGCCGCCGGTGAAGGCCAGGGCCGCCAGGAGGAGGACCACCAGGCCCAGGTACTCGTGGTTCAGCTTGAAGGGGTTGCGGCCCCAATAGGTATCCCGGGTCCACTCCGTGGTGCCCGTGCTGTTTCCGATGAACTCGGGGACGGCCAGCGACACCACTTCTTCGGGGTGGAGGGACCAGGACGACGCGTACGCCACCGCCTGGGGGCCCTCCGCCTCCAGGGTCGTGGCGGCCCGCCGGGAGTGCTCGGTGACGTAGTCCACCGCCGGGACGAGCTGCACGGCCGTGACCCCGGCGCCCAGCACACTGAACAGGAGGAAGGCACCGAAGGTGGAGGCTGCCGGCTTCCATCCTTCGCCCTTCCCACCCCACCCCAGTTGAATGGACCGGAAGAGCATGTAGGCCCCGGCCGCGCCGAAGAGGAAGTAGGCCATCTGGAAGTGGGTGGAGAGGATCACCAGGGCGATGATCCCGGCCATGGCCACCAGCGGAAGGACACCACGTCGGGCCAGAAACCACTCCATGGCCCAGAAGAGGAGCGGCGCCATGGCGGTGACGAAGATCTTGCCGTCATGACCCGGAAAGACCAGGGTCACCATGTAGGGAGCCAGGAGGAAGGCCAGCCCGCCCAGCATGGCTGCTCCTCGGGACAGATCCAGCATCCGAAGCCAGGCGTACATGGAGATGCCGGCCAGGAAGACGTGGATCACCAGCTTCCACCCCAGCGCCCGATAGGTTTCCATTACCAGCAGGAGGCTCACCGACAGGGGATGCAGCGAGTAGCCGCCGGCCAGCGATTCCAGGAAGGGGGTTCCCCCGAGAATGATGGGGTTCCAGAGGGGAAATCCGGTGGTCTGCAGGGCGTCAGCAAAGAAGGCCCGGGCCATGTAGCCCAGCGAGAGGGTGTCGGACCCGTACAGCATGAGGTCCGAGAAGATGAACTCCCGGAAGAGGAGTACCGTCACCAGGGCGTAGAGGGTGAGGGTGGCCCAGAGGGGGACCCTCTCGAGCCACCCGGTGAGCTCCACCGGGTTCTGCGCTCGACGCCGGGCGCGGTCGCCCCCCCCTTCCCTCCCCTTCGAGCTCCCCTTTCTCCGCTTCCGGGACGTTCCGCCCGACTTCGATTCACGTCGCTTGGCCATCTACTCCTGTCCCGTGTCGGGGACCTCTCGCCGGGTCCGTTCGTCGTGCGAGGCCGTGAGTTCCTCGTAGATCTCCACGTGGCGAGCCACCAGGCGGGCGTTGCTCCAGTGCTCCACCACGCGCCTCCGGGCCTCGGCCCCCATGGCCTCCAGGTCTACCTGCTCCAGGAGCTCGATGACCGTCTGCGCCAGCCGTTCGGGCTGGGCGGGAGGAACCAGCCGGCCCACCGACTCGTCCACGATCTCCGGGAGTCCTCCCACTCGGCTGGCCACCACCGGCAGGCCGCATGCCATGCACTCCAGCGCCGCCACCGAGGTGGCTTCCATGAGCGAAGGGAAGATCGCCAGCTCCGCCGATGCCAGGATACCGGGCATCTCGTCGTGGGGGCGGGATCCCAGGAAGCGGACGGCGTCGCCCACCCCCAGTTCGCCGGCCAGCGCCTCCAGCGTCTCGCGCTCCGGGCCGTCGCCCACCACCAGCGCCCGGGCCTGGGGGGCCTGCCGCCGAATGAGGGGCATGGCTCGAATGAAGTACTCCACCCCGTTCTTCTGGAAGAGTCGCCGGGGCACCACCAGCCACCGCTCGTCCTCTGCCGGAGGAAAGGCCGGGGGGACCGGACGGAACCGAAGGGTGTCCACCCCGTTGGTGAGGGCCTCCACCCGAACGTCGGACGTCAGCGACTCGGCCACCCGGGCGATCTCCTGGCTGGCCGCCAGACAATGGTCCGGCCACTGCACCAGGCGGGCCAGCACCGGTTTCCACCGGCGGGTCCGGGCCCGGATCAGAAAATGCGAGGTGTGGAAGGTGGCCACCAGGGGCCGCCGGGCGCGTCGGACCGCCTGGTGGCAGGGATACACCGAGGCGAAGGCCTGGGCGTGCACCACATCGGCCCACTCCGCCCACTCCCGGGTGAGGGGTCCCGACCGGAGCGCGTAGGCGATCCAGCCTGGCGGACTCCGGGACGGAAGCCAGCTCCGGTGCACCAGGACGCCGTCCATCTCCTCCTCCCGGGAGAGCCCCTCCTGGGAGCGGGAGGTTATGACACGGACCTCATGCCCCTCCTCCACCAGCCCCCGGGCCAGTTCGGCGATGTGGCTCTCCAGCCCACCCACCTCCGGCGGATAGTAGATGCAGTGAAAGAGGATCTTCATGATCGCTTCTCCACGTCACTGTCCGCCACGTCCGAGGTGGCGGGCGGCGTGTGGGCGGAGGGCGGCTGCGCTTCAGCCGGGCTCCGGGCCAGAAAGGCTTCCACCGCCTCGGCCACCCGGAGCGCCGCTCGACCGTCCCCGTACGGATTGGCCCGGCGCCGGGTCCGCCGATTGTCGCCCGGTTCGTTCAGGATCGCCCGGGCCCGGGCGATGATCCGGTCCGGGTCCGTACCCACCAGCTCCGCCACTCCTGCCCGGATCCCCTCGGGTCGCTCGGTGACTTCCCGGAGGACCAGGAGCGGGGTTCCGAAGGTGGGTGCTTCTTCCTGAATCCCACCGGAGTCGGTCAGGATGAGCGACGCTCCCTGGAGCCCCAGGGCCAGGTCCTCGTAGGCCAGGGGCTCCACCAGGTGGACCCGGGGATGACCGCCCAGGAGCTCCTGGGCCGGTCCCATCACCTTGGGGTTGGGGTGGACGGGGTAGATGATCTCCAGCTCCGGTTCGAGCTCCAGGAGCGAACGGATGGCCTTGAAGATCCTTCGCAGGGGTGGGCCGAAGGACTCCCTCCGGTGCGCGGTGAGAAGGGCGAACGGGCGGCGGCCCTCCAGGAGCTGCCGGAGCTGAGGCTGCCGCGCCCCGCCGCTCTGGTTCACCACCTGCAGGAGCGCATCCACCACCGTATTCCCGGTCACGTGGATCCGGGATTCCGGAATCCCTTCCCGGAGCAGGTTCTCCCGGGCGTCGGGGGTGGGGGCGAAGTGGAGGTCCGCCAACACCCCGGTGAGCCTCCGAAAGCCTTCCTCGGGAAAGGGGCTTCGGAGGTCGCCGCTGCGAAGTCCGGCCTCCAGGTGACCGGTGGCCACACCCTCGAAGTAGCCGGCGAGGGCCGAAAAGAAGACTGTGGCCGTGTCGCCCTGGACCAGGACCATGCCCGGCCGTTCGTGCTGGAGCGCCGACCGGATTCCGTCGAGGCATCCGGTGGCCACGTCGTACAGGGTCTGACCCTCCTGCATGATCTCGAGGTCCAGGTCGGGCTCCAGCCCGAAGGTCCGCAGCGCGCCGTCCACCAGGTCGGTGTGCTGGCCCGTAAGAACGAGCCGGACCCGCGTCGGGCCGCCGGGCCGGCGAAGAGCCCCCACCACCGGAGCCATCTTGATGGCCTCCGGGCGGGTACCCACCACCACCATCACGGTGGGACGGTCGTCCGCCGCCTCCGACCCGCCGGGGGCGTCAGCTCCGGTCATTGCGGGTGTCCTTTCGAGCCCGAAGATCCTCCACCTCCTGCCGGAGCTGAGCCACCATCTCGGCCAGGAGGCCGAACCCCACCAGCGTGACCCCCACCGTGACCAGGAGGAGGACCAGCGTCAGAAGCGGTCGAAAGCCCACCTGGTGGACGAGCCGCAGGTACACCGCCGCGATTCCCACCAGGACGCCGCTGGCGGCCATCGCCGCCCCTGCCGTCCCGAACAGGAGGAGCGGCTTCCGCGAGAAGACCAGGAGGAACCAGACGGAGAGGAGATCCATGACGCCCACCACCACCCGCCACCACCCCGAGTACTTGGACGTGCCCGCCCGACGGGGATACAGCTCGATGTCCAGCTCCGTGACGGAATGACCCCGGTCATGGGCCAGCACCACGAAGAACCGGTGCCAGTCGTGACGGAGGGGGATCTCCTGCAGGACCGAGGCCCGGAAGGCCTTCATGGAGTTCAGGTCCGAGGCAGGCACATCGAAGAGGAGGCGGGAGAGTCGGTTGTACACCGTCGAGACCATCCGCTTGTCGTAGGCCCCCACCTTGCGTCCGCAGACCACGTCCCATCCCTGGGCGATCTTCTCCAGGAAGAGGGGGATCTCGTGGGGGGAGTGCTGGAGATCGGCGTCGAAGATGACCAGCACGCTTCGTTCGGTGGCACGGGCGGCGGTGACGATGGCCTCGGTCTTTCCCAGGTTCTTGCGGTGCTCCAGTACACGGAAGGCGGGCCAGTCCGCTGCCGCCTGCCGGGCGAGCTCTGCCGTGTCGTCGGTGGAGCCGTCGTCCACCAGGAGGACCTCCCCGTGCAGGTCGTGCTCCCGGAAGGCCTCCCGGAGTTCCCGCACCAGGTCGGTCACCACGGGGGCTTCGTTGTATGCCGGCACCACCACCGCGAAGTCGCGGCGAAGCTCCTGTGGGATTGCCGGCCCCCCGGCCCTCGAGGGTGTTCGGACCTCAGACACGCTTGCGCATTCGGGCCGGGAGGATCCCCAGCTGATCCCGGTACTTGGCCACGGTCCGGCGGGCGATCTGAATTCCGTCGGCCTCCAGGAGATCCACGATCTTCTGGTCGGTGAGGGGCTTCTTTTCGTTCTCCTGGTCCACCAGGGTCTCGATCTTGGCCTTCACTCCCCGGGCCGAGATGTCCTCGCCCGATGCCGTGGAGAGGCCGCTTGAGAAGAAGAACTTGAGGGAGTATACGCCCCTGGGCGTCTGAACGTACTTCTCGTTGGTCACCCGGGAGACCGTCGATTCGTGCATCTCGATGTGGTCGGCCACCTCCCGGAGGGTGAGGGGACGGAGGAACTGCACGCCCTTCTCGAAGAACTCCCGCTGCCGGTCCACGATGAAGTTCATGACCTTCAGCATGGTCTGCCGGCGCTGCTCGATGGCCTGGATCATCCAGTTGGCCGAGTTCAGCTTGGAGGCGATGAACTCCTTGTTCTTTCCCGTGAACTTGTTCCGGTCCCGGGCCACCTCCCGGTAGGAGCGGGAGAGACGGAGGCGGGGCAGGTTCGTGTCGTTGAGAAAGACGTGGTACTCCCCATCGATCTTGTCAACGATGAGATCGGGAATGATGTAGGGGTCCCGGTCCGGGGAGTGCTTGTTTCCCGGCTTCGGGTTCAGCTTGGCGATCTCGTCGGCGGCATCCTGCACTTCCTTGGCCGAGCGTCCAAGCGTCCGCCCGATTTCCGTCCACCGGTGGTTCAGAAAATCGTCCCAGTGTTCGTCCACCAGGGTATGGGCCAGGCAGTCGTCCCGGTCCAACCGCCGGAGCTGAATGAGGATGGATTCCCGGAGATCCCGGGCTGCCACCCCGGGGGGATCCATCCGTTGGATCACCTCCAGCATCTCCTCCGCTTCGTCCAGGGCGTAGGGGCGGAAGAGCTCCTGGATCTCCTCCTCCTCCTCGGCGCGCTCCTCCTCGTCCTCGATGGCCCGGGCCCGCTCCTGGGCCACCTCCCGAACGTCCTCGAGCCACCCGTTGGCGCCCTCCACGACCTCCTCCAGCTCGCAGGCCAGGAAACCGTCGTCATCCACGTTTCCGATGATCTCCTCACCCAGCCGGATCTTCCGGTCGTCGATGGAGAGATGGCGCAGCTGCTCCATCAGGTGGTCCCGGAGGTCGGCGGTCTCCACCGGCGTGGGCTGGTGGTACTCCTTCTCCTCGTACTGGGCCCGGGAACCCCCGGCGTCGAACCCGTCCAGGAGGATCTCCTCCCAGTCGATCTCGTCTTCGTCGGCCTCCGGCTCCAGGTCCTCGAGACTCACGTCCTCGGTCACGTCGGCGAGCCCCATCTCCAGGAAGGGGTTCACCTGCAGCTCCTGCTTCAGGTGTTGCTGGAGGTCCATCAGCGGCATGTAGAGCAGTTCCATCGCCTGGTAGAGGCGAGGGTTGATCTTCATCTCCTGGCGGAGATCCGCGCTCTGGAAGAGCTTGCCGCTCATGTTACTCATTCGAGCGTCGCCGGCCTGTCATAGCGTTGTCGCATGCGATGTGTAAGAGTGGGCCCGAGGTATATTTCAGCGACCTCGTCGTTCCAGACGAGCTCGGAGACGCTTCCGCTGACACGGATCCGTCCCTCGTACATGATGTAGGCGCGATCCACGATGTCCAGGGTCTGTTCCACATTGTGGTCGGAGATGATGACCCCGATGTTGCGGTCCTTGAGCCCTGCCACAATCTGCTGGATGTCGTTGACGGCGATGGGGTCGATCCCGGCAAAGGGCTCGTCCAGGAGCATGAACTTGGGTTTCTGCACCAGGGCCCGGGTGATCTCCAGGCGCCGTCGCTCACCTCCGGAGAGGGCGTAGGCCCTGCTCTTGCGCAGGTGGGAGATGGACAGCTCCTCCAGGAGTTCCTCCAGCCGCCGCTTCTGCTCCTTCTTCGGGATCCGCGTCGTCTCGAGGATCGCCTTCACATTGTCCTCTACCGTGAGCTTGCGAAAGACCGAGGGTTCCTGCGCCAGGTACCCCACCCCCAGGCGGGCCCGGCGGTACATGGGGGTCCGGGTGAGATTCCGTTCGTCCAGGAAGACCTTTCCCTGGTAGGGAGGGATCAGGCCAACCATCATGTAGAAGGTGGTGGTCTTACCGGCGCCGTTGGGCCCCAGGAGCCCCACGATCTCCCCCTGGCGAACGTGGATGTCCACGTCGTTCACCACCTTCCGTCCCTGGTAGATCTTGGTGAGACCTTCGGCCCGGAAGACGCTTCCCTCGTGCTGGGTGAGGGCCTCCTCCACCCGCTCGTCCTCGCTGACGGCGCCCAGGTCCTCCACCTCGGCCAGCGCCGTCGGATCCGTGGCGATCCCACCGCTTGCGCCATCCGGATCGGGCCCGGGGCTCGTCTCTGGCCGCCTGTCCTCGTGGAGGCCGTCCCGCTCCGACGTCATTCGTTCGCCGTCATTGCTCATGGTCGCTCCCGGTCGGGCTGAAGTTGCAGCCCCATCACCTGCTCCTTGGCTTCCACCCTGTCCACCGCACCGTCCAGCATGTAGATGATGATCTCCTGCGCTTTGATGTAGCTGATGGACCAGAGGGGGTCGCCCACCCTGAGTTCCTCGGCGTCCACGTCTTCTTCCTCGTCTTCGACCGGCTCGTCCTCGTCCCGCTCCGCAGGCTCCCCTTCTTCGTCATCCGGCGGAGACCGATAGAGGGTCCGGGCATTGCCCCGGGCCTCCAGTCGAGACAGCCGGTACTGGACGGGCTCGTCCGCCGTGTCCAGGTCGTCGGAGGCGGGTGTCGGAGCCGCGTCGGGATCGTCTCCGGGCTCATCTCCGGGCTCATCGGCCTCCGGGTCGTCCGGCTCCTGGGAAGGGACCCGCTCGAAGGTGGCCAGGATCTCGTCACCCTCGATCCAATCCCGATCCACCTGGATGGCCGGTTCGGGTTGCTCCTCCTCCTCCTCCGGATCCCCGGGAAGCAGATGGTCCAGGTCGAGTTCGGTGGGATCCAGGGCGTCGGGGTCCACCTCCACGGGCACTGGAGCTGCGCCGCGGGCCCGGCTTTCGCCTCGGGCCCGGCCCACCGCGTGGACCGTCTCCAGGATCTCATCCGGAGAACGCACGTCAATGGAATCGCCTCCCAGTGCGAACTCCTCCGTGACCGCCCATGGGCGGGGCCGGGGATCGTCGGGGTCGGCGGGCTCTCGATGAACAGCCACGAGTCGCTGGATCTTCTCGTCTTCCAGCTCGATCCGGATCTCCTCGCCCACCAGCTCCAGGTCGTCGGTGACGAGGCGGCCCCGTTCCCGGATGGTGATCTGCTCCAGGATGTCCTCCGGCATGGTCAGGTTGATCCGATGCCCCGACATCTCGGTGTCCTCGGCCAGCACCCGGGCGTCGTAGCTCAGGAAGAGGGTCCCCACCTCCTGGTCGAAGGCCAGGGAGTCGGCATAGGCCTCCAGGTCGTCCCGGAGCACCTCCACGTCACCGTCGGCCCAGAAGAAGCGTTCACCCTCGAACCTGAGCCGGTTTCCCGTCACCCGGTAGGGTTCGGGGGGCGTGGGCCCCGTCGTCTCCCGCTCGGGCCGAAGCACCGCGTTGGGTCGAGCCCCGGTGACGGTGATCTGCTCTTCGGCCCGGAACGCGGTTTCTCCCAGGTAGGTGAGCGTGTCGCCCCGAAGCTCGCTGTCCCGCACCCGATCGGTGTAGTGAACGTCGCCCCGGGCGTAAAGCCGGTTCTCCCGCTCGTAGAAGTCGGCCAGGCGGGACTCCAGAAGTCGGACGTCGGTCTGGAAGTGGACGTTCCCGATGAGCTCGGCCCGCTGGCTCTCCTGGTAGACGACTGCCGAATCGGATCGGATGCGGGTGCCGTCGGGGCAGCGCATGATGGGTCGGGAAATCCAGGTCACCCGTCGGCCGGGTCCCGCCTCGGAGGACCGGATCGTCGAGTAGGCCTCCAGATCGCAGTCCGTGCCCAGGTCCTGGGCCTCCAGCGGAGCGCTCCCCAGCCCGGGCAGGGCCAGGGCACCCCCTACCGCGAGGACAAGCGCGGGCCACAGCGTCACCCATCTCATTGCCGTCGCCCCCGGGCCTCGAAGTTCTGAAAGTCGATGTCGGAGGTGAACGAGAGCCCCTCGAGCCGCGAGCCGGGCATCGTCATCACGAAGGCCGAATCGCTCCAGATCTGCCCGGCCTGGGGGTCGTAGTGGAGCTCCTCGGTGCGGATCGTTCGGTTTTCGCCCGGGATCACCACCACCACATTGCCCTGGGCGAGCATCCGGTCGGTGGCCTGATCCAGCCGGCCCCGGTCGGAGGTGACCCGGGCCCGCTCGCTTCCGTCTTCGTGGAAGACCACCAGCTCGAGCCGCCGGAGGGCCGCCGAGGTTGAATCGTTCCACTGGAAGGCCGTGTCGTAGACCAGGTGGGCCTCGATCTCACCGTCCTGACTCACGTACTGCTCGCCCCCAACCACGATGAAGTCGGCGTCCATGGCCGCCAGCTCCTCCGAGACGGTGGCCACGTCGCCCTCCTCCTGGCACGCGGTCGCCAGTGCCACGAATCCCAACACCAGCCAGAGCCCGGCGATCCGGATCGTCATACGACCCCGGCCCGCAGGATGTCGTGGAGGTGGATCACGCCCTGGAGCCGGCCCTCCTGGTCCACCACCGGCAGGGCCATGATGCCGAACTCCTCCATCTCGCGGACCACGGCGCCGGCCAGCTGTCCCACCCGGGCCACCCGGGGAGAGGCGGTCATGACCTGGGCCACGGGCACCTCCAGAAAGTTCTCACGCCGGTCCATGAGGCGCGTCAGGTCCCCGGCGGTGACCACCCCGACCACCCTCCGGTCTTCGTCCACGATGGGAACCGTACCCCGCATATGGGCCAGGGGCACGATGCAGTCCCGCATGAGGGCCGTCTGCGGTACCTCCGGATACTCCTCTCCCACCATCAGGTCGTCCACCCTGAGGGTGAGCTTGCGCCCCAGGGCGCCTCCGGGATGGAAGCGGGCGAAGTCCTCGGCCCGGAACCCCTTCCGCTGAAGAAGCACCATCGCCAGGGCGTCGCCCATGGCCACCGCCGCGGTGGTGGAGGACGTGGGCGCCAGGTCCATGGGGCAGGCCTCGGCGCTTACGGCACAGTCCAGCACCGCGGTGGCGTGTCGGGCCAGGGGTGAGTCGACTGTCCCGGTGAGGGCCACCATGGGCACCCCGAGCCGGACCATGTACTCTACCAGCCCGGCCAGCTCAGAAGTGGCTCCGCTCTTGGAGATGAAGATCCCCACGTCTTCTCGGCTCACGATGCCCAGGTCCCCGTGGAGGCCGTCCACCGGATGCAGGAAGGTGGCCGGGGTTCCGGTGGAGGTGAGGGTCGCCGCCAGCTTTCGGGCCACGATCCCACTCTTGCCCACTCCGGTGACGATCACCCTTCCCGTGGCCCCGTAGAGCAGCTCCACCGCTTCCACGAAACCCTCGTCCAGCCGCTCGGCCATGGACGCCACGGCGTCGGCCTCCGAGCGAAGCACACGTCGCCCCTCCTCCAGGAGCCCCTGGACGCGTGAGGGCGTCGCAGCGGCGCTGGCGGTGTCGAGGGTCTCGGTGTCAGTCTGCGCTTCGGGCGGCACAGTAGGCCTCCACAAGTTCGTTCCACTCTCCCCGGGCCTCCAGGAGGGCCCGGGCGAATTCCCGCACGGCTCCCCGACCGCCCGTTGTTCGGGTGGTGAAGAGCACCTCCCTTCGTACTTCCGGCACCGCGTTGCCCACTCCGGCGGGCAGCCCCACCCGTCGCAGGACCGGCAGGTCCGGCAGGTCGTCTCCCAGCATGGCCACCTGCGACCAGTCCAGCCTCAGCCGGGCCAGAAGGTCCTTCAGGGCGGGGATCTTCATGCCACCTTCTCTCTGAATACACTCTTCTACCCCGAGTTCTTCGGCCCGGAGTCGGGTGGCCTCGGAGGGACGTCCGGAGAGGAAGGCCACCTCCAGCCCCGCATCCCGCATCAGGTGGATCCCCAGGCCGTCCTGGATGTGGAAGCGTTTGAGCTCGACCCGGGTGCCGGCGTCGGTGGCCCCGAGGTAGACGCCGGCATCGGTGAGCACGCCGTCCACATCCAGGACCACCAGCCGGATCCGTCGGGCCAGCTCTTCGGGGATGCGCTGTCCCTCCTCGGCCGCGAGCGTCATGCCTCCACCACCTCCCGCAGATCCATGACCTGGCCCATGAGGGAGTCCAGCTCCTTCAGGGGCAACATGTTGGATCCGTCGGACGGAGCTCCGGCCGGTGCCGGATGGGTCTCCAGGAAGAGGTGGTCGCAGCCGGCCGCCACCGCACCCCGGACCAGGGCCGGAATGTGCTCCGGGTCGCCTCCGCTGGAGCCGTCGGCCCTTCCCGGACGCTGCACCGAGTGGGTTCCGTCGAAGACGGCGTCCACCCCGCAGGCCGTTCGGATTCGCCTGAAGGCGCGCATGTCCACCACCAGGTTGCCGTACCCGAAAAAGGTCCCCCTCTCGGTCACCGTGACCCGTTGGGCGCCGCCTGCCCTGGCCTTCTCCACCACCGCCGCCATCTCCTCCGGCGCCATCCACTGTCCCTTCTTGATGTTCAGGGGGCGCCCCGTCCGACCGGCGGCCAGGACCAGGTCCGTCTGGCGGCAGAGGAAGGCGGGGATCTGGAGCACGTCCGCCACCTCGGCGGCGGCCGCCGCCTGGTCCGGTTCGTGGATGTCGGTGAGGACGGGAAGGCCGGTGGCCTCCTTCACCCGAGCCAGCCTCGGGAGTCCTTCATCCAGGCCAGGCCCCCGGGGCGAGTCGATGCGGGAGCGGTTCGCCTTGTCGAAGGAGGCCTTGTAGACCACCGGGACCTGCCAGCGTCGGGCGAGTTCGGCCAGGAACTCCCCCACCTGCAGGTTCAGGTCGTCGTCTTCCAGGACGCAGGGACCGGCAATGAGGGTGAACTGGTCGAAGAGCGACATGGGCGATCAGCCTCCCCCGGCCACTCGGGAGGCCGGCTCGTCGGCTTCCACCACATCCAGCCCGGCGGCAGCCGCTGCAGCCCCGATGAAGGAGGCGAAGAGGGGGTGGGGGCGATTGGGCCGACTCTTGAGCTCCGGGTGAAACTGGCAGCCGATGAACCACGGGTGGTCGGAGAGCTCCACCATCTCCACCAGCTTTCCGTCCGGCGAGACCCCGCTGATGGTGAGGCCGGCCGCCTCGAGTTGCTCCCGGTACCGGTTGTTCACCTCGTAGCGATGCCGGTGCCGTTCCGAGATGGTGTCGGTGCCGTAGATCTCGCGCACCCGGGAGCCCGCCAGCAGGTGGGCGGGATAGGCGCCCAGCCGCATGGTTCCTCCCTTTCGGGTCACATTGCGCTGGGAGTCCATGAGACAGATCACGGGGTCCGGGGACTCGGCGGCGAACTCCAGTGAGTGGGATTCGTCCAGCCCGCACACGTTTCGCGCGAACTCCACTACGGCGCACTGAAGTCCCAGGCAGATCCCGAAGAAGGGCTGATCGTGCTCCCGGGCGTGGCGGATGGCATTCAGCATCCCTTCCACCCCGCGGGGGCCGAACCCGCCGGGAATGAGCAGCCCGTGATAGTCGGTCAGCCCGGGACCTGCGGCGGCGCCCTCGAACTCCTCCGAAGAGAGCCAGCCCACCTCGACCCCCACGTCATGGGCGATCCCTCCGTGGATGAGGGCCTCCTGAATCGACTTGTACGAGTCCACCAACTCGGTGTACTTTCCCACCACCGCGATCCTTACCGTGCCCCGGGACGGCCGCACAATGCGCTCGGTCATCCGGGTCCAGTCCTCCAGATCCGGCGCCGGAGCCTCGAGCCCCAGGAGCTCGAGCACGTAGTCGTCCAGCCCCTGGCGCCTGAGCTCGAGGGGCACCTGATAGATGGACTCCGCGTCCCGGGCCTCCACCACGCCCCGGTGATCCACGTTGGTGAAGAGCGAGATCTTGCGCCGAATGTCCTCGTCCAACGCGTGCTCCGACCGGCAGATGAGGACCTGGGGTTGGATTCCGATCTGCATGAGCTCCCGCACCGAGTGCTGGGTGGGCTTGGTCTTGAGCTCCCCGGCAGCGGCGATGTAGGGCACCAGGGTGAGGTGGATGTAGATGGCCTTGCTGGGCCCCACCTCCTGCCTGAACTGCCGGATCGCCTCCAGAAACGGGAGGCTCTCGATGTCACCCACCGTGCCTCCGATCTCGGTGATGACCACATCGTGGTTCTCGGCCAGCTTCCGAATGTTGGCCTTGATCTGATCGGTGATATGGGGGATCACCTGGACGGTGGACCCCAGGTAGTCGCCCCGGCGCTCCTTGTTGATCACCGTCTGGTAGATACGACCGGTGGTGATGTTGTTGTCCTGGGAGAGCGATTCGTCGATGAAGCGCTCGTAGTGGCCCAGGTCCAGGTCGGTCTCCGCTCCATCGTCGGTGACGAAGACCTCTCCGTGCTGGAAGGGAGAAAGGGTCCCCGGGTCGACGTTGATGTACGGGTCGAACTTCTGGATCGTGACCCGCAGCCCCCGCTCCTTGAGGAGGCGCCCCAGCGATGCGGCGGCGATTCCCTTCCCCAGGGAGGAGACCACGCCGCCGGTGATGAAGATATACCTGGTGTCCCGCTTCTTGTCGGTCATGTGCCGTGGGTGAGGGTGGAGGCGTCTGCTTGCTGCGAAAGAACCTCTTCCATTCTGATGACATCCGCCGCCGTGTCCACCCCCGGACCCGCATTCTCCACCACGGCGACGCCCATGGAGATGCCGTCTTCCAGCGCCCGCAACTGCTCCAACCGCTCCAGCTCCTCAAGGGGCGAAGGGGCCAGGGCCACCCAGCGCGCCAGCGCCTGCCGGCGATAGACGTAGATGCCCAGATGTCGGAGGAAGGGGGGCTGGGTCAACTCCGCCTCCGTGGGCTTTCCCTCCCGCTTGTAGGGGATTCCCGCCCGGGAGAAGTAGAGAGCCCGCCCTGCCCTCCCGCGGGCCACCTTCACCACCGAGGGATCGCGCCGGGCCTCGATACTGCCCAGTGGGGTGGCGCAGGTCCCCACCTCCCAGCCGTCGTCCCGGACCAGGGCTACCGCCCGGGCCAGGTGGCCTTCGCGAACCAGGGGTTCGTCGCCCTGGACGTTGGCGATGATGTCGAACTCCCGGTACTCCTCCCGCTGGGCCACCTCGGCCACTCGATCGGTGCCCGAGAAATGATCGGGGTCGGTGAGCACGCACGGCGCGCCCAACCGCTTGCAGAGGGCTGCCACCTCGTCGGACTCGGTGGCCACCACCACCCGATCAAAGAGCTTCATGGGGCCGACTCGCTCCCACACCCACTCCAGCAGGGGGCGGCCCAGGATCGGATGGAGGGGCTTCCGCGCCAGGCGGCTGGAGCCGAGGCGAGCCGGGATGACGGCCAGCACAGGTTCGCTCATGGAGCTGGGGTCCGGATGGGAGCCGGGAACTTCGTTGCAAGTTTCACGCCAAAGAAGGTATGGTCGTCCCGCCCCGGAAGCAAGGTGCGGGTCGGGTTGGGGTGCGGGTCCGGAGGCGCTTCGCCTTCGACCCCTGGCACCCGGGTCAATCGGCCAGCCGGATGAAGTTCTCCAGCAGCCCCCGCCCGCCTTCTGAGAAGAGCGATTCCGGATGGAATTGCACGCCCCAGACGGGACGTACCTTGTGTCGCATGGCCTGGATCTCCTCTTCTCCATCGGCTTCCCGGGACCACGCCACCGGCTCCAGCGTCTCCGGCAGCGCGGCGGGATCGGTGACCAGGGAATGGTACCGGGTGACTTCCAGGGGGTTCGGAAGCCCTTTGAAGAGCCCGGTGTCGCCGTGGCGGATCCGAGTCGTCTTTCCGTGCATGACCTGCCGTGCCCGGATGGTGCGCCCGCCGAAGGCCTCCCCGATGGCCTGATGTCCCAGGCAGACGCCCAGGATGGGCACCTTCGGGTCCAGGCGACGAACCAGCTCCACGCTGACCCCCGCCTCCGAAGGCGTGCACGGACCCGGCGAGATCACCACCTGTCGAGGGGCCGTGGCCACCAGTTCGTCGACGGTTCGTTCATCGTTTCGGATCACCACCGGATCGGTCCCCAGCTCGCCAAGGAGCTGCACCAGGTTCCAGGTGAAGGAGTCGTAGTTGTCCAGGACCAGGAGCACGGTCGATCCTCGATTCATGGGTGTAGAAGGCCGTTGAAGAAATACGGGGCGCCACCGCTGGGAGCGCCAGGGAGACTCAGCGCAGGCGGCGACTCCCCCCGGAGCATTGCAGTTCCCCTGGTCGGGGCGAGCTTCCCGGGCGGGGACCGGTCCGTCCCCCTCAGTAATCCACCGGCCGCAGGTAGAACTCGCCGATGGCCGTCGACGACAGGATGGCCACGGTGGGAAGATGGCGCTTCCAGTGCGTGCCCTCCAGCAGATGGTGGACCCGTTGCACGTTGTTTTCGGAGAAGCCGGCCTGGATCAGGTCCTCCGGTGTCCTCCCCACCAGCAGCCAGTGGAGGATCAGGTCCGCCACCTCGTAGCCCACCCCCAGCTCGTCCTCGTCGTCGACCCCCCGGACCAGATCGGCGCTGGGGGCCTTCTGGCGCACTTCGGCCGGTACGTCGAGGTGGCGGGCCAGGGCCCAGACCTGTGTCTTGAACAGGTCGCCCAGGGGGTTCACCGGAGGGGCGTCGTCGGCGTGCCAGGTGTAGTACCCCAGGAGCCGCTCACTCTTGTTTCCGGTCCCCAGGGGCAGGGCCTCCAGGGCGGCGGACTGATCCCAGAGGACCATGGACCGAAACCGGGCCGCCAGATTGCCCCGGCGCAGATCCGAGATCTCGGGCTCGAAAGCCTCGACATAGGCGTCCACGCCACCTGTGATGGAGATGGTTCGTCCCGGGACCCCCACGGCATCCAGGACCCGCTCGGCATGGTCCCGGCTCTCGGGGCTCGAGGTGGCGTAGGGGAGTAGAAAGGCGTGCACGTTTTCCGCCCCCAGCGCCTCCACCGCCAGGAAGAGGGCCACCGCCGAGTCCACGCCCCCCGACACCCCCAGGACCACCGACTCGAAGCCTCGTCGTTCCCGGATCTCCTCCTCGAGAAAGCGCACGAGGACCCGCTCCACCAGCTCCAGATCCAGCTCCAGAACCGAGTCGTCGGTCGGATCGATGTCCGCCGGAGGACCTGAAGCTCCGGCAGCCCTCGCCTCCGTGCCTGCGGCCTCGCCTTTTTCGGTCTTGCGGGTCCGGGCGCCTCCGGGTTCGTCCCCGGCGGGCTGTCCGAGGGGGCGTCCGACCTCACCCGCCGCCACACCGGGCCGGTCTTCCACCCTGAGCGACGCCGCTTCCGCCGCGGTCAGGAGGTGGGGCAGCGCCACTCGAAGGTCGCTGAGGAGGGGGGAGGCCGTCCGGGCGCGACGTCCCTCTCCCGGGTCGAGCGTCACCTCCAGGCGGTCTTCCCGAAAGAGCTCCGCTCGCCCCAGGATCTCCCCGTGGGAGCCGTACGCCACACTCCCGCCGGCGAAGAGCTTTCCTCCCTCGCTGCCCACCAGGTGGCACACCAGGAGAGGAAGGCCGTGTTCCAGGGCGATGGCACGACCGGTCACGTCCCACCGCTCCAGGTTTCCGGGCAATCCTCCGGCCGGACCGTAGTCACGCGACGGGGTGGCCGCCAGGCACACCAGAAACTCGGCGCCGTCCAGGGCCAGCACGCTGGGAACCATGGAGTGCATCATCTCTTCGCAGATCATGAGCCCCACCCGGCCGAAGCGGGTGTCGAAAGCCCGCAGGACGGTCCCGGGCGAGACAAAGCGGGCCTCCTGGAAGACCCCGTAGGTGGGGAGGAAGACCTTCCGGTGCCGGTGCACCACCGTCCACCGGTCCCCATCTGGTGCGAGGTACACTGCGGAATTGTGGATCCCCTCGTGGCCGGTCTCGTAGGTGCCCAGAATCACGTCCGGGGCTCCGGGCGGTGGCGCACCGAGGCCGGCGGCCACGTCTTCGGGGGAACGGGACACCTCTGCCACGCCGCCCTCCACGAAGTAGCCCGAGAGCGCCGTTTCCGGAAACACCGCCAGCCGGGTTCCTCGGCCCGCCTCATGGGCGACGGCCTGGCGGACTCGGGCCAGGTTGTGCTCCACCTGGCCCTTCTCCGGCCGGAGCTGGATCAGAGCCGCTGAAAGGATGGATCTTTGCTGAGCGGTCATGTGATACGTCCGGGGTTTGAGCCGGAAGCTGGATCCGGGAATGGGCCGAGGAGCTATGAGAACCGGTGCTGCAAGACTAAGATAGGAGAGTATCCCCATCGGAGAACCCTCTCCTCTGACGGGAACGCGCCTTTCCTTCGTGGTTCCGCGTGGTCCCGCGCCGGGAACGGGCCCGGCCCGGCCGGGTTATGAGGAAGGCAAGTACCCGATGCTCCGGGCCGGACAACCGGCCCGACACCCACGGTCCCCATCCAAGTGTGCCAGAGCCTGTGAGAACGCGAATGATTCGCCGCATCCTTCTTCTGCTCCCCCTGCTCCTCCTCCCGGTGCTTCCCGCTGCGGCGGAGCTCGAGGCTCAGCAGGGCGATCCAACGTTCACGCCCTTCACGCCCTTCTCGGAACGTGACGATCTGACTGCCGAGGAGGAGGTCTTCCTTGGTGCCCTGGAAGCCATCCGGGACTTCGCCCTGGTCTCGGAGTCGGACTCCGAGCTCTGGGAGAAGGCCATCCAGGGGCTCATTCGGGAGCTTGGCGATCCCTACGCCGAAGTGCTGACCCCTGAGCAGGTCCGGGCGTTCCAGGAAGAGAGTACCGGGAACTACGCCGGAATCGGCGTTCAGATCACCGAGTTGAACGAGCGGGTGACCATCACCGCCGTCTTCCGGAACACGCCGGCGGACCAGGAGGGTCTCCTGGTGGGCGACCAGATCGTGGAGGTGGACGGGGTTGACGCCCGGGACTGGACCGTCTCGGAGGCTTCGGACCAGATCCGGGGGGAGATCGGATCCCAGGTGGTGGTGACGGTGCAGCGAGACGGCATCGCCCAGCCGATCCCCCACACCATCCGGCGGGATCAGGTTCATATTCCCGCCGTCACCTCTGAGCGGATCTTCGACGGAGTGGGCTATATCCACCTGGACCGGGTGGCCCGGGAGTCGGCGGCCGAAGTCGATTCGGTTCTGGCGGAGATGGAGGATGTCTCGGGTCTGATCCTTGACCTCAGGGGGAATCCCGGCGGATATCTGGACGAGTCTCTGAACCTGGCGGACCTCTTCCTGGACCGGGGCTCCACGCTGGTCACCACCCGGTCGCGTCCGCCAAGGGGCAGTGGGGACCTCCGGGAGGAGTCGGCCTACGCCCGCCGGGCGGCCCGGGCGCAAGGCAAGCCCATCATCGTGCTCGTGGACCGATTCTCCGCCTCGGCTTCGGAGATCGTGGCCGGCGCCCTTCAGGACCACGACCGGGCACTGGTGCTTGGTGAACGGACCTTCGGAAAAGGCAGCGTCCAGACCGTCATCCCCCTCCCGGCCGACCACATGATCCGGCTCACCAGCGGTGAATGGTACACCCCCCTGGGCCGCTCCCTGAATCGTCCCCGGAATCGGGAGGGTCGCGTCATCGAACCCGACTCCATTCCCCGCTTCACCTCCGAAGCCGGCCGGACGATCTGGGGCGGGGGCGGCGTCTATCCCGACCTGCTGGTCCCCAACGACACCCTCACCAGCGCGGAGCAGAGGCTCTTGAACGCGGCGGTGGAGGCTGAGGTCTCACTGGCCCAACGGACCCAGGAGGCGGCATTCAACGTGGCCCAGGAGGTCAGGGAGTCCGGCGAGGTTCCCGACGGCTTTCCGGCAGATCGACTGGACGCCTTCATCGACGCCCTGGTGGCTGACGGCGTGTCGCGGGACCTCATGACTTCGGAGGTCCGGGACTACCTGGACTGGCGACTCGAGGTCGTCCTCTTCCAGCGACTGGATCGGACGGACCGGGCCCTGCAAGCTCAGGCCCGCCGGGACGCGGTCCTGGAGAAGGCGGTGGAGTTGCTGGCACAGGCGTCGACGCCCACCCAGCTCTTCTCCCTGGTGCCGGAGCCGGAACGCCCCAGCCCCAGTGACCAGGTGGAAGCCGACCAGGAGAGTAACGGTCAGATTCCTCCGGAGCGCTGACCCGAGACCCGACCAGCCTCCTGCGGGAGTCGGATTGCCGGCATCACCCCCGAGGGTGATGCCGGCGATGTACGTCCCGGAGGTATTCCCGGTCGATGTGGGTGTAGACCTGGGTCGTTGAGATGTCCGAGTGACCCAGGAGCTCCTGAACCGCCACCAGGTCCGCTCCTCCTTCCAGGAGATGCGTGGCGAAGGTGTGCCGCAGCGTGTGGGGTGAGACCTTCCGGGGAATCCCGGCGGCCTCGGCCGAATCCTTCACCAGCGACCAGACCCACATGCGGCTGAGGGGCTGGCCGCGCTGGTTCAGGAAGAGGATCCCGTCGCTTTCGCCCTGATCCAGGCGGGACCTCAGGTGCTGCAGGTAGCGCAGGAGTGTTTCCGCTGCGGTCCGTCCGAAGGGGACGATGCGCTCCTTGTTCCCCTTCCCTGTCACCACTACGAGCCTCTCGTCCAGATCCAGATCGGTGACCCGGATTCCCAGGAGCTCTGAGACCCGGACCCCCGTGGCGTACAGAAGCTCCAGGATGGCCCGGTCCCGCCAGTACGCCGTCCGGTCCGGGGAGGGGGCGTCCAGCACGGCCTCCACCTCGTCCCGGGAGAGTACGTTGGGGAGCTTGCGGCCGATCTGGGGGGAGTCCAGCCGCTCGGTGGGATCGGAGTCCAGGCGTCCCTCCTCCAGGAGGAAGCCGAAGTAGGCCCGAGCAGACGAGACGAGGCGGCGAATTGAGGCCGGTGCCCGGCCGGCGTCCTTCAGGTGATAGAGGTATTCCCGCAGGTCGGGGTGCCGGACGGCGGTGGGCTGGTGGATTCCTCGGGCTGCCAGAAATCGGGTGAGTTGACGGAGGTCATTCAGGTAGGCCCGAACCGTGGATTCCGCCAGGCCGCGCTCCAGCCCCAGAAAGTCGGCGAACTCCTCCAGTCGGAAGGCTCGCTCGGCGTCGGCCCCGGACTGCTCGGCCACCTCAGCCCCGGGTCAGGAGGGCGACGGCATGGACGGCCAGCCCTTCCTCCCTTCCCTCCCATCCCATCCCCTCGTTGGTCTTTCCCTTGACGGACACGTCTCCCGGCTGGACCGCCAGGACCGAGGCCAGTGCCTCCCGGATCCGCCCGGCCACCGGTCCGATCCTCGGCCGCTCGCAGACCACCGTCAGGTCCACGTTCACCACCCGGTAGCCGGCTTCGTGCACCAAGCCCACCGCCCGCCGAAGCAGGTCCATGGAGTCCGCACCTCGCCAGCGCTCGTCGCCTGGCGGAAAGTGCTGGCCGATGTCCCCCAGGGCCGCGGCTCCCAGGACGGCATCGGTGACGGCGTGGGCCACTGCGTCGCCATCGGAAAAGCCCAGCAGACCCGGAGCGTCGGGGATCTCCACTCCGCCCAGGACGCAGGGGCGTTCCGGATCGAAGCGGTGCGAGTCGTACCCGAGTCCGATCCTCATTCGCCTCTCATTCGCCCATGTCCCTGGAAGAAGGCTCCGCTGCCTGCGGACCGTGTCGTACCGGAGACCCCTGTCCCGGAGAAGAAACGGGAACGTCCGGGTCAGTCCCCATCCCAGCGGCGGAAGGCGAGGCAGACGTTGTGCCCACCGAAGCCGAAGGAGTTGGAGAGGGCCACCCGGACATCTCGTTCGCGGGCCCCGTCGGCGGCATAGTCCAGATCGCAGTCCGGATCGGGGGTCTCCAGGTTGATGGTGGGCGGAATCGTCCCGGACTGGCAGGCCAGGAGCGAGACGATCCCTTCCACGGCGCCGGCGGCCCCCAACAGGTGACCGGTCATGGATTTGGTGGATCCCACCACCACCTCGTCGGCCCGATCGCCCAGGACGGCTCGGATCGCCGCCGTCTCGCTGCGGTCGTTGTGCGGGGTGGAGGTGCCATGGGCGTTCACGTAGTCCACGTCCTCGGCCTGGACACCGGCGTCGGAGAGGGCCATGCGCATGGCTGCCTGGGCTCCCTTTCCACCGGGCGCCGGCGCCGTGATGTGATAGGCGTCGGCCGACAGGCCGTAGCCCGCCACCTGGCCCAGGATCCGCGCCCCCCGGGCCTCGGCCACCTCCCGGGATTCCAGAATCAATGTGCCGGCCCCCTCACCCATCAAGAACCCGTCCCGGGTGGCATCGAAGGGGCGGCTCGCCGTCTGCGGCTCGTCGTTTCGGGTGGACATGGCCTTCATGGCCGAGAAGCCGGCGATGGTCAGAGGGGTGATGGTGGCTTCCGTCCCTCCGGCGATGACGATCTCCGAGTCCCCTCGCTGGATGCTCCGGAAGGCCTCGCCGATGGCGTGAGCCGACGAGGCGCAGGCAGAGACGGTGGTGTAGTTGGCACCCCGGGCGCCGTACCGGATGGAGATGAGGCCGGGCGCAATATCGGGGATGAACATGGGGACGAAGAAGGGGCTGACCCGCCCCGGTCCCCGCTCCAGGAGGGTCTTGCACTGGTCCTCGAAGGTGGAGATGCCCCCGATCCCACTTCCGATGATCACGCCGAATTTCTCCTCCGGCACGCCGTCGGGCGCGCCTTCGAGACCCGCATGACGCATGGCCTCGTCGGTGGCCACCAGGGAGAGCTGCACGAACCGGTCGAACCGGCGAATCTCCTTGGGGTCCAGGACGTCCGACGGATCGAAGTCCTTCACCTCGCAGGCGATCCGGGTGGCGTAGCCGTCATCCGGCTCGAAGTGGGTGATGGGCCCCCCTCCGGATTCTCCCCGAAGGAGGGCGCTCCAGGCGCTTTCACGACCGATGCCCACCGGAGTGACCATCCCCACACCGGTGACCACGACCTCCCGATCTGCTCCGTTATGCTGGGACATGGTCCCCCACTCCGTTGAAACGTGCTCTCGCCAACCGAATCAGCTTCAGGACTCGGAGTTCTTTTCCAGGTACTTCACCGCCTCGCCCACCGTCCGCATCTGCTCGGCGTCCTCATCGGGAATATCCAGCCCGAACTCCTCCTCGAAGGCCATCACCAGCTCCACCGTATCCAGGGAGTCGGCTCCCAGGTCCTCCACGAACGACGCCTCCGTGGTGACCTTCTCGGCCTCGACGCCGAGCTCGTTCACGATGATCTCTTTGACACGTGCCTCGATGCTGTCCGCCATTCTTCGCCTCTTGCGTTGAATGCTGCCAGAATATGAAAGTGCCGTCACAGGGACGTGGTCAGATGACCATGCCCCCGTCCACGGCGAGAACCTGCCCGGTAATGTAGCGAGCCCCAGGCCCCGCAAGAAAGCGGGCCAGGCCTGCGACGTCTTCAGGGGTACCGAGCCGCCCCAGTGGAATCTGCTCCTTCAGCGCCTCCGTCTGCCGCTCGTCCAGGGCGCCGGTCATGTCCGTCTCGATGTAGCCGGGGGCGATGGCGTTGCAGCGGATCTGACGCGAGGCCAGCTCCCTCGCAACGCTCCGGGTAAAGCCAATGAGGCCGGCTTTGGAGGCGGCGTAGTTGGACTGCCCGGCGTTTCCGGAGATGCCCACCACCGAGCTGATGTTCAGGATCACGCCGCTTCGCCGCTTCATCATTCCCCGGGTTAGGGCCCTCGTCATATTGAAGGCGCCCTTGAGGTTGACGTCCATGACCTCATCCCAATCCTCGTCCTTGAGCCGGAGGAGGATGTTGTCCCGGGTAATCCCGGCGTTGTTCACCAGGATGGACACACCGCCCAACGCCTCCTCCACCGCCTTCACGGTCGCAGCCACCTGGTCGGGACTGGATACGTCGCACCCGAAGGCCTCGTGTCCCGAGCCGGGGAGCGAGTCGGCTGCCTCCCGTGCGCGCGCTTCTCCCCGACCGATGATCGCCACGGTGGCCCCCCCTTCGGCCAACGCCCGGGCGATCCCGAGTCCGATGCCACGGGAGCCTCCCGTGACCAGTGCAACCTCTCCCTCGAGTTCCTGAGCCATCCCGTCCTCCCCCTGGTGGTTCCAAGTTCGACTGGCGGTCCAGTCCCATCCTTCGGTCCTCCTGCGATGCTACAGGCCCAGCTCGGCCAGATCCTCCGCCGTTCCCAGGGCGTGCGACGGAACCCCCCGGGCGTTGCGCCGGTTCAGCCCGGTGAGGACCGATCCCGGCCCAAGCTCGAGGAAGCGTTCCACCCCCTCCCGGACCATGGTGTCCACGGATTCCGCCCAGCGGACCGGCGAGGTCAGCTGTTCCACCAGTAGCTCCCGGGCCCGGTCCCCGTCGTCTTCCGGCGCCGCGGTGACGTTGGACACCACCGGGAACCGGGGTCGGTCGAACTTTACGGACTCCAGCGCCTGACGCAATCCCCCCTGGGCCGGCGCCATGAGGGGGGAGTGGAAGGCTCCGGATACGTTCAGGGGCACCACGCGCCGGGCACCGGCCTCCCGGAGGGCCTCCATGGCCTCCTCCACAGCCGCCACGTCGCCGGACACCACCACCTGTCCCTGCGAGTTCAGGTTGGCCGTCACCACGACGGCGCCCTCCCGCGATACCCGGGAGCAGACCTCTCGTACCTGATCGTCGGCCATGCCCAGCACGGCGGCCATGGTCCCGGGTCGACGCCGGCCCGCTTCGAACATGAGCTCGCCCCTGAGGCGAACGGCCTGCAGTGCGTCGGAAAAGGTGAGGGTGCCGGCCGCCACGTGGGCCGAGAACTCACCCAGGGAATGGCCTGCCGCCAGGATGGGTGTCACGGCCTCCCCCAGGGTCCGGAGCACCGCCACCGAGTGCACCAGGATCGCCGGCTGTGCGTTCTTCGTCTGGACGAGCTCCTCCTCGGGGCCCTCCCACATGATCCGGGTGAGAGAGGTCTGAAGGGCGTCGTCGGCCTCCTGGAAGGTTCGGGCGGCCACGGAATGGGCGTCGGCCAGGGCCTGGCCCATTCCCACTTCTTGCGAGCCCTGTCCGGGAAAGATGAACGCCGTCGACATGCAGGTACCTCGTCGTGGATGGGGTTGGAAGCGTGTGGGAGGGGATGCGGCTCAGGCTTCCTTCGGCTGGGCCAACTCCCCGGCGATATGCTTCACCATCTGCGACTCCACCGCCTGGGTGGCCACCTCGATGGCGTTCCGGATCGCCTTGGGGGGCGAGCTCCCGTGGCAGATGATGCACACTCCGTTGACGCCCAGGAGCGGTGCCCCGCCGTACTCCGAGTAGTCCAGGACCCGGAAGACCTCCTTCACCTCGAGCTGGGCCCCTACCCGGTCCATCTCCCGCCCCAGGAGGCCGATGATGAACTCGGCCACCGACTCGTAGAACTTGAGGAGCACGTTGCCCACGAACCCGTCGCAGACCAGGACATCACAGGCCCCGCCGATGATGTCGCGTCCCTCCACGTTCCCCACGAAGTTGATCCGGCTCTCGGTCAGGAGGCGATGGGCCTCGACGGCCAGCTCATCGCCCTTCTCCGGCTCCTCGCCGATGTTCAGGAGTGCCACCCGGGGTTCCTCCACCCCCATGAGGTCCTGGGCGTAGATGGTGCCCAGTCGACCGAACTCCAGCAGGTGCTGGGGCTTGCAGTCCACATTCGCCCCGGAGTCCAGCATGAGGGTCGGGGCGCGAGAGGTGGGCAGGAGGGTCCCGATGGCCGGGCGGGCCACGCCTGGGAGGGGACGGAGCAGGATGAGAGAGGCGGCCATCACCGCCCCGGTGGAGCCCGCGCTTACGAAAGCATCCGCCGTCTTGTCCTTCTGCAGGCGCACGCCTTTCACGATGGAGGAATCCGGGCGGCGGCGCACCGCCGACGCCGGCGCCTCGCTGGGAAGGATGCGCTCGGGTGCGTGAACGATCTCCATCCGGTCTGCGCTGGCTTGGTCATGGTGAGCCAACTCGGACCGGATGGCCGCTTCATCCCCCACCAGAATGATGGTGAGGTCGTCCCGTTCGTTCAGAGCCTGGATGGCTCCGGCGATCTCACTGGCCGGCGCCTGGTCCGTACCCTGGGCATCGAGGGCGATCCGCAAGAGAACGCCCCCTCAGTCGATGTCGACCTCGATGACCTGCTCGTCCCGATAGTACCCGCAGGTCGGGCAGACCCGGTGCGGCTGCTTGGGATCGCCGCACCTGCCACAGGTATGGGTCACCACCGCGGCGGCCTTGTAGTGGGTACGCCGCTTGCGCTTGCGCTGCTTCGACGTGCGCTTCTTTGGAACTGCCATCGGACTTCTCCCCTAGTCTTCCTTGAGCGCCCGGAGAACGTCCCATCGGGGATCGGGTTCTTCCAGGGTGCAGTCACAGGTTTCTTCGTTTCGGTTGACCCCACAGACGGGGCAGAGCCCCTTGCACGTCTCCGTGCAGACTACGTAGGGCTGAATGGCCAGAATCAACTCCTCCCGGAGTGCAGGGCCCAGGTCCAGCTCGTTGTTCGTCAGGTCGAGCGTTCGGACCCCTTCGGCCTCGGGCTCGTCGTCCTCGCCGCCGGGGAAATCGTCCCGGAGCGCCCAGACCAGGTTCAGTTCCTGGTGCACCTCGTCCACCACGTCCACCAGGCACCGGCGGCACCGGCGATGCAGCCTGGCATCGAGGGTCCCCTGGACCAGAACCTGACCCGTGGCGGTGGCGCTGATGGTCAGGTCCAACTGGACGGGTCCGGCGAACTCCCGTTCGATATCCTCCCAGACCGGAGAATCAGGCGCGATGTCCCGTTCCATCCGGACCGGGCCCTCCCGGTCCAGATCCATCAGATTGACCCTGAGCATAGACCTGTAAATTTGGTGCTAAGGGGCCGATCTGTCAACGTTTCTGCGGATGCGGCGATCGGCGACCCCGACCTCCCGTCGGTCTGATGAGAAAAGGGGGCCAGGAACGTGTGGAAACGAGCCGCTCGGCCCGCTGCAACTCAGCCTTCGGACTCGGGTCCCCGCTTCACCACCCGTTCCGTCTCCCGGGCGATGGTGAGTTCCTCACCACTCCGGATGACCAGGAGGGAGACCGGCCCCTGGGCGAAGTTGCCTTCCTCTCCACCCACGAGTTTCCGGTTGGCCTCCGGGTCCACCTGGATCCCCAGGAATCCCAGCCCCTCCAGTGCCCGGCTCCGGACCGTTTCGGCGTTTTCGCCGACGCCGCCGGTGAAGGCCACCGCGTCGATGCCTCCCAGGACGGCGGCGTAGGCACCGATGTACTTTCGAATCCGGTAGATATAGACGTCCAGCGCCAGGCGGGCCCGCTCGCTTCCCCCTTTCTCCTCTTCAAGGAGATCCCGCATGTCGCCGGAGATACCCGACAGGCCCAGAAGGCCGGAGTGCTTGTTCAGCATCCCCCCGGCATCGGAGGCCGGGACCTCCTCACGGGCCATCACGTGGAGTACCACTGCGGGGTCCACGTCACCGGAGCGGGTCCCCATGACCAGCCCTTCCAGTGGCGTGAATCCCATGGAAGTGTCCACCGAACGGCCGTCTTCGATGGCGCAGGCGCTGGCGCCGTTGCCCAGGTGCAGGGAGATCAGGCGCAACGAGGGGGGATCCTGGTCCAGGAGCTCGGCGGCGCGGCGAAGGACGTGGCGATGGCTCGTACCGTGGAAGCCGTACCGGCGGATCCGGTGGCGATGGTAGAGGACGTAGGGCAGCGCGTAGTGAAAGGCCTTCGGCGGGAGGGTGGCGTGGAAGGCCGTGTCGAAGACCGCCACGTGGGGGATGTCCGGAAGCTGGCTCCGGGCGGCCCGGATACCGGCCAGGTTGTGGGGGTTGTGGAGGGGCGCCAGCTCGATGGAGTCCCGGATCCGGTCCTCCACCTCGGGATCGATGACGACCGCCCCGGTGAAGGCCTCTCCTCCGTGTACCACTCGGTGGCCCACCGCCTCCAGGGCGTCACCGGAGGTCAGCACACCCCGCTCCGGGTCCCCCACCAGCTCCAGGATGGCGTGAATGGCATCTCGATGGTCCAGGATCGTCCCCGTCTCCTTCACACGGGCTCCGTCGGAACCCCGTTCCTGGCTCAGGATGGCGCCCCCGCTTCCAATCCGTTCCACCTGACCCACCACCAGGGGACGGCCGGTCTCGGTGTCCATGACCTGGTACTTGACCGACGACGATCCGGAGTTCAGCACCAGGACCTTCATGGTGCATCCACCTCCTCTCCGTCGGACCCTACACCCAGAAGGCGATGCAGGCGGGGCTCGGTGAGGTCTTCATCTTCGGGAAGCCGGCGGCCGGACTCGGAATAGCGATAGAAGCCGCGCCCGGCCTTCTCGCCCAGCCAACCTTCGCTGACCATGCGTCGCAGCAGGGGCGCCGGTCTGAACTGGGGGAGCCCCAACTCGCCCCAGAGGGACTCCAGCGCCCGGTGCACCGAGTCCAGGCCGATCTCGTCAGCCAGGGCCAGCGGACCGTGGGTGGAGTCCAGGCGAAGCTTCATGGCCCGATCCACGGCATCCCGGGTGGCCACCCCCTCCATGACCAGGTGAACCGCCTCGTTGATGAGCGCCAGGGTGAGACGGCTGGTGACGTAGCCCGGATACTCGGCCACCTCCATGACCTCCTTCCCCAGCCTCCTGGCCAGGCGTCGAGCCACAGCCTCGGCCCGTTCGCCGGACTCCCGGCCCCGGACCAGCTCCACCAGGCCGATCCGGGCCACCGGGTGCAGAAAGTGGAGACCCAGCAGGAGCGGACGTCGTGATGCAGAGACCGACTCTGCCAACGAGGTGACGGAGAGGGTGGAGGTGTTGAGGAGGAAGACGCAGTCGGCGGGTGCCCGCTGATCCAGTTCCTGGAGGACGGCCCGTTTCTCCTTCATGTCTTCGGTGATGCACTCGAAGACCACCTGAACCCCGTCCAGGTCGGGAGATCCGGCGACGCCTTCGATGCGCGCCAGGGCGGCGTCCCGCTCCGCTTCGGTGAGGGCCCACCGACCGATGTCCCGGTCCATGGCCTCCCGGAGGCCCTGGAGCGCCCGGGCCAGCGTTTCCGGTGTACGCTCCACCAGCAGTACTTCGATCCCGATGGAGGCCATGACCCGGGCCACACCCCGGCCCGAGGTTCCGGCCCCCACCACCGCCACCCGCTGGGTGTCCCGATCCCTCTCGGCCATGTTCCGGTTCCTCGCTTTTCCGCCTCCGACGCCCGACTTCCCGGACTCCGGCGGTCAGAGTCCCAGGAGTTCCGCCTGGCTGAAGAAGAATGAGATCTCGGTACGGGCGTTCTCGTCGGAGTCGGAGGCGTGGATCGCGTTGCGCTCCTTGGATTCGGCATAAAGCGCCCGGATGGTCCCCTCGGCGGCCTCTGCTGGATCGGTGGCACCGATGACTTCCCGGAGTCGGGGGACCGCATCCTCGGCCTCCAGTACCATGGGGATCACCGGCCCGGAGGTCATGAACGAGACCAGCGACTGGAAGAAGGGACGCTCCCGGTGCACGGCGTAGAAGGCCTGGGCCTGATCCGGGTTCAGCCGGGTCATGCGGAGGGCCCGGATCTGGAATCCAGCCTTCTCCAGGTGCGCCAGGACCGCTCCCGCCTTCCCCGACGCCACTGCGTCGGGCTTGATGATGGCCAACGTATGTTTCATCTGCTCGTCTCTTTGATGGGTTCACTGACACCGGGCTCGTTCCCCACGTCCTCGAAGAGCGCGGAGAGCACACCTTCACGGGTGAGAAAGCCCACGATTTCGCCTTCCCGGACCACCGGAAGCTGGGCCACGTTCCGGTTGGCCATGAGCTGCGCTGCATTCCGGAGGGATTCGTCTTCCGTCACACACATCACCGACCGGATCATGATCTCCCGGGCCGTGGGCGCCGGATCCCCCTGCCTGCCGCCGCTGGCGGGTGCGCCGGCCGTCTGCATCCCGTACCGGAGGATCTCCGCAGCCGAGATCACTCCCAGGACCTGCAGGCCCTCGCCTACCACCGGAACGGCGCTGAGGCGACGGCGAACCATGAGATCCAGCACCTCGTCCAGGGGCGTGTCGGGATAGATCCGGTACGAGAGGGGGACCATCACGTCCTGGACCCGCAGAGGCTTCTGGAGCTCCAGCGTGGTGAGCATCCGAAGGCTCAGGACCTGGGTGGCTCCTCCGGCCCGGAGCAGTGCGGTCTCGACCTTCGGGTCAAAGAAGATGGACTCGATCCGAAACCGGGCATCACGGCTGAGTCCTCGGCCTGGGACCAGTACCAGGATGCGGGGGCCGGCCTCCTGGGAGGAGGGGGCTTCGGAGTCCTGCTCCTGAAGGGGCCGCGGCGCCACGCCCAGTGCCATGGCCGGGGCGGTGGGGCTTCCCCGGTCCGGCACGATGAGGACCCGGGAGTACCCCGAGGGACTGGAGGCGACGGAGCCCATGGGAAGCGGACTTGCCGACTCCCCCTCAGGGGGGAGGAGGGCATTCAGCTCCCTGAAGCCTTCCCGGATCGTACGCCCCCGCAGGGGGACCCGGATCCGATCAGCGGCGAGGAGGTCACCCAGGTTCATGATCCGGACCGGACCCGGATCCGCCCCCGACAGGGGCGGACCTCAGTGGCCCAGCTCCTCTTGAATCAACGTCCGGATGTCCACCGGTCGCCGGGCAACGGCGATCCCGTTCTCCTCGAAGACCTTCATTTTCTCTTCGGCCGTTCCCGCCGAGCCGGAGATGATGGCCCCGGCGTGTCCCATCTGGCGCCCTGGAGGCGCCGTCTGGCCCGCGATGAAGCCCACGACGGGAATTTCCATGTTCTCCTTCACCCAGCGGGCCGCCTCCTGCTCGTCTGTGCCGCCGATCTCGCCGATCATCACCACGGCCTCGGTATCCGGGTCGTCGGAGAAGGCCTGCAGGGTGTCGATGAAGTTGGTCCCGATGATGGGGTCGCCTCCGATCCCCACACAGGTGGTCTGCCCGATGCCGGCCTCGGTGAGCTGGTTCACCGCCTCGTACGTCAGGGTGCCGGAGCGGGAAACCACCCCCACCGGTCCCGCCGTCGTGATCTGCCCCGGAATGATGCCGACCTTCCCCACCCCGGGGGTGATGGCGCCGGGACAGTTGGGGCCCAGGAGGCGGGCGCCCCGGTCCTTCACGAAGGCGTAGGTCCGGGTCATGTCGATGACCGGGATGCCCTCGGTGATGGCCACGATGAATTGGATCCCGGCGTCGGCCGACTCCATGATGGCGCCGGCGGCGAAGGCCGGCGGCACGTAGATCACCGAGGTGTTGGCCCCCTCCTCCTGCACGGTCTCCTCCACGGTGTTGAAGATGGGGATCGCCTCCCCCTCGTCGGTCTCGAAGGTCTGCCCCCCCTTGCCCGGGGTGACGCCGGCCACCACCTGGGTGCCGTAGGCCGCCATCTGGTTTGTATGAAACGAGCCGTCGCGTCCGGTGATTCCCTGGACCACGAGGCGAGTCGAACGATCGATGAAGATCGACATATGTCTATTCAGTCTCCCTGCCGTTGAGTCGTGTCAGGCCTGCGCCGCGAGCTCCACTGCCTTCTCCACCACCTCGTCCATGGAGGTGAAGGCCGAGTACCCGGCATCCTCCAGGATCCGAAGCGCCTCCTCCTCGTTGGTTCCGGTCAGCCGGATCACGATGGGGGGCTGGATGTCGATGCGGCGGGCGGCTTCCACGATCCCGTTGGCCACGTCGTCGCAGCGGGTGATTCCCCCGAAGATGTTGAAGAGGATTGCCTTCACATTGGGATCGGCGGTGATGATCTCCAGCGCCGCCACCACCTTGTCCGGATTCGACGATCCGCCGATGTCCAGGAAGTTGGCCGGCTCCCCGCCGTAGTACTTCACCAGATCCATGGTGGCCATGGCCAGGCCGGCGCCATTGACGCAGCACCCCACGTTCCCGTCCAGCTTCACGAAGGAGAGTCCGGCCTCCCGGGCCTTGGTCTCCGATGCCGGTTCGGCGTCCAGGTCCCGGAACTCCGCCACCTCGGGCAGCCGGAAGAGGGCGCTCTCGTCGATGCTCACCTTGGCGTCGATGGCCTTCACCTCACCGTCGGGCGTCACGATGAGGGGGTTGATCTCGGCCAGGGAGCAGGCGTTCTGGGTGAAGGCCTGGTAGAGCTGCCCCATGATCCGGGTCGCTTGCTTCACCAGCTTGGGATCGTCGTAGAGGAACGTGGCCAGCCCGTAGGCCTGATGCGGGAGAAGGCCGTAGCGGGGGTCGACCCGGAGCTTCCGGATGGCCTCGGGGTTCGTGGCGGCCACCTCCTCAATGTCCACGCCGCCTTCCGGCGAGACCATGAACATGGGGGTCTGGGTGGCTCGATCGATCAGCACCCCAACGTACGCTTCCGCCTCGATGTCTTCTACCGGGGTCACCAGGACCTTCTTGACCGTCAGGTCCTTGATGCTCATCCCCAGGATCCGGGAGGCGTGCTCCCGGGCCTCGGCGGCCGAGCTCGCCAGCTTGACCCCACCGGCCTTCCCTCGCCCGCCGGTGTGGACCTGAGCCTTCACCACCACGTTGCCGCCGTAGTTCGTCGCGAGCTTCTCGGCTTCGTCGGGGGTGGTGGCCACCTCGCCGGGTGGTACGGGAATGCCCGCGTCCCGGAAGAGTTTCTTTGCCTGGTATTCGTGGATATCCATTCGGTCCCTTGTGCCCGTTGGTCTGACATGAAACCGCTCTCACCGTCCCGGCAAGAGCCTGCTGAAGGTATGGGGGCGCCAGGTCCGGATCAAGCCGTCGGCACCCGATTCGTCCGGGGCGCTCGCCCAGGTCAGGGGTCGCCGGCCTGTCCCTGCAGGAGCGATCGAAGCTCCTCCAGCTTCCGGCCGAACTCTTCCCAGTTCCCGTTTCGGAGTGCGGTCTCGGCCTCCTCCATGATCCGGAGGGCCTCTTCGGCGCCCCTGATCTCCGCTTCTCGGATCAGCTCCTCGGGGATCTCCTCCTCGGGGTCCAGAGGGGGCGCCGGATCCCCTTCGTCCCTCACCACGCCCTCCATCCCCAGTGCCAGGCCGGCCACCGCGCCCTCCAGGGTGGGGTCCATCACCACCCTCCGCCCGTCGCTCACCACGTACCGCCGGATCTCGGGAATGGCGTCGTAGTCGGCGGCCAGGAAGATGGGCTCCATGTAGATCAGGGTGTTGCCCACCGGGACCAGGTGGAGGTGGCCTGTCCAGACCTGGCTTCCCCCCTGCCTCCAGAGGGAGAACTGCTGCGAGATCTCCGGGTCCTGCTCGATGAGGGCCTCGATCTGGCGGGGGCCTCGCACCTGGCTTTCCACAGGCACGTCCCAGAGGAGGAGCTCGTTGCCGTGGTCCGGGTCCCAGCGGCCGGCCAGGAAGGCCGCCAGGTTCTGCCTTCCCTGTGGTACGAAAACGTTGGAGAGTACGAAGCTCTCCTCCGCCTCGCCGGGCAGGGTCAGGAAGCTGAATTCGGGGCGGTACTCCACGGGCTGGGTGTCCATCGAGAGTTCCGTGGCCACGGCCCAGCGGTTCTGCTGACCATGGAAGACCGGCGGGGCCTCCTGGTGGTATTGCAGAAGCACCCGGCTCTGGACGTCCAGGAGGTGCCGGGAATACCGAAGATGGCGGACCAGCTCCCGGGGCATCTCCTCCATGTCGTGGAAGAGGCTGGGGAAGGCACCCCGGTACGCCTGCAGCAGCGGGTCGTCGGGGTCGGCCACGTACATGCGTACCTCACCGGTGACGGCATCCACCGCCACCTTCACCGAGTTGCGCAGGTAGCGGGCTGCACGCTGGTTCGCCACCTGGTGCACGGTGGAGAGGGGGAAGGAGCGGCTGGCGGTGAACCCTTCCACGATCCAGACGATGCGGCCCTCGGCGATGACCGGAAAGGGGTCTTCCGGGAGGAGGAGGAAGGGGGCCAGCGTCCGGACCCGCTCCCGGACCTCCCGCCGAAACACGAAACGGCTCTCCGGCTGCACCTCGGATGCAAAGAGGAGGTTCGCATCCTGGAAGTTCCAGGCCAGGGCCAGCGTCCGGAGGAGCGATCCCATGAGGATCCCCTCCGGGTAGTCCACGCCGGGCTCGCCCGGCGAGCCGTCGGGGGCCAGGAAGCTCTCGTCACTGCGGTTGATCACGGCGTGGAGCTGGGGGCGACTCCCCACGTAGACCTGGGGACGAGTCAGGTCGAGTTGCTGGGGGACACCGGGCCCGGGTCGGAACTCCGGGGGAATGGCCGCCAGGAACATGGGAAGCCGGCCGTCCTCGTCCTGCCGGTGGAGCTGACCGGCCACCGCACCCATTCCGGAGACGAACCGTTCCCGCAGGTGCAGGTTCTGCCAGTTGGGATCGGGGATCCCGTTGGGGTTCACCTCGCGGACCGAAAGCGCAGTCGGCACCGGACGATCATCGCCCGGATAGCGGTTGAAGGTCACCCGGTTGAAGTCGTAGTACTCGAAGCGGGCTTCGATCTGCCGGAAGGTGGAAAGAAGCGTTCCCTCGGTCCAGACCGGAAGTCGGTCCAGTCGTTCGGGGACCCGTTCCCAGTCCTCAGGGGATGGCGGCCGGTAGTCCAGGCGCTCCCGGGCCATTCCCTCCAGCCCGAACCCGTTCCGGGTGAACTGGACGGCGTGCTCGATGTACGGCGTCTCCCGGGCCAGCTCGTTGGGCTCCACCTGGAACCGTTGCACCAGCGCCGGCACTACCTGGGCCCCCACGATGCCTCCCATGGCCAGGACGACCACGGACAGGGCCACGGGAAGGAGCCGGTTTCGCACCACGCCCCAGGCAACCCCTGCAGCCGAAGCCAGGGCCAGAACGGCCAGAACGCGGTAGGCCGGCACCCGGGCGTGCTCGTCGGCGTAGCCGAAGATCCCCTGCACACCGGAGTTGCCGTCCTGCACCAGCCCGTAGGGGGCCAGGTGAAATCGAACGGCCAGGAAGGTCAGGAAGAGGGCCCCCAGGATTCCCAGGTGCAGCCGGGGAAGATCCTTCACCTGGACCTTTCCTCCTCCCCACTCGATGGCACCGGTGGCGGAGTACCCCGCCGTCACCAGGGCGGCCAGGAAGACGGTGACCACGAGTCCGAAGGTGAGGACGCCCTCCAGAACCGGGAGATGGAAGAGGTAGAAGCTCAGGTCCCGGCCGAAGATGGGGTCCAGCTGACCCCACTCCGGCGCGTTCAGGAGAAGGAGCCCCCGGATTCCCGTGCCCTGCGGGACCGCTGCGGCGAACCAGAGTCCGATGAGCACGCAGACGCCCACCACCGACCAGCGCACATAGCTGTCCGGAAGCTGCTCCTGGATCACCAGATCTCCCACCCGCCTCCGGATCTGGATCCCGGCGAAGGTCTTCAGGACGATCCGGAGATTCCACCACACCAGGAGGCCCACCAGGAGGCCGGCCCCCAGACGAGCGCCCCACTCCCACAGCAGGCGGGTCCGGAAGACGTCGCCGGCCCCTTCGGCCGAAAACCAGAGGGCGTCCACGTACAACGAGACCCCCCACCGAGCGATGAGGAGGAGGAGAAGGAGACCGAGGAAGGCGCCCAGGAGGACCCGGCCCTTCAGCCCTCCGATCAGTTGGGAGATGCTTCGATCAAACATCAACCCCCTGCTCCCGAAGCCAGCCCTGGACCTCGCTCTGGATCTCCTCCAGGCGCTCGGGCGTGCGAGCCTCGAAGCGGGCCACCAGGACGGGCTGCGTGTTGGAGGATCGGATCAGGCCCCATCCGTCGCCGAAGAGGATCCGGGCTCCGTCCACCTCGATGACCTCGTGAGTCCGGGAGAAGTGCTCCACCGCCGCCCGGACGATCCTCCGCTTGGACTCCTCGGTCACCTCGATCCGGATCTCGGGCGTGGACACGTAACGGGGGAAGCGGTCCACCTGCCGGGAGAGGGACTCCGGCGCCCGGCTCACCAGCTCGGCCAGCTTGCAGGCGTCGTAGAGGGCGTCGTCGATGGCCAGGTACTCGTCTCCGCCAAAGCAGATGTGCCCGGAGAGCTCTCCGGCCAGGGGGGCTCCGGTCTCCCGCATCTTCTCCTTCATGAGGGAATGTCCGGTCATCCACATGAGGGTCTCCCCGCCGGCTTCTTCGTAGACTTCCGGGAGGAGCTGCGAGCACTTCACGTCGAAGAGGAGGAGCTGACCCGGGCCCTTCCGGTCCAGCAGATCCAGGCCGTAGAGGAGGAGGAGGACATCGCCCCGGATGATCCGGCCCTGGTCGTCCACGGCGCCGATCCGATCTGCATCGCCGTCGAAGGCCACCCCGAAATCGGCCTTCTCGCTCCGGACCAGCTCGATGAGATCCCCCAGGTTCTCGTCGACGGTGGGATCGGGATGGTGATTCGGGAAGGTCCCGTCGGAGTCACAGTAGAGGGGGATCACCTCAACCCCCACCTCCTCCAGGAGTCGCTGGGCCACCACCGAACCGGTTCCATTTCCGCAATCCACCACCGCCTTCACAGGACCCTCGAGCTGGATCCGTGCGGTCACATCCTGCACGTAGTGCTCCAGTACCGGGTGCTCCTCCCGCTCCCCACTGCCACCGGCGAAGGCACCGGACTCGATGGTCCGACGGAGCTCCTGTACGCCGTCCCCGTAGAGAGACCGGCCCAGGCGGGTCATCTTGATCCCGTTCCACTCGGGGGGGTTGTGGGAGCCGGTGAGCTGTATGGCGCCCTGAATGTCATCCAGCACCTTCTCGGCCCACCAGGTCACCGGTGTGGGTACCACGCCCAGCTCCAGGACATGTACGCCAGTTGAGAGAAGGCCGTTGATCAGCGCATCCACCAGCTCCGGAGAGGACGGACGGTTGTCCCATCCCACCACGATCCGGGGATCTCCCCTCCCCCCTTCCCCTTCCACTTGCACGGCGGCCCGAAGGGTGGTGCCGTAGGCCCGGCCCACCCCATGCACCAGGTCCGTGGTCAGGTCCTGGCCCACGATCCCCCGAATGTCGTACTCGCGGAAGATGTGCAGCGGCAGCGTCATTCGGTCTTCACTCCTGACTGCGAGAAAACGGAGGGGGAGCGGCGCGTCCGGGGTTCAGAGGGGGGCTGGGTCAGGCCTCAGGGACGGAGCCCAAGGAGGCCGTCCCTGACCACGCCCAGGCCCTGGGCACTGGTCATGGCCCCATCCAGCAGTCCGCTCGGCAGCACCCCCAGATAGAGGATTACCCCGGCGGAGAGAATCAGGGCCAGCCAGACCGGAAGGGGTGTCCAGACCCGGGCGTGGTCGTTTCCGGCGGCGGCGGAGCGCATCCACATGTACCAAGCCACCCGAAGGTAATAGTAGTAGGAAACCACCGTCGCCAGGGCCAGGATCACCGCCAGCATCCAGAGCTGGCTCTCCACCGCCCCCTGGAGGATGTAGATCTTGGCCATGAACCCGCCGGTTCCCGGGAAGCCCGCCAGCGAGAGGAGGAAGATGGTGAAGACCACCGCCAGCACGGGCTGCGCCCATCCAAACCCGGCGTAGTCCTCCACCTGCAGGCGATCCTCGCTCTGCCCGCTGACGATCATGAGAATGGCGAAGGCGCCCACCGTCATGACGGTGTAGACCAGGAGGTAGAAGAGGAGCCCGGCCGTGGCCATCTCGTTGGCAGCCGCCACCGCCACCAGGAGGTAGCCGCCATGGGCCACCGACGAATAGGCCAGCATTCGCTTCACGTTGGCCTGGGTCAGGGCGATGAGGTTGGCCACCACCATGGTGAGCACCGCCAGCCACCAGACCACCGGATACCACGACTCGTACAGGGTCGGGAAGGCCTCGAGGAAGACCCGGAGGAAGGCCACGAAGGAGGCGGCCTTCACCGCCGCCGCCATGAAGGCGGTGGAGGGGGAGGGGGCCCCTTCGTAGGCGTCCGGAGCCCACATGTGGAACGGGACGGCCCCCACCTTGAAGGCGAACCCGATCCCCAGGAGTGCCATCCCCGCCAGGAGGAGCCCGGTGAAGCCGGCACCGGCCTCCACGACCGCTGCGATCTCGGTGAGGTGCACGCTCCCGGTGGCTCCCCACACCAGGGCGATCCCGTAAAGGAGGAAGCCCGATGAGAAGGATCCCAGGATGAAGTACTTGAGGCCCGCCTCCGCCGACTTCCGGTCCCTCCGGTTGTACGCCGTGAGGACGTACGCTGCGATGGACATGGTCTCCAGCGCCAGGAAGAGGAGGATCAGGTTCCGGGTCCCGCCCATGAACATCATCCCCACGGTCGCCAGGAGGATGAGGGTGTAGAACTCCCCCGCCTGGAGCCGCTGGCGGGTCACGTAGGGTCCAGCCACCAGGACGGTGAGGCCTGCCCCCAGCAGGAAGACCCAGTTGGCAAAGAGGCGGAACGGATCCACGGTGATCATGGCGGCGTCCGCCGTGGAGGTGACACCGTAGAGCCACCCGTTGGCCACGGCGGCCACCAGGATGCCCACCAGAGCCAGCCACCCCAGGGCGGCGGTGTTGGCCGGCGGATCGTCCGGGCGACGCACCCCGGCGAGGAGAACCACCATGGCCCAGACGGAGAGGACGATCTCGGGCAGGAGCGCCCAGATGTAGTCGACGTTGGAAACGAAATCGAGAGTCATGCCGGTTCAGCCCTCATCCCCGTTGATTCCCCGTCTCTCGGCGCCCGGAACGGTCCGGGGCCCGGTCTTCCGCTCCGGGAAGATCCCGGAGGGTCCTGGTCCTGCCAATACAGCCGGCGAGCTGATCCAGGTGGTGCGTCCCAGCTCGGCCGGCGCCGTCTGCACCGGCACGGGAGCCTCGGCCTCAACGTCCGGCTCCCAGAACTCCTGACCCAGCTCGGTGCCTGAGGAACCCGGGCGGGCCGCCTCCATGAGGGGACCGGCCCGGGCCCCCTCGTCCACGTACTCCACGATGGCCCTCACCCCGGGCTCCATCCGTTCCAGAACCGGCGTGGGGAAGACCCCCAGAATGATCATGAGGGCCACCAGGGGAGAGAGGACGGCGATCTCACGGCCGGTGAGGTCGGGCATGGTCCGGTTCTCGTCCCTGTCCAGCTGGTTGAAGAGGATCCGCTGAACCATGGGCAGCATGTAGTACGCCGCGAAGATGACTCCGGTGGCGCCCAGCAGCGCGATGATCGGATGCCGCTCGAAGGTTCCCACCAGGGCCAGGAACTCGCCCACGAATCCGCTGGTCCCCGGCAGCCCGATGGAGGCCAGGGCCGTGATGACGAAGGCGGTGGCCATGAGGGGAGCCACCCGGGCCAGCCCTCCGAACTCATCGATCTCCCGGGTGTGGCGCCGCTCGTAGAGCATCCCCAGCAGGAGGAAGAGGGCGCCGGTGGCGATTCCGTGGGCGATCATCACGAAGAGTCCGCCCTGCAGCCCGTTCACCGTCATGGCGAAGATCCCCAGCACCACGAAGCCCATGTGGGCCACCGAGGTGTAGGCCACCAGCTTCTTGGCGTCGGGCTGCACCGCGGCGACCCAGGCGGCGTAGATGATCCCGATGACCCCCAGGGTGAGCATGACCAGCACCACCGTGGGGTGAATCGCCGCGTCCGGAAAGAACGGAAGGGCAAAGCGAATGAAGCCGTACGCGCCCAGCTTCAGGAGCACCGCCGCCAGCACCACCGAGCCGGGCGTGGGCGCCTCCACGTGGGCGTCCGGAAGCCAGGTGTGGAACGGAAAGATGGGGACCTTGATGGCGAAAGCCAGCGCGAAGGCCGCGAAGAGCCAGAGCTGTTCGGTCAGGCTCAGCGGCGTCCCCACCAGATCCAGGTAGTGGAACGAGGCCGGGGCGCCGGCCCCCTGCGCCTGGAAGTACAGGTAGAGGATCCCCACCAGCATGAGGAGCGATCCCAGCGCGGTGTACAGGAAGAACTTGACCGCCGCGTAGATCCGTCGCTCGCCTCCCCAGATGCCCACGATGAAGTACATGGGGACCAGGGTGAGTTCGAAGAAGACGTAGAAGAGAAAGAGATCCATGGAGGTGAAGACCCCCACGATCCCCATCTGCAGGAGGAGCATGAGGGCGTAGAACGCCTTCCTCCGCTCTCCGATGTAGCGGAATGCCCCGAGGATCGCCACCGGCATGGTGAGGGTGGTCAGGAGCACCATGAAGAGGCTGATCCCGTCGATTCCCAGGGCATAGCTCACGCCCCACAGATCGATCCAGGGCACCTCGCTGGTGAGCTGAAAGAGAGGGCCGGCCGGATCGTAGCTCCACCAGAGCCCCAGGCTCAGCACGAAGAGGGCGGCGCTCCAGGCGAAGGCGAAGTGTGGCGCCCTCTCTTCCGACGAGAGAAGCACCCCGACCACGCCCACCAGGGGAAGCCAGATGAGGGCGTGGAGGATCCATCCGTCGAATCCCACGGCGTCGATGAGTGCAGTCATGGCCACGACCTCAGAAGATCAGGACGCCCAGGAGCGCCAGGGCCCCCAGCGTCACGATGAAGGCGTAGGTGTTGATCTGGCCCGTCTGGAAGAGCGACCCGAACCAGCCCAGCCCTCGGGACACGGTTCCCACGGCGTTCACGGTGCCGTCGATGAGCACCTGGTCGATCCAGCGCCAGCAGAACCGGGAGAGTCCCACCACGGGCTTCACGATGAAGCGGTCGTAGAACTCGTCCACGTACCACTTGTTGTAGAGGAGCCCCCGGATCCCCGTGGCCGGTGCCTCGGACTCGGTGGCCGGTCGGATCTCACGGCTGGCCACCAGGCGGGCCCCCACCAGGACCACCGCCAGCGCCAGTCCGGTGGCGATGGCGCCCCAGACGACGTGGCCGCCGCCCACCGGGGCGGTGGAGGCGTAGGCCCCCATCTGTTCGAGTCGGATGGCCTGGGCCGAGGCCGTCACCGGCTCCATCCACCGGTCCAGCCAGTCCGACATGGGGAGGAGACCGAAGCCTCCGAAGATCGACTCCCGGATGGACCCGGGCACGTTGACCCAGCCGCCCACCACCGAGAGGACCGCCAGGATCCCCAGGGGGACCGTCATGGAGAGGGGGGCTTCGTGGAGGTGCCCCCGCTCCCCTTCCCCGGTCCGATTCGACCCGTGGAAGGTCATGACCATGAGCCGGGTCATGTAGAAGGCCGTCAGGAGTGCCGTGGCGATGGCCATGGCCCACAGGACCACGTAGAGTGCCGAGGCCGGTGCCGAGGTCCCCACGAACCAGATGATTTCGTCCTTGGAAAAGAACCCGGCGAAGGGCCACACCCCTGCAATGGCCAGGGTAGCCGCCCACATGGTGATCCAGGTCACGGGCATGAAGCGCCGCAGCCCCCCCATGTTCCGCATGTCCTGGGCGTCCCAGTCCTTGTGGGTGGCGTGGAGCGCATGGTGCATGGAGTGGATCACCGCGCCGGCGCCCAGAAAGAGGAGCGCCTTGAAGAAGGCGTGGGTCATCAGATGGAAGACCCCGGCCGCGTAGGCGCCCACCCCGACCGCCATGAACATGAAGCCCAGCTGCGAGACCGTGGAGTAGGCCAGCACCTTCTTGATGTCGTACTGCTGCAGGGCGATGGTGGCGGCGAAGAGGGCGGTGACGGCGCCCACGGTGGCTACCGCCGCCGCCCCCACCGGGGCCAGGGCGAAGAGCACCGAGGCCCGGGCCACCAGGTAGACGCCGGCGGTGACCATGGTGGCGGCGTGGATCAGGGCCGAGACCGGGGTGGGGCCGGCCATGGCGTCGGGGAGCCACACGTAGAGCGGCACCTGAGCGCTCTTCCCGATGGCTCCGAGCAGCAGGAAGAGGGCGATGGCGGTGGCGGCGAATCCGCCGTAGGCCATGACCTCCGGCGCCGCCTCGAAAATGGCCACGTAGTCCAGCGTCCCGAAGAGGGCGAAGAGCATGAACATGGCCATCAGGAGACCGAAGTCTCCGATCCGGTTCACGATGAAGGCCTTCTTGCCTGCGTCCGCCTTCTCCCGGTCCTGGAACCAGAACCCGATGAGGAGATAGGAGCAGAGTCCCACCCCCTCCCAGCCCACGAACATCATGGGGAAGTTGGCTCCCATGACCAGGGTGAGCATGAAGAAGACGAAGAGGTTCAGATACGCGAAGTAGCGGGCGTAGCCCGGGTCCTCCTTCATGTAGCCCACGCTGAAGACGTGGATCAGGAAGCCCACTCCGGTGACCACCATCATCATGATCAGCGAGAGCTGGTCCAGCTGCAGCGCCGCCTCCACCGTCAGGGTCCCGGTGGCCATCCAGGTCCAGTACGACCGGATGACCGGCTCGGTGAGCTCCACGCCCAGCAATCCGACGAAGTTCAGCAGGGTGAGGATGAAGGCCGCCAGCATGACGCCGGGACCGATCCACGTGGGAAGGGTCTGGGTCAGGGTCCTCTTTGTGTTGTCGGCGGTCTCGGACGCCTCGTTCCCGGCCCGGACCCGTGCCGCGCCCCGGGTGCCGGCCACCAGGGCCAGAATCCCGTTGGCGACGAAGCCCAGGAAGGGGAGGAGGACGATGAGCCCCGGAAGGAGGGGGTCGAATCCCCCGCCTGCATCCTGGGCCACAAGGCCGGTCGTGAGCAGTCCCATTCCGGTCATGGCCTCACCACTTCAGGAGGTTGAAGTTGTCCACGTTCACCGTCTCGTAGTGCCGGAAGATGGAGATGATGATGGCGAGGCCCACCGCTGCCTCCGCCGCCGCCACCGTCATGATGAAGAAGACGAAGACCTGTCCCTCGATGCCGATGTATTGCGACAGGGCCACGAAGGAGAGGTTCACCGCGTTGAGCTGGAGCTCGACGCAGAGGAACATGATGATGGCGTTTCTCCGGATCAGGACCCCGGTGGTCCCGATGACGAAGAGGATGGCGCTGAGGACCAGGGCTTCTGCGAGCATGGGTCTCAAACCCTCCGCTTGGCGATGACGATGGCGCCCACCAGCGCCACCAGGAGCAGAATTCCCACCAGCTCGAAGGCCACCACGTAGTCGGTGAAGAGCGGGTGGGCGATGGCTCCGATGATTCCCTGCTCCGCCAGGAGCTGGTCCAGGGCGTCAGGCCCCGGAAAATGCTGGGCCAGGGGCGTCTCTTCCACGCCCCTGAGCTGACTCACCAGAACACCGGCAAGGGCGCCTGCTGCGGCGAAGGCCGTGAACATCCCCAGCCCGGTCTTCAGGTCGTCCCGGTAATCGTGCCCCAGGTTCAGGAGCATGATCACGAAGAGGAAGAGGACCATGATGGCCCCGGCATAGACGATCACCTGGATCGCCGCCAGGAAGTGGGCCTCCATGAGCACGAAGAGGCCTGCCAGCGAGGCCAGCGTGCCCACCATGAAGAGGAGGCTGCTCACCGGGTTCTTCTGCAATACGACCCCCAGTGCACCTCCTACGGCCGTGGCGGCGAAGACGAAGAAGAGGATGTCTACCATGTGGCGCGTGCCTTACTCGGAGCGGGGATCGGAGGGATCCCACAGGAGTGTGCTCGGATGGTCCTGCTCCATCAGCCGGTCCAGGTCGTATACGAACCGTTCCCGGGTGTACTCGGCGTTCTCGAAGTGGACGCCCACGTGAATGGCCTCCACCGGGCACACCTCCTGGCACATGCCGCAGAAGATGCACCGGAACTCGTCGATCTCGTAGACGATGGGGTACCGATTGCCCTGGTCGTCCTCTCCGCCCACCAGCCGGATGCAGTTGGCCGGACACACCGTGGGACAGAGTCCGCAGGCCACGCACTTGGGGCGGCCGTCGGCATGGACCTCCATCCGGTGGGTTCCCCGCCAACGAGGAGACAGGTCCGGCTGCTCCTCCGGATACTGGCGGGTCACCTTGTTGGGATTCACCAGGTGCTTGAAGGTGAGAGCCATCCCCTTCAGCGTGGCGCGCATGTATGACGTCTCGCCCGGCTCCGGGCGGCGCATGACCTTCACTGTAGCTGCCATATCGCTATCCTCCGCGATTCGAGCTCAATAGATGTGAACCGGCGTCCATGCCGGCGCGGGATCAGGATCCAGGGGCACCGCCGGAGCTTCCCTCCAGCGCCGGCCGCTGTACCCTTCGCACCGGCGAACGGACTTCGCGATCGGTGCCGGTCACCGCAGCGCCGGCGATGAGCCGGCCCCTGTCCACCACGAAGACGAAGATTGCCGTGGCCAGGGCGCTCACCGCAGTGAGGATGGCACCGAAGAGAAAGCCTTCCACCCCGAGCTGGTCCAGCACCAGGACCGTGGCCGCCAGCCCCATCACATAGCCCAGGGCGATGGGAAGCATCACCTTCCATCCCAGGTGCATCACCTGGTCGTAGCGGAACCGGGGGAGCGTCCAGCGGACCCACATGAAGACCAGCACGAAGAAGGCGGTCTTCAGGGCGAAGGAGAGGAAGGTCAGGAGCGTGACCCACCATCCGGGATCGGCGGCCACCGGCTCTCCGGCCTGGGTGAAGCCCGAGATGAGCATTCCCTCGTACCAGAAGAGGTGGTCGCCGGACCAGAGGGGGATGCTCCAGCCTCCCAGGAAGAGGGTGGCCATGAGGGCCGCCGCCGTCAGGATGTGGGAGTACTCAGCAATGAAGAACATGGAGAACTTCATGGAGGAGTACTCGGTGTGGTACCCCGTCACCAGCTCGGACTCGGCCTCCGGGAGGTCGAAGGGGAGCCGGTTCGTCTCGGCGAAGGCCGAAATCACGAAGAGAACGAAGGCCAGCGAGAGGGGGAAGACGAACCAGAATCCCATCTGCTGCTGCTGCCACACCATTTCGGTGAGGGTCACATTGCCGGTGAGCATCAGAACGGGGATGATGGAGAGCCCCAGGGCCACCTCGTAGCTCACCATCTGTGAGGCTGACCGGACGCCGCCCAGGAAGGCGTACTTGTTGTTGGACGCCCAGCCCGCCAGGAAGAGTCCGTAAACACCCAGGGAGGCCAGTGCCAGGATGTAGAGGATCCCGATGGGGATGTCCGCGATCACCATTCCCACCGTACCCCACGGTGTCACCAGCGGCGCAGCGAAGGGGACCACCGCGAAGGTCAACATGGCAGGAACGATGGCCAGGGCCGGAGCCAGCACGAAGAAGGTCCGGTTCGCCGTGGCCGGCATGGTCTCTTCTTTCAGGATGTTCTTGATCCCGTCGGCCACCGGCTGCAGGATCCCGAAGGGTCCCACCCGGTTGGGTCCCCGCCGATCCTGGATGAATGCGGAGATCCGCCGTTCGGCCAGGGTCATGAAGGCCACCACCGCCAGGAGGACGGAAAAGACCACGAAGACCTTGAGAGACGAAGTCACCCAGAAGGCCATGGGAGAAAGATCGTTCATCCGAGCCGTCGGTTCAGTGCGTCCGAGGAGGTGGACCCCGAGGGCCAGGGCAGCGCAGCCACGTGGCAGTCAGGGACGTTGAAGTCGAGTCGCATACCGTTCAGGACCCCGGGAGGGCCACAGGTTCGTTGATGAGGGCCCCCCGGGTGCCGATGGAGTCATAGGCCAGCCCCTGGAACTCCGGGGCGATCTCGGCCGCCTGCATGAAGGCTTCGGCGGCGCTCGTGGGAACCGGGCCCCCGTTGATCCGGGCGGCCAACGCCGACAGCACGAGCCAGGCCGGCCGGGCCACGCCCGGGCCCTGGAGTCCGGGCCAGAACCGCTGAACCCGCCCCTCGTAGTTGGTGAAGGTACCTTCCTGCTCGGCGTGGGTCGTCGTGGGGAGAAGGTAGTCGGCCTGGGTCGCTGCCGAGGTCGGGTGGGCGCCCATGTAGAGATACAGGGCTGCCTGCTCCCCGAAGCTCGGTTCCTGGTCGGCCAGCTCGTCGCCCAGCACGATGATGGTGCCGGTGTATCCGGAGAACTCGTCCAGCCCTCCGCTGCCGTCCTCGTCACCCACACGCTCCATCCCCAGGATCTCCGCGCCCCGCCCGTTCGGTGCCAGGTCCTTGCGGCGGCTCAGCTTCGGAAACCCGGGCAGCGGAATCTCCCGGTCCGCCCGGGGGAGGCGGTAGACGATCTCTCCTCCGCCCAGTCCGTCCACCAGGCGCCGAAGGGCGGCCAGGTCCTCGTTGGAGGCGAAGGGCGAGGCCACGGCCTTCACCGGCCGGACCCCTACCTCGAGGCGGCCGCTCAGCGTTTTCAGCGCCCCTGGCCAATCCTCGGCGACCTGGGTCCCACTTCGGTTCACGAGGGGAGTCCCGATGCGGTCGTCACGGTTCATCCACTCATACCGGTGGCGGCCGTAGTCGCACATCCAGTACTGATTCACCTCCAGGTTGGCCCGGGGCTTGAGCCGCTGAACCCGGTTGTCCCGCACGTGGAGATCGATGTTGCACCCCTGCGAGCAGTTGGGGCAGATCGTGGGTTTGTGGTCCAGGTCCCAGGCACGGGCTTTGTGGAGGAAGTCCTTTGAGACCAGCGCTCCCACCGGACAGATGTCCACGATGTTGCCGGCGTAGGGTGAGCCCTCCACGCCCTCTTCGAAGAAGGTGTCGATGATGGAGCGATTCCCCCTTTCAACCACGGTGAGGCGGGGGTCCTGGGACATCTCGTTCATGAAGCGCACACACCGGGTGCACATGACGCAGCGGTCCCCGTAGAAGAGGATGTCGCCTCCGAAGTCGTCCCGGCCGAAGACCCGCTTGGGCTCCCGGCTCCGTCCGTGCTTGCGGCCCTCGGCGTGCACGTAGTCCTGGAGCTTGCACTCCCCTGACTGGTCGCAGATGGGACAGTCCAGGGGGTGGTTCGCCAGGTAGAACTCCAGCACGCCCTTGCGCTGCCGGGTGGCCTCCTCACTCTCGGTGAGGACCACCTGGTCGTCCCGGACCTCGGTGATGCAGGAGGGCTGGAGCTTGGGTGCGCCCTCCACCTCCACCAGGCAGAGCCGACACTGGGCCGGCGCTGAAAGGCCCGGATGGTAACAGTAGTGGGGAATCCGGTTGCCCAGGGTCTCGGCGGCCTGGAGGATCGTCGTCCCCTTGGGGACGGTCACCTCCTGACCGTCGATGGTCAGGGTTACCGATTCCGGAGTCTGTGAGTTCTCAGCCATACTCTCGCTCTCTGGGTGAAGCGCGGCCCCGCTCCGGGCCTGGTGTATCCTCGGGATCTCGTGGGAGGCGTCAACCCCCCTGCCCCTTCAGGCTCAGGCGGCGCCCACCTTTTCGCCCCGCCGGATCAGAGCCAGATAGTCGTCCTTGAACTTCTCGATGGACGACCGCACCGGTGCCGCCGCCGAGTCGGACAGCACGCAGATGGTGGTCCCGGTCATCTGGTCTCCCAGTTCCAGGAGCGTTTCCAGGTCCTCCTCGGTGCCCCGCCCGGTCTCGATCCGTTTCAGGATCCGGGCCAGCCAGGTGGTGCCCTCCCGGCACGGGGTGCACTGCCCGCACGACTCGTGGGCGAAGAAGTCCACCGTTCGGCGAACCTGCTTCACGATGTTGGTGGAGTCGTCCATGACCATCACCGAGGCGCATCCCAGCATGGAGCCGGCCTCCACGACGCCTTCGTAGCTCAGAGTGCAGTCCTCGCACTCGGCTGCACTCAGGAAGGGCACCGAGCTGCCTCCGGGTACCACCGCCTTCAGCACGCGGCCCTCGCGCATGCCCCCGCACACATCGTAGATGAGCTCCGTCAGGGGGAAGCCCAGAGGGAGCTCGTAGTTACCCGGGCGCTTTACGTGCCCGCTCACGCAGAACAGCTTGGTACCGGGGCTCTTTTCGGTGCCCCACTGCCGGTACCACTCCGCCCCGTTCTGGATGATGTGGGGCACTGCCGCCAGGGTTTCCACGTTGTTGATCGTGGTGGGCTTTCCGAAGAGTCCCGATGCCGCCGGGAAGGGCGGCTTGACCCGGGGAAGGCCGCGGCGTCCTTCCAGCGAGTTCATGAGTCCCGTTTCCTCACCGCAGATGTAGGCGCCGGCACCCACATGGACGGTGACCTCGATGTCCACGCCCGATCCCAGGATGTCCTTCCCCGCCAGCCCGGCCTCGTACGCCTCCTCCACTGCCCGGCCCACGATCTCGTTGGTCTCGGAGAATTCGCCGCGGCAGTAGATGTAGACGTGGTCGGCCTGGATGGCGTAGGCGGCGATGAGGCAGCCCTCGATCATCTGATGCGGCGTCCATCGCATGATCTCGCGGTCCTTGAAGGTGCCGGGCTCCGACTCGTCCGCGTTGCAGCACAGGTAGTGGGGCCCCTTCTTCTCCTTGGGCATGAACGACCACTTGACTCCGGCGGGGAATCCTGCGCCGCCGCGCCCCCGGAGCCCGGCGTCCTTCACCACTCCGGTGACTTCGTCCCGGGACATCTCCAGCGCCTTCCGGAGGCCCTCGTAGCCTCCCAGCGCCTTCCAGCCCTCCAACGTCCGGGTGGCGGGGTCGCCCCACCCCCGGCTCAGGAGCCGGACTTCCTTTTCGTGGGTGTACGGATAGGCCATGTCAGCTCGCCTCCGCGCGAAGCCGGTCCAGAACGG